>CAITOL010000030.1 GCA_903893975.1 uncultured Rhodospirillales bacterium | reverse complement strand
GGCCGGCCTGTCCACCCTGCTGATCGGCGACGGCGCCGTGGGTGCCGCCATTGCCGCCTCGCATCACGTGCCGGTCGTCTCCGCCACCGGGTCCACCCGGATGGGCGCCAAGCTCGGCCCGGTGGTCGCGGCGCGCTTCGGCCGCTCGATTTTGGAACTCGGCGGCAACAACGCCGCCATCGTCACCCCGTCAGCGGATTTGCCGCTGGCGCTGCGCGGCATTGCCTTCTCCGCCATCGGCACCGCCGGGCAACGCTGCACCACATTGCGCCGCCTGTTCGTGCAGAGCAGCATTTATGCCGATTTCGTACCGAAGCTCCAGGCCGCCTTCGCCTCCGTCTCCATCGGCAACCCGCTGCATGATGGCACCCTGGTCGGCCCGCTGATCGACGCCGCCGCCTATACCGGCATGCAGGCCGCGCTCGATGAAGCGCGCCAGGCCGGCGGCACCGTACATGGCGGCGCCCGGCACGCGGTGCCCGGCTGTCCAGATGCCTATTACGTCGCGCCCGCTTTGGTGGAAATGCCGGCGCAAACCGGCCCGGTGCTGCGTGAAACCTTCGCGCCGATTTTGTATGTCATGCCGTATGACAGCATCGAGGACGCGATCGCGCTGAACAACGGCGTCTCCGCCGGCCTCGCCTCCTCCATCTTCACCCTGAACATGCGGGAGGCGGAACTCTTCGTCTCCGCCGTCGGCTCGGATTGCGGCATCGCCAACGTCAACATCGGTCCGTCCGGCGCCGAAATCGGCGGGGCGTTCGGGGGCGAGAAGGAAACCGGCGGCGGGCGTGAAGCCGGCTCCGATTCCTGGAAGGCCTATATGCGCCGCGCCACCAACACGATTAACTACGGCAACAGCCTGCCCTTGGCCCAGGGCGTCAAGTTCGACGTTCCGGGCTAGAGCGTGATGACTGAAGGTGGAAGCACCGTAGGTCTGAATCACGCGGTAAAACAAAGAGCTAGATCAGGGTGATGTCGCCTTTCAGACATCATCCTGATCTAATGTCAGGGGCAGGGCACGCAAAGGGAAACGACGATGACGCACGTTGCCAAGCCGCTCGATTGCCTGCCGACCATTCGTGACCGTGTTGCATTGGTCACTGGCGGGTTGGGCGGCATTGGCCGCGCCTGCGTGGAGGCATTGCTGGCACATGGCGCGAAGGTGGCGTTCACCTATGTCGCCGGTGCCGAAGACGCCGCGCAGGCCCTCATCGCCCAATCCCCAGACCGCCTCTCTGCCCATGTGCTAGACCTGCGTTTCGCAGAGTCGATTCAAACCTGCATCCATGAAGTTGGGGCGCATTGGGATCGGATCGATATCCTGGTCAACAACGCCGCGGTCGGCTCGGCCACCGTTGCGGCGTTTGCCGACCAGGCCGGCGCCCAGGATAGCGTGATGCTCGCCATCAACGCCGACGGCGCCTTAAAGCTGTGCCAGGCGTTTTTAGGCGCCATGCGTGGACGAATTGGCAGTCTGCCGCTGAAGATTATCAATTTCAGCTCCGTGGGCGGTGGCATTGCCGTCTTCCCCGGCTTTCGCCTGTCGGATGGCATGAGCAAGGCCGCCGTCGCTTTCATGACCCGGCAACTGGCCGCAGAGCTCACCGGCGCAATGATCGACGTATTCGCGATCTGCCCGGGGGCGACCAACACGCCGATGTTTCAGGCATCCACCCTCGATGGGATGAACGCGGCGGAACAAGCCGCCTTCACCGCGCATCTGCCGAAACAACGGCTGATCGCCCCAGAAGAAATTGCCAATATCGTCGTCTTTCTGGCGTCCGGCTATTCCACACCGCTGCACGGTGCGGTGCTGGACGCCTCAATGGGATTGGGCGTCCGGCCTGGGCTGATGACGGAACTCGGCGGGCACTAATCACCCCCCCGCCGCTGCTTCACCCCGGCAGCCGCAACTCCTGCTGCACCAACTCCACCCAATATCCCACACCATGCGGAATCGCCGCGTCGTTGAAGTCATACAGCGGCGTGTGCACCCCATGCACCGTGCCATCCGGCGCGCTACCATTGCCGACGAAAATGAACGCGCCCGGCTTAACCTGTAACATATAGGCGAAATCCTCACCGCCGCCGGTCGCCGGCAGGTTGGCATTCACCGCCTCAGCCCCCACCACCGCGCTGGCCGCCGCCACCGCCACATCGGTCTGCTCATCATGATTGACCAGCGGTGCGGCCACCCAATCGAAGAACACCTCCACCCCCGCGCCGTGCAATTTCGCCAGCCCTTCCGCCAGTTCGGTGATGCGGGTGGTGATAATCTCCTTGGCCGCGGCGCTGTAATGCCGCGCCGTGCCGCCCACGGTCAGTTCCGCCGGCATCACGTTGCAGGACTCAATCGCCCCGCCGCCGATATAGCCCACGCTGATCACCGCCGGATCGAAGGCGGAGATATTGCGCCCGACAATGGTTTGCAGCCCCAGCACGAAATGCGCCTGGATGATCGACAGATCGACCGACAGATGCGGCGTGCTGCCGCCATGCCCGCCTTTGCCGGTAAACGTCACCTTGAACATGCAGCCGCCCGCCATGGCACCGCCCTTGCGGATACCGAATGCGCCGACGGGCATGCCGGGCCGGTTATGCATGCCGTAAATCGCATCGCACGGAAACCGCTCGAACAGCCCGTCCGCCAGCATCGCATTGGCCCCGCCACGCCCTTCCTCGGCCGGCTGAAAGATCAGTTGCACCGTGCCGGCGAAATCCCGATGCTCCGCCAGATATTTCGCCGCGCCGAGCAGCATGGTGGTGTGCCCGTCATGCCCGCACGCATGCATCCGCCCGCTGGCGGTGGACGCATAGTCCAGCCCGGTCGCCTCCACGATGGCCAGCGCGTCCATATCCGCCCGCAACCCAATCGCCCGCTGCCCCGGCAACCGCCCGCGAATGGTGCCCACCACCCCGGTGCCCCCCACGCCGGTCGTGGTCTCCACCCCCCATTCCCGCAATTTCGCCGCCACGATCGCTGCGGTGCGATGCTCCTCCAGCCCCAATTCGGGATGCGCATGAATATCGCGCCGAATGGCAATCAGTTCCGGCAAATGGGCTTGGATCGCGTCGTTCGGGTTGGGCATGGGTGGGCTCCGGTTGATGGGTCTCGATATCACCTGTCTGCGAGCGGCAAGGCCGCATAGTCGCGCGCGCCGTGGAGTATGCGGAGAATGTTTACCGCCGCGTCAGTCGGCAAATAGAATATTAGATAGTCGCGATAGGGCTTGCGTCGCACCCCCAATCGCTCGAACCGCGGCTCAACCGGAAAAGCCAATGGCTGTTCACCCAGCGCGCGCAGGCTGGTCTGGATATCCCGCACGAAGGATACCGCCCGCACCGGATTGTCGCGCGCGATAAACCGCGCGATGTCACGCAGGTCGGCCCTGGCGCGGGCCGCAAGAACGACGCGCACTAGGCAGCGGAGTGGGGCAGGGCCGTCACTTCGGCGATCAACGCATCACACACCTGATCGAGGTCCGAAACCTGTCCGGCCTCCAAATCGGCGAGCCCTTGCCCAATCGCCGCATCAAGCGCGGCCAACCGCCGCTCCTGGTCTTCCATCAGCCGCAGGGCATCGCGCAGCACCTCGCTGGCGTCCTTATAGCGGCCGCCCGCAAGCTGCGCTTGCACGAAGCCGTCGAAGTGCGCTCCAAGCGTGTAGCTGCCCGCCATATCTACGCTCCGAAAATACCGCTCCAGCATATTGTGTTCATCATCCCCGCCGCAACTTCATTTGACACGCGCCCCCAAACCCCGCCAATGTCCGCCGCATCCGAGGGGAGCCCTGCCAAGGGCTGAGAGTCCGCATAATGCGCGGTGACCCTACGAACCTGATCCGGGTTATTCCGGCGTAGGGACGGGAACCGCATCCGCTCATCCCGCCCATCGTCGGCCGCCCCTGCTAACAGAGGACGTGCCATGAACGTGCAAGCAAAACCCGCCGCGGTCACCACCGGCCCGGTGATCGGTTCGCGCAAAATCTACTCCAGCCCCGAAGCGCGCCCGGACATCGAAGTGCCGTTCCGCGAGATCGACCTGCATCCCAGCGCCAACGAACCGCCGTTCCGCATCTACGATACCTCCGGCCCCTATACCGATCCGGCGGCCACCATCGACCTCAACACCGGCCTGACCCCGATCCGCTCGCCCTGGCTCGCCAAGCGCGGCCTCACCGCCATCGCCCCGCGCGCGGTCAAGCCGGAAGACAACGGTTTCGTGCCGGAAGACAAGCTCGTCGCCCCATGCCCCGCCGACCGCCAGGTGCTGGCCGCCGCCGACGGCAAGCTGGTCACCCAGCTCGAATACGCCCGCGCCGGCATCATCACCGAAGAAATGATCTACGTCGCGCACCGCGAAAATCTCGGCCGCGCCACCATGGCCGAAGGCGCGGAGGAACGCCGCGCCGATGGCGAGGATTTCGGCGCCTCCATCCCGCCCTTCATCACCCCGGAATTCGTTCGGTCGGAAATCGCCGCCGGCCGCGCCATCATCCCGGCCAACATCAACCACCCGGAGCTGGAGCCGGTGATCATCGGCCGCAACTTCCTGGTCAAGATCAACGCCAATATCGGCAACTCCGCGGTCACCTCCTCGGCGGCCGAGGAAGTGGAAAAGCTGGTCTGGGCCATCCGCTGGGGTGGCGATACGGTGATGGATCTGTCCACCGGCCGCAACATCCACAACATCCGCAGCTGGATCATGCGCAACTCCCCGGTGCCGATCGGCACGGTGCCGATCTATCAGGCGCTGGAGAAAGTCGGCGGCGACCCGGATAAGCTCACCTGGGAAGTGTTCAAAGACACGCTGATCGAGCAGTCCGAGCAAGGCGTGGATTACTTCACCATCCATGCCGGCGTCCGCCTCGCCTATGTGCCGCTCACCGCCAGGCGCACCACCGGCATCGTCTCGCGCGGCGGCTCGATCATGGCGCGCTGGTGCCTCGCGCATCACCGCGAGAGCTTCCTCTACGAGCATTTCGAGGAAATCTGCGACATCATGCGCAAGTACGATGTCTCCTTCTCCCTTGGCGACGGCCTGCGTCCGGGCTCGAATGCAGACGCCAACGACGCCGCGCAGTTCGCCGAGCTGGAAACCCTGGGCGAGCTGACCAAGATCGCCTGGGCCAAAGGCTGCCAGGTCATGATCGAAGGCCCCGGCCACGTGCCGATGCACAAGATCAAAATCAACATGGACAAGCAGCTGCGGGAATGCGGTGAAGCCCCGTTCTACACCCTCGGGCCACTGACCACCGATATCGCCCCGGGCTATGACCACATCACCTCCGCCATCGGGGCGGCCATGATCGGTTGGTTCGGCACGGCGATGCTGTGTTACGTCACGCCGAAGGAACATCTCGGCCTGCCGAACCGCGACGACGTGAAGGTCGGCGTGATCACCTACCGCATCGCCGCCCATGCCGCCGACCTCGCCAAAGGCCACCCGCTGGCCAAGCTGCGCGACGACGCCATCAGCCGCGCCCGGTTCGAATTCCGCTGGGAAGACCAGTTCAACCTCGGCCTCGACCCGGATACCGCCCGGCTCTACCACGACGAAACCATGCCGAAGGAAGCCCACAAAGTCGCGCATTTCTGCTCGATGTGCGGGCCGAAATTCTGCTCGATGAAAATCAGCCACGATATCCGCGCTGATTCGGAACGGATGGCTGGCATGGAAGCGATGAAGGAAACCTTCAAAGCCAAAGGCAGCGCGCTGTACCTGCCTGAAACCGCCGCCGAGTAGCAGCAGCCCATCCCTGGGGCAGCTTGCCGCTGCCCCAGGGTTGCACGCTAAATGCCGCATGCACATCATCGCCGACCTGCTGCGCGCTGCCGCAACCGCCTTGCGGCAGGCGGGCATTGAAAGCCCGGTCCGCGAAGCCCGGCTGCTGCTGGTCCACGCCCTCGGCCTGCCATCCGGCAGCCTGCCAGACCCGAACCAGTCGATCGACCCGGCCGGCTTTCACGCGGTCCTGGCCCGCCGTCTGCGCCACGAACCCATGGCCCTCATCCTCGGCCAGCAAGGCTTCTGGACGCTAGACCTCGCCGTCTCCCCCGCCACCCTGATCCCCCGCCCCGACTCGGAAACCTTGATCGAGGCTGCGCTGGACGCATTGCCGGCGCGCAACCGCGTCGGGCGTATCCTGGATCTGGGCACCGGCACCGGCTGCCTGTTGCTCGCCGCGCTCAGCGAATTTCCCCACGCCTTCGGCCTCGGCGTGGACCGCAACCCGGATGCCGCCGCCCTTGCCCGCCGCAATGCCGAGCGCAACGGCCTGGCCGATCGCGCCGCCTTCATCTGCGCCGACTGGTCCGCCCCCGTGCAAGGCCGCTTCGACCTGGTGCTGAGCAACCCGCCTTATATCGAAACCACTGATATTCCTCAGCTAATGCCAGATGTCGCGCTGTTTGAGCCCGCCTCCGCCCTCGATGGCGGCGGCGACGGGCTGGCCGAATACCGCCGCATCATCCCCGCATTGCCCGGCCTGCTGGCCGATGACGGCGTGGCGATCCTGGAACTCGGCCAGGGGCAAGCCCGTGCCGTCAGCGCGTTGGTCGAATACGCCGGCCTGCCCACCCCGCAAACCCGCGCCGATCTGGCCGGCATCGCCCGCGCCCTGATCATCCGCCGCGCCTAACCGGGCAAAAAACCGTTTGGCAGAACCCGCCAACGCGGCTAGCTTACACGGGTCTGGACCGGACTCGCGCTCGCCGCGTCTCCCTCCACGGTCGGCCCAAGCCCCGGTACATCGGGGCTGGCATGACCCGGAAACCAGGCAGAAGCCGACGCATCGGACTGGCGTGCCCCTTGTGCCATGCACCGGGGCCGGAACGGGACCTCCCTTCCGCCAGGACTCTGCCCGTAACCAGGCCCGTAACCACGAAAGTACCTTGGCAGCTTGATGAACATGAAACGCGCCCGCGGACGCAACAATTTCCAAGGCAATAACCGCAGCGGCGGTGGTGGTGGTGGCGGCGGTGGCCCGCCGCGGCACCAGGGCGGCAACATCCCGCTCAACCGCAACCATGTCTTCGACAGCTCCGGCCCGGATATGCGCGTGCGCGGCACCGCGCAGCAATTATTCGAGAAATACCTGCAACTCGGCCGCGACGCGACTGGTGCCGGCGACCGAGTCATGGCGGAAAGCTACTTCCAGTATGCGGAACATTATTTCCGCATCCTCAACGCCATGAACCTTGCCGCCCAGCAAGGCGGCCCGCAAAACGGCAACGCCAACCAGCAGCGCCGCTACCAGCAGGATGGCGACGCGGATCAGGACGAAGCCGACCAGCAACCCGCCCCGCTGCAAACCCTGCCCGGCTACGGCGAACAACCCGCCGCCACCGAAAGCCGGGAAATCCCCATCGCCGCGGCGCCACCAGAACTTTAAGCAAACTAGCAGGGCAGGGGGCGTTAGCGTTCCTGCCCTGCCGCCCACGGCATCGCCGCGCGCAACGCCTCGGCCTCCGCGCCCACGATCAAGCCATGCCGCAGGCCAAGCGCGATCAACACCACGTTGACGTTGAATTTGAACTGCTCCGTCGCCCGCACCGCCGCCAGCGCGTCCTGCAACGGCCACAGCGCGAAACTCTCCACCTCGCCATCCGCTGGGGTGGGGGTGAAGCCCTCGGGCAGCATCACCTCGTAGCAATGCAGCACATCCCGCCGTAACCCTTCCGGCCGCGCCATCGCGTATCTGAGCGTCGCATAGGGCTGGGCGTCGGTCAGCAACTCTGGCGGAATCGCCGCCTCCTCCTCCGCCTCCTTCACCAGCGTCTCCGCCGGGGTCAGCCCGGCCGGAATCCCACCGGCAACGATATGGTCGAGCTTGCCGGGGTCCAGCGCCTTATCGGCGGCGCGCTTGCCAATCCAGATATGCAGCCCGTCCGCCCGCCGCACCAACCCGTCCAGATGCACCCCCTGGGCGGCAATGCCAAAGACCGGCAGCGCCCCACGGTCGATCGTCGCCAATACCGGCCCGGTCGGCGTCGCCCGCACATCGAACGCCTCGTTCCGCACCCGGCCAAAGCCCAGCCCCGCCGCCGCGCGCCCCAGCGCGGGCAGGGCGGCTGGGTCGTCCAGCACCACCGCGCCCGCCTCCTGGTGCGGCCCGGCCAGCGTCAGCAAAGCGGCGGCAAACTCCGGCGCCAGCCAGCCCACCGGCGCGGCGCCCACCCGAAACGGCACCCGCCCGCCCGGCAGCACCGCATCATTACAGGCCAGGATATGTCGCAGCAGTGTTTTCATGCCTCCGCGTTAGCGCGGAATGGCCGCCCCGCCAACCAGGCCGTTTGAAAAACCGCCCCAACGTGCCACATGTAGCGGCATGAGACGCACCACCGCCGCCGCCCCCATCGCCCTTCCCGGATCGCAGCGCACCACGCTGCAAACCCTGGCCTCCCTGCTCCCCTATCTGTGGCCGAAGGACGATCTCGGCGCCCGGGTGCGCGCGAGCCTGGCGGCGCTGTTCCTGGTGATCTCCAAGGTCGCCAATGTCTGCGTCCCGCTGATCTATGCCGCCGCCGTCGACGCGCTGATCCCCAAGGGCGCCAACCCGCTGATCACGGTGCCCACCGCGCTCATCGTCGGCTACGGCATCCTGCGCATCACCTCGTCCGGCTTCGGGGAAATGCGCGACGCGATCTTCGCCGCCGTCCAGCAACGCACCGTGCGCCGCATCGCCTTGCAAACCTTCCAGCACATGCACCGCCTGTCGTTGCGCTTCCATCTGGACCGCGCCACCGGCGGCCTGTCCCGTGCGATTGAGCGTGGCACCACCGGCGTCGAAGCGGTGCTGCGCATGATGGTCTTCAGCGTCGTGCCCACGCTGCTCGAAGTCATCATGGTCACCGTTATCCTGTGGCGGATTTTCGGCTGGGAGTTCTCCGCCGTTACCCTGGTCGCCGTCGGGCTCTACCTGTTTTTCACCTTCGTCTTCACCAACTGGCGCGTCCGCATCCGCCGCACCATGAACGAGATGGACAGCGACGCGCAGTCCAAAGCCGTGGACAGCCTGCTGAACTACGAAACGGTGAAGTATTTCGGCAACGAAGCGCATGAGGCCCAGCGCTTCGACCAATCCTGGGCACGCTACGAACGTGCCGCGGTGAAAAGCCAGGTCACCCTTAACCTGCTCAATCTCGGCCAGGCCAGCATCATCGCCTTCGGTCTGGCACTGGTCATGCTCATGGCCGCCCGTGGCGTGCAATCGGGGGAAATGACGGTCGGCCGCTTCGTCCTCGTCAACACCTATCTCATGCAGCTCTACCAGCCGCTCAACCTGCTCGGCACCGTCTATCGCGAAATCAAGCAGGGCCTGACCGATATGGAGCAGATGTTCCGCCTGCTCAGCCTCAGCCAGGAAGTCGCCGACAAGCCCGGCGCCGCCCCGCTCCAGGTGCCGCATGGCGATGTGGTGTTTGCCGATGTGCGCTTCGGCTACCAGCCGGAACGCCCGATCCTCAAGGGCCTCAGCGTTCACGTCCCCGCCGGCCGCACCCTGGCCATCGTCGGGCCGACCGGCGCCGGCAAATCCACCATCAACCGCCTGCTCTATCGCTTCTACGATGTCACCTCCGGCCACATCCGGATCGATGGGCAAGACATCCGCGACGTCACCCAGGACAGCCTTCGCGCCGCCATCGGCGTCGTCCCGCAAGACACCGTGCTGTTCAACGACACCATCGGCTACAACATCGCCTACGGCCGCCCCGGCGCCACCCAGGACCAGATCGAGCACGCCGCCCGGCTGGCCCAGGTGCATGATTTCGTCATGCGCATGCCCGACGGCTACAACACCAAAGTCGGCGAACGCGGCCTGAAACTCTCCGGCGGCGAAAAACAGCGCGTCGCCATCGCCCGCACCATCCTCAAAGACCCGCGCATCCTCATCCTGGATGAAGCCACCTCAGCCCTCGATACCGGCACCGAGCAGGAAATCCAGACAGCCTTGCGCGCTGTCTCCGCCAACCGCACCACCATCACCATCGCCCATCGCCTCTCCACCGTCGTCGATGCCGATCAGATCATCGTACTCGATCACGGCGAAGTCGCCGAGCGCGGCACCCATACCGAATTGCTGGCCCATGATGGCGTTTACGCGCGAATGTGGGCGATGCAGGCGGAACAGCAGGCGGCGATCGAAACCGTCTAAACCTCACGCGAGCTGCGCGGGTTCCACTGCGCGGCTCGGTCCAACAACCGGCGCACCGCCGTCGGTGTCCACTGCGTATTGCGCACCGTGCGCACCCCCAGCGCATTCAGCTCCGCCGCCAGCGCGTGCAAAGTCCGCACGCCCTCGGCTTGCAATCGCTGCACTGCCGGCAACAGCCGCTGTGCCGCCAAATCCGCATTGCGCCGCCGCGCCGCCGCCGCCGCCGGCACACCTTTGATCCAGTTGGGCGGGCGGTCCCCACACGGGGCATAGGGTCGATCATCCATCCGCATACTACGTCTCGTCACATCGTTCAGATGCACGGCGTAACGGCAAAAAATGAATCATTCCTGAAATGGGCTTCCATCCGCCATAACTGCGGCGGTGAAAACCAACAATCAGCGAGGGGGTCGGGGGTGGTGGAGCCAAGCGGGATCGAACCGCTGACCTCCTCATTGCGAACG
>CAITOL010000029.1 GCA_903893975.1 uncultured Rhodospirillales bacterium | reverse complement strand
CTCGTCGATGATCCTATCGTGGGTGTCAGGCATCGTGTGGGGTTCCTTCTTGGTCGTTGGAACGCCTACACCGCCCAGGCCGCAAACTGAATTTCCAGACGTCAGGGTACACCACCGGTTGGTATCGCCGGTCATGACCTTGAACCAGCAATCTTTGAAGCCTGAATTGTCGTAATTGCCGGAGCCGAGCAGCCGCAAATCATTGGCGGCGAGGTCATTCTGGAAGCGCGCCTGGCTGTCATACGGGCCGAAGCGAACGTCGATGCCCGCGGCGACGTAGGGGTCGATGTAAATGCCGACCACGCGGGTGGCACCCCCGGCGCCGTAGCTGGTCATGTCGATGCTGCCATTGGCGGTCGGCTGCACCTCGGCCCAGCGGGAAATGCTGGGGTTGGTGAGAATGTAGCTTGCGGCGCCGTTGCTGGTGACATCGGCCACGCCCATTAACTGCCAGCCGGCGGGTGCGCCGAGGTTGTTGCCATCGTAGTCGCGCAGCAAAGCTGGGTTCAACCCGGCGGTCTGGGCGGCGGCGAGGTTGAGGCAGAAGCTGGCGTCGTCAAACTGGTAGCTGGGGGTGCCGGCGGCCAAAGTGGTCAGCACCGCGCCAGAGCGGGGATCGGCGATCACGGTGGTGCCATCATCCTGACGGGTGATGTTGTAGTTGGCGCTGATATGGGCCGGTGCGGGGGCGACGGCCGAACTGCCGGCCGGAAGCGCGGTCAGCGCGACATGGCCGATATCGAGGCCGATCGTGTCGCTGCCCTGCACCACGCCGTCGGTGCCGGCATTCTGGGTCTCCAAGCCGACATAAACGCTGCCGAGGGTCCAGTTCGCCAGGTTTTGAGCCGCCGCCACCATGGTGAAGGCCTGCGGGCCATTGGCGCTGCTGAGGGTCCAGCTTTGCGCCACCATATCGGCGAGATAGGCGTTGAGATTGTAGGTTTCGGTGGTCAGGCCGCCATCGCTGGCCTGGAACGGCAGCAGGCTGTTCTGCGGCAGCAAGGTGGTGTCGCATAGCTGGACGTTGCCGTTGGCTTCCATGCACCCGCCGCGATACGTGCCCTCGCCGCGCGATCCGGCGAGTTCGATTTGCAGGAACGCGTTATAGGTCGGCAGGCTGGCATCATAACTTGCCGAGCCGATGGCGTTGAAGGCGACGGTGAAGCCGGTGAAGGCCACCGCCTGCACGACGCCGGTAATGGCGGCAGACGGCACGGTATAGGCCACGGCCGCATCGGAAATCCGCGCCTGCATGCTGTAGATCAGGGTGTTGGCGAAAGTGGTATTGGGAGCGACGGCGGTTTGCAGGAACAGGTTGCTGCCGCCAGCCGGGGTCAGCACACCGTTGCTGGATTGCAGATGGTAGACATCGCTGTCATCGGTGGCGCCGAAGATCTGCAGGCTGGTATTCCCGTCCGCCGTCTCCCAGCCATAGAGCGCATTGCCGAGACCGTTGGCCCCAGCATCAGTCGGCGCGATCAGGGTCTGGCTCGGGTCCAGATACTGCGCCTTGTGCCACTGCACCACGGACCAGGCGGATTGGGTGCCGGGGAGGCTGGGCAGGGCCGCATACATGGCAGGCTGGTTGTTGGTGATGGTGCCATTGCCGAAGGCCATTTTCGCCGACAATGTTGGGTCCGCAACGATATTCGTAGCGACGGTTGAAGTAGTCATTTCCCGTCTCCGTCAGGGTATTATCTGACGGTAAGAAGAGACAACGTTATGAATGAGATATTGACTGAATTTGGTGGTTAAAACCCGGAAAACATATGTCTAAAATATGTATATTCAACTAATGAACTATAACTTGTTGATCGGAGACAGTCGGAGAATGCACTTTGCAAGTTAATGTAAAGCAAAACGGGAGTGTATCACCCCATGAGATTTATAGGTTTTCGGAGATGAATGGGTCAAAGTGGCGTGAGAATTGACCCAATTTGCAAGACTTCGCGTGTCACGCGATGGTATGCGTTGAAACATACAAAAAAAGAGACGAAACCTCGAAAATAGCGATTTTTTCTACAAAAAAGATGTCTGATATACCTTAAATGCATATCTTATTGGAGAATTTTGCCTCGCCCTAGGCTCACGAGCCCTATTTTCCCCCGTTTTCCGGAGGCGCGGGGTAATGGCGCAGATCGTTTGGCTGGTCTCGAGATGTCGCCTTCTGTGAGGATAGGATGCGTATGATACCGATCGCGACGGCCGATTGATCCGGGCTCGCGTCCTGATCAACGAATGGTGCAGTGGGTCTCGCGTGAATGCGGTCAACATACAAAAGCTCGGGGATGTGTGACAGATTCAGTAGCTGGACGACAACTTCGGTCATCGCACTCGCGATCAGCTAGGTACGGTGGGAAAGTGAGCTCAGATTAGCAACGGCCCTAGCGATCATTATCGGTGGCCGTAATCGGATTGAATGCGAGCCAGATTCACGATCTGGCAACGTCGCTGGGTGATAATGGTGCATATATCGCCACGGAGTTCCCTCGATCATGCCAATCAATCTATCCAGGTTACCAGTTTCGTGGAGGCTGCATTTGGCGACGATTGCCGCTTTGCTGTCTTTGGCGGTACTCGGCGGGGTCTCTTATGTTGTTGAATCGCAGAGGATCGAGCAGGCTCGCGTTGAGATGTTGCGTGCCGTCGCGGCGAGTGCGACCTCCATCGTCGCTGGATACGCGGCAGATGCCAAGGCCGGACATATCACGGAGGCGGAGGCGCAGAGATCAGCCCTGAATGCGCTACGGGCGTTGCGGTATCAGGGGAGGAATACGTCTGGGTGAACGATATGGCCCCAGTCATGTTGATGCATCCCATTAAGCCGGAGCTTGAGGGCAAGAATGTCGGTGCGATGGCGGACCCAAACGGCAAACACCTGTTTGTGGAATTTGCTCGGATGGTGCGCGATCACCAGCAAGGCGTCGTCGACTACCTGTGGCCGCGGCCTGGATCAGAACAACCGGTGCCCAAGTTGTCCTATGTGGTTGGCTACACGCCGTGGCAGTGGGTTATTGGTACTGGCGTGTATGTCGACGACCTCGCTTTGGCTCGTCGGAACGTAGCGCTTGCGTTAGCGGGACTGGCACTGCTCGTCGGGTTTTGCGTTGGACTATTGATTTGGGCGTTGGGTCGCAGCATTGCTGGGCCAACCCGTGCTTTGACGGCGGTGACGGAGGGGTTAGCGTCGGGCGCGTTAGATATCGCAGTGCCCGGCACTGAACGTGGCGACGAATTTGGTGCTCTCGGCCGGGCACTTCGGGTGTTGCAGGAAGGTTTACTGGAGCGTGGCCGCCTGGCGCAGGAAGCGGATCAAGCCCGGGCCGTGCAAGCGCGCCGGCATGCGGCGATGGATCAGCATACGCAGGAATTTGGCAATTCGATTGTCGGCGTTATGGGTATGCTCGGCCAAGCCGCGGATGGGATGCGCACGTCAGCGGAAACCATGGCCGCCTCTGCTGCCGCAACGCTGGAACAAGCTGAAGCCACCGTTGGGGATGCCAGTGAGGCGACCAGCAATCTTGCCACCGTGGCGGCAGCGGCGGAAGAAATGGCGGCCAATGCCGCCGAGATTTCCCGGCGTGTGCATGATGTCACCAGCGCCATTGATACTGCTGTCGAGGCTGCCAATCGCTCGGACCGTATGGTTTCGGAGTTGGTCACGGCGGCCGATGAGATCGGTAACGTTGTTGGATTGATCTCCGACATCGCTGGCCACACGAATCTATTGGCACTGAATGCGACGATCGAGGCCGCACGTGCGGGGGAGGCGGGTAAGGGGTTTGCTGTCGTGGCTGGGGAGGTGAAAGCCCTGGCCGCGCAAACCCGACGCGCCACCGAGGAGGTGACCCAGCGTATTGCCGCCGTGCGTAACTCGACGCATGAGGCCAGTGAGGCGATTGGCGGGGTCAACGGCGCTATTGGTAGGGTTCGCGATGCTACGGATGAGATCTCCGGGGCGATCGCGCAGCAGAGCGAGACGTCTCGCGACATCGCCTCGGCGGTGCAAAGTGCGTCCACAGCGACCTCTCGCGCAACGCAGGCAATGCAGAGCCTGTCTGGTATTGCCCACACCTCCGGCGCGGCGGGCCGAGCCGTACTCCAAGCGGCGGATGGCGTTCGCGACCAAGCGGGAACCTTGCGAGAGGAAGTGGACCAGTTTTTGGTTGCCATTCGCTCTAGCGGCGATGAGCGGCGCAGTTACGAACGCATTGCAACGTCGTCCCTGACCGTAGCGGTGGAGCACGGGACGATGAATTTGCCGAGCATTCAGGCCGTGAATATCTCACGCGGCGGGATGCTTCTGGCCGTCGATTTGGAATGTGCGGTCGGTACCGATGTAACGCTTCAACTGCCGCATGTAGACAGGGTTATTCATGGCCGGATCGGTCGGCGTAGCTTGGGCCAAACTGGCATTGTCTTCCGCCAAGACGCGCTCACCCAATGGCTTGTCGATCGTCTGCTGGGGCGACTAACCCGCGTGGCAGCCTAGGCATGGATCCCCTGGGTGAGTGAGGCGCAGACCCAGGGGTGCTTAGCTTGGCTGAAGTAGAGCGATTAGGCCATCAAGCTGGTCGAGCGACCGGTAATGTATCCGTACCGATCCGCCTTTTCCGTCAAAGCTGATTTCAACCTTTAGTCCGAGTGCTTCGGATAGACTATGTTCCAGGGCATCGGTTTCCGGATCACGTTCGCGCGGCGGCTTCTGGGCGGTGGCTTTGCGCTGGCCTAGAGCTTCGGTTTGCCGGACGTTCAAGCCGCCGGCGATGACTGCCAAAGCGGCTTTTTCGGGATCTGGAAGGGTAAGTAGTGCACGCGCATGGCCAGCCGTTAGTGCGCCTTTTCGGACTTCGGTTTGTACTCGGGCTGGGAGATTGCGGAGCCGCAGTGTATTGGCGACATGGCTGCGCGATTTGCCAACCGCTTCGGCCAGTTTTTCCTGCGTCATGTTGAATTCTTCGATCAGCCGCTGATACCCTTCGGCTTCCTCGATGGCATTCAAGTCGGCGCGCTGGAGGTTTTCCACTAGTGCGGCGGCCATAGCCTCCGGGTCACTGAGTGGGCGCACTAAGACGGGTATCTCGTGCAACCCGGCGAGCTGTGACGCTCGCCAACGTCGCTCACCGGCAATAATTTGGTAGCGATCACGCTCGGTGGGATGGGGTCGGGCTAGGAGCGGTTGCAGAACGCCACGGGCACGGATCGAATCCGCCAAATCCTGGAGATCGGACGGGTCCATAGTATCGCGAGGTTGGAACGGGCCGGGTTGTAGGTGCTCGATGGGGATTGCGGTGATACCGCCGGCGCCTGCCCCTGCGGCCACGGGCGTATTTTCACCAAGCAAGGCTGCGAGACCACGACCAAGGCGCGGGCCGACTTCTTTAGCGCTCATGCCACGCTCCTTTGGCTACCGCCTTCGCGGTGCAAGACTTCTTGCGCCAGCCTGACATAGGCTTGGGCGCCGGGGGATTTATAGTCGTAGAGCAGTACGGGTTTGCCATGGCTGGGGGACTCGGAAATGCGAATATTGCGCGGGATCATGGTTTCGTAGACCGTGGGCCCGAAGAAGCTGCGCGCGTCCGCCGCCACCAAATCCGACAGGTTGTTGCGGCGGTCATACATGGTCAGCACAATCCCTTGCAGCCGCAGCTGGGGATTCAGCGCCTGCTTCACCCGCTCAATGGTACGGATCAGTTGGCTAATCCCCTCTAATGCAAAGAATTCGCACTGCAACGGTACCAGCACCGCATTGGCCGCGACCAGGCAATTCAAGGTCAGCAACCCCAGGCTGGGTGGGCAGTCGATCAGTACGTAAGAATAGCCGTTCAGGTTTTTGAGCGCGTCGGCCAAGCGAAATTCCCGTCGATCGGCGGTCGCAAGCTCTATTTCAGCGCCAGCTAGGTCTTGATCGGCCGGCACAATCGTCAAATTCGGAATGCCGGACGGGCGCTGCGCGTCGGCCAGCGGAACACCGTCCAGCAGCACGGCGTAGGTGCCAACACCACGCTCGCTTCGGTCAATGCCGAGCCCGGTTGAGGCATTGCCTTGCGGATCGAGATCGAGCAGCAGCACGCTCTCTCCGGTTGCCGCGAGCGCGGTGGCCAGATTGACCGCGGTGGTGGTTTTACCCACCCCGCCTTTCTGATTGGCGATCGCAAAGATCGTGGGTTGGGACGGCGTGGGCGGAAATTCAGGTCGCGTGGCCGACACGTTCGATCTCGCTGATTCGGAGGATGCGGGCGGCGTGGTCCGTTGGGCTGGGAACGGACTGCACCGTCATGTGCCACTCGGATGCGGCGGCCGTCAATTCTTCATCGACGCTCCGACCCTTCGGAAACACACAAACCCCATCTGGTGCCAATAATCGGTGGCTCCAGCAGAGCAAGGTGGTCAAAGGTGCAAGCGCACGGGCGGTGATCAGCGGTGCGACCGGCAGCTGGACCGCTTCAATCCGGGCGGTGTGCACGGTGACACGCACGTCCAAGGCCCGCGCGGCCTCGCGCAAAAAGGCACATTTACGCTGATCGGATTCGACGAGGTGAAACGGCTTGCCGGTGCAGATTGCCAGCACAATCCCCGGCAATCCGCCACCAGACCCAAGATCGATGGCGTGACTGAAATCCTGCGGGAGAACCGGCAGTAGCGCCAAACTGTCTACGATGTGACGCTCCCACAGCACCGCCTCGTCCTTGCGTGAGATCAGGTTGATGGTGCGGTTCCACTGGAGCAGCAGCGCCGCGTAGGTCTCGAGGCGCGCGAGTGTTTCACGTGAAACACCGCCTGAAGCATCGGAGGAGTGTTTCACGTGAAACGTTGCTCGGTTTGGCGGCGGCGAACATGTGCCACCAATGCGCCCATCGCCGCTGGGGTCATGCCCTGAATGCGTGCGGCGGCACCGAGGGAGGCGGGCTGGGCCAGGCCGAGCTTGTCGCGCAACTCGGTCGAAAGCCCGCCAATGGCGGCGTAATCCACCGCACCCAGCTCCACCGCCTCTTCCTTGCGATACGACCGAATATCCGCCTCCTGCCGCGGCAGGTAGCCGGCATAGAGCGCTTCGGTGCGCAACTGCTCCGCCACGCGCGGTGGGAGGGCCGCAAGCCACGGAAACGCCGCGAGCGCCGCGTCGTCCGACACTTTGGGGTGGGCGAGCAAATCCAGCACCGTGCGGTTCCGGCCATCGCTGCGAATTTCGGCACCGAAAGCCTTCAACGCTGACGGGGTAATCGTCTCGCTGCGTGCCCGCGCCAGCGCATCGGCCAACATCGTCGAATGCTGCTGGAATGCGCCGGCCCGCGCGGACCCGACGCAGCCCCAAGCCATGCCGGCCCCGGTCAGGCGCAAATCCGCATTGTCCGCCCGCAGCGTCAGCCGATATTCTGAACGTGAGGTGAACATCCGATAGGGCTCGGTCACGCCCTGGGTGGTGAGGTCGTCGATCAGCACGCCAATATACGCCTCGGCCCGATCCAGGGTGACCGGCGGCATATCCGCGCACCAGCGCGCGGCGTTGATCCCGGCCATCAGCCCTTGGGCGCCGGCTTCTTCGTAGCCGGTGGTGCCGTTGATCTGCCCGGCTAGATACAGGCCCGGCAGCGCCCGCAAGGCCAGCGATGGCCACAGCGCCCGCGGATCGACATAGTCATATTCCACCGCGTAGCCCGGCCGGATCATGCGCGCCTGCTCCAGACCGGGGATCGTGGCCAGCATGGCGCGCTGCACGTCCTCATCCAGACTGGTGGAAATGCCGTTGGGGTAAACGGTATCGTCGTCCAACCCCTCAGGTTCGAGAAAAATCTGGTGCCGCTCCCGCTCGGCGAAGCGCACCACCTTGTCTTCAATCGACGGGCAGTAGCGCGGCCCTCGTCCGGCGATCTGGCCGCCATACACCGCCGAGCGATGCAAATTGGCCCGAATAACCGCATGAGTTGCCGGCGTGGTCGCGGTAATGCCGCAGGCGATCTGCCGGTTGGTTGGCGGCCCAGAGAGGGTGCTGAACGGCTCCGGCACCGCATCCCCCCAATCCTGCCCCAGCGATGCCCAGTCGATCGTCCGGCCATCCAAGCGCGCCGGAGTGCCAGTTTTCAGGCGGCCGAGCGGCAAGCCCAGCCGCGCCAGCGCTTCGGCCAGTTTGATTGCCGGCGCCTCCCCCACCCGCCCAGCGGCCTGGGTGGTGTTGCCGATATGGGTCATGCCACGCAGGAAGGTGCCGGCGGTCAGCACGGCAGCGCCGCAGGCGATGCGGGTGCCGTCGGCGCAGATCACCGCGGCGAGCCGCCCATCGGTGCCGAGTTCGATGTCGTCCACCGCCGCTTCCAACAAGGTCAGATTGGTCTGCGCAGCCAGGGCGGCCTGCATCGCTTCCCGATACAGCCGGCGGTCGCACTGCGCGCGCGGCCCACGCACCGCCGGCCCTTTGCTGCGGTTGAGCAGCTTGAAGTGGATGCCAGCCTGGTCGGCCACCCGGCCCATCAGCCCATCGAGCGCGTCGATCTCGCGCACCAGATGCCCCTTGCCGATGCCGCCAATGGCGGGGTTGCAGGACATTTCGCCGATGGTCGTCAGGCGGTGGGTCAGCAGCACCGTGCGGGCGCCCATGCGCGCCGCTGCGGCCGCTGCCTCACAGCCCGCGTGGCCGCCGCCAATTGCCACAACATCATACCGGTTTATCTGGGTCATGCCGGTGTTTTACTTCCCAATGCAGAACTGGTGAAAGACTGAATCCAGTATGTCTTCCACGCCCACTGCGCCGGTCACCCGGCCAATGGCGCGCAATGCCAGGCGCAAATCCTCGCCACGCAATTCGGCCAGCGCGGCATCGCCCGCCGTCTGCAAGCGTGCCACCGCCTCGGCCAAGGCTGCCCGATGGCGGGCGCGGGTCAGTGGCGGCGGTCCGGCTGCCTGCGTCATGTCCTGCGCCGCCTGGGCCAGGCGGTCGCGCAGCTGGTCCATCCCAACGCCGGTGCGGGCGCTGACATGCAGCGCGTCCAGGCTCGTGCCCCCCTGATCGCTCTTGGTGCGGATCTGCAGCTTGGCCAGGTCGCCCACCTCGGCAAACGCCCCTTCCCCGCTCTCGGCAACCACTAGCACCAGATCAGCCTCCGCCATCCGGGCCAGCGCTCGGCGCACGCCTTCGGCCTCGATCTCGTCGCTGGTATCGCGCAAGCCGGCGGTGTCGAGCAGCGTAACCGGCACCCCGCCAAGGTCCAGCCGCACCTCCAGCACATCGCGCGTGGTACCCGGCGTGGCGGAGACAATGGCGACCTCTCGCGTTGCTAACGCGTTGACCAAGGTGGATTTTCCCGCGTTCGGTGGCCCGACCACCGCGAACACCAACCCTTCCCGCAGCCGCTCGCCGCGCCGCTCATCCTGCAGCAGGGCGGAAATCTCACCGATCAGGGCAGCAATCTCCGCGAGCAAGGCCGCCTCAACCTCGGGCGGCAGGTCTTCGTCGGGGAAGTCGATCAGCGCTTCCTGCTGCGCGAGCAACCGGATCAGCCGGCCGGCCCAGCCATGCAGCACGTCGCCGAGCTCGCCTTCCATCTGCCGCAGGGCCTGCCGACGCTGCGCCGTGGTTTCCGCGTCAATCAGATCGGCCACCGCCTCAGCTTCGACCAGATCCATCCGGCCGTTGAGAAACGCGCGCCGGGTAAATTCTCCGGCTTCAGCCGGGCGCGCCCCAAGGCGCACCAACGCTTCGGACACCGCCGACAGCACCGCCCGGCCGCCATGCAGATGCAATTCCGCACAATCCTCGCCGGTATAGCTGCCCGGGCCAGGCAGCCACAGCACCAGCGCGCGGTCCAGCACCTCCCCTCCCGCCCTCAAGGCGCGCAGGGCCGCCAGCCGTGGTGCCGGCCGACGGCAGAGCTGGTCGAGCATGGCGCCCGCCTGCGGTCCGCTCAGTCGCAGCAAGGTCACCGCCGCCCGCCCGGCGCCAGAGGCTACGGCAAAGATCGTGTCGCCATCTGCGTACATCCGCGGTTATCCGCTCGGCAGCATCAGTTCAGCCACCCGCCCGCCATCGCGCACATGGCGTTCGAGGATCATATCGATAACGGAATTGGTGGTGATTTTGTACCAAACCCCCTCAGGATAAATCACCATGCACGGCCCGAGTTCACAGCGATCGAGGCAGCCGGCCTGGTTCACCCGCACCCGCTTCAACCCCAACTGCTTGGCGCGCGCTTTCATATAGTCGCGCAAAGCTTCCGATCCCTGCGCGGCGCAGGAGCCGCGCGGATGCCCGTCTGGACGTTTGTTGCAACAAACAAATAAATGCGCATCATAAAACAGCGGCGGCGCGGTTGCCTCGGTCATGTCGTGTCTCCTGTTCTGCTGTCCTATCCCGCACCGCGTCGGCGCATGCAAGGATCGTGGCGGGCGCTGCCACCGGGGATTGCGCGGCCACGCGGAATGGCGGAAAAGTTTTGCCGTTGTTTGCCCAAGATATCGCCTGTTGCAGCCAGTATTTGGGGGAAATGCGCCAGGAATCCCTCGTCATTTGGTGTGGTGTATGTCGCTGTCGGTCATTTTGCTCACGGTTCTCGGCGCGGTGGCGGCCGGCTTCACCTCCGGGCTTTCCGGCTTTGCCTTCGGGCTGGTCGGGTTGAGCATCTGGGCCTGGGTGCTCGACCCGCATTTGCTGGCGCCGATTGTGGTCGCGGGCTCCTTGGTTTCGCAGCTCGTCTCCTTCATCGGCCTGCGGCAGAAAATCGATTGGCCGCGCGCGGTGCCGTTCATGATCGGCGGCGTGATCGGCGTACCGTTCGGGGTGCTGGCGCTGGCGTATATCGACCTGCACTGGTTTCGCGGCGTCACCGGCGCGGTGATGATCGTCTACTGCGCCGGCATGCTGATGATGACGAATTTGCCGCCGATCACCCATGGCGGCCGGGTGGCCGATGGGGTGATTGGCATGATCGGCGGCATTATGGGCGGGCTCGCCGGCATGACCGGCCCGGTGCCAACCTTGTGGTGCAGCCTGCGCCGATGGGACAAGCAGACCCAGCGCGTGGTGTTCCAAACCTATAATTTCCTGATGCAAAGCATGACCCTGGCCAGCTATGCCGTCAGCGGCGGGCTAACCCCGGCCTTCGGGCAGTTATTCGTCTACATCGTGCCGGCGGTGCTGATTTCCACCTGGTTCGGCACCAAATTATACTCCGGCCTCAGCGACGTCGCCTTTCGCCGGGTGATTCTGGTGCTGCTGCTGATCTCCGGCTGCGTGC
Organism: uncultured Rhodospirillales bacterium; assembly: GCA_903893975.1. GTDB lineage: Bacteria > Pseudomonadota > Alphaproteobacteria > Acetobacterales > Acetobacteraceae > CAITOL01. The sequence continues at coordinate 48,804 of CAITOL010000029.1, read as the reverse complement.
TGGTGGCCGGCAGCGTGTAGCCGCCGCCTTGACTTCGCTTCCTCGCCGCTCCTAGCGTCCTCCCAATGATGAGGAACCGCCGATATGCTCGATAAACTCGATGAAGCCCTTGGTTTTGCGCCCGATGATGACGCGCCGGTCCCCTATATGCAGCGCACCCGGGATTATTACATCGCCATCGGCTACACCACGCCCTATCGCTGGGCGCACTACGTCGATGCGCCGTTCCACAAGCTGCACAAGCCGCTGGCCAAGTCGCGGGTGGCGTTGATCACCACCGCCGCGCCGTATCAGCCGGATAAAGGCGACCAGGGTCCGGGTGCGGCCTATAATGGCAGCGCCAAATTCTATCAGGTCTATGATCGCGATACCGCGCAGGACCATGATCTGCGCATCTCCCATATCGGCTACGACCGGCTGAACACCACCGCCACCGATAGCGGCACGTGGAACCCGCTGCCGCTGATGCGCAAGCTCGCGGCCGCCGGGCGCATTGGCGAACTGGCGCCGCGCCTGTTCGGCGCCCCCACCAATCGCAGCCATCGGGTCACCATTGAAACCGATGCGCCGGAGATCCTCGCCCGCTGCCGGGAAGATGGGGTTGATGCTGCGGTGCTGGTGCCGAACTGCCCGGTTTGCCACCAGACCTCCACCCTGGTCGCCCGCCATCTGGAAGCCAACGGCATCGCCACCGTGGTGATGGGCGTGGCCAAGGATATCGTCGAGCACGCCGCCGCCCCGCGGTTTTTGTATTCCGATTTCCCCTTGGGCAATTCCGCCGGCCGCCCGCACGACCTGGATAGCCAGGCGCTGACTCTGGAATTGGCCTTGCAGGTGCTGGAATCCGCCCCCGTCGCCCGCACCACCGTGCAGTCGCCATTGCGCTGGGCGGCGGATGCGGCGTGGAAATTCACCTATAACAACATCGCCGCCATGTCCGCCGACGAACTCGCCCGCCGCCGCGCCGAGTTCGACCGGCAGAAAGAACTCGCCCGCGCCAACCGGGTGGTCGCGGCATGACCGAGGCGCGTCCGTTCACTGGGGTCAAAATCCTCGATTTTACCCAGGTGCTCGCCGGCCCCTATGCCAGCTTCCAACTGGCCCTGCTCGGCGCCGATGTGATTAAGGTGGAGCGGCGCGAGGGTGAGGATATGCGCCGCACGCCGCTGAACCGCGAATGGGCGGATCGCGGCATGGCGCCGAGCTGGGCGGCGGTGAACGGCAATAAGCGCAGCCTCGGCCTTGATCTGACCAAGCCGGAGGCCATCGCCATCATCAAGCGCCTGGTGCTGGATGCCGATGTGGTGATGGAAAATTTCCGCTCTGGCGTGATGGACAAGCTCGGCATCGGCTATGCCGCCCTGTCGGCGTTGAACCCGCGCCTGATCTACGCCGCCATTTCCGGCTTCGGCCAAACCGGGCCGGACCGCACCGAAGCCGGGTATGACGGCCGGATTCAGGCCATGTCCGGCATTATGTCTATCACCGGCCACGCGGAAACCGGCCCGGTGCGCGCCGGTTTCGCCGCCTGCGACATGCTTTCGGGCATGACGGCCGCCTTTGCCGTGTCCAGCGCGCTGTTTCAGCGCACCCATACCGATCGTGGCCAGTTCGTCGATGTGGCCATGTTGGATGCCACGCTGAGCTTCCTGTCGCCGCAGGTGGCGGATTTCACTCTGGCCGGGCACAAGCAATATCAGTTCGGCAACCAGGCGGTCAGCCGCAACGCCACCGCCAACCTGTTTGCCGCCGGGTCGGGCGAGACGGCCGGGCATATTCTGCTGGCGGTGAACAACGAAAAGCAGTTCCGCGCGCTGATGACCATCCTGGACCGGCAGGATGTGCTGACCGATCCGCGCTTTACCGACCGCTTCGCCCGGGTGGCGAACAAGGACGCGCTGCGCGAGATTATCGAGGCCGTGCTGGCGACCGACAGCCCGCGCAGCTGGGAATCCCGGCTCAATGAAGCCGGCGCCCCGGCGGCCAGCATCTGGCGCATCGAGGAAATCATCGAACATCGCCAGATCGCGGCGCGTGAGGTGCTGCAAACGGTGGACAGCCCGCACGGCCCGTTGCGCATGGTCGGGTCCGGCTTCCGCCTCGCCCATGGCGGCGGGCGGCTGGACCGGGCGCCGCCCGCCATCGGCGCGGATACCGATGCGGTGTTGACCGAGGCTGGGTTCGGCGCTGCGGAAATCGCCGCTTTGCGTGCCAACGGGGTGGTTTAGCCGCTCAGAACATCTGGCTGGCCATTAGCGCCAGCACCGCGGCGTTGATCAGCAGCAGGATCGGCGCCGCGCGGCCGATCGCGTGCTGCCAGCGCCGCATCGCCGCCTGCCCGGCGAGCCCGATCGCCAGCAGCGCCGGCACTGTGCCGAGCCCGAACAGCAGCATGGCCAGCGCACCTTGCGCCGGCCCGCCCGCGGCACTGGCGGCCAGCAGCGCGCCGTACAGCAAGCCACAGGGCAGAAACCCCAACGCCATGCCTAGCGGCACCCCGCTGCGCAAGCCCAGCCGGCCGATCAGTGGCAGCACCCCGTTGGGCGCGAAGTCCAGCGCCGGGATATGCCGGCCCAGCGCCGGCGCCAGGCGCCGCAGCCCTTGGCCCAGAAACAGCACTGCCGCCAATGCCAGCCCAACCCCGGCCACCCAGCCGAGCCCAGGTACGATGCCAACCGCCCCGGCCACGGCACCGAGCAGGCTGTAGGTGAGGATGCGCCCGATATGGTAGCCCGGCAGCACGCCCACGGCACGGCAACTGCCGCATGGCGTGACCTGCACCCGCGCGCCGACCTGCGCCAGCACGAACGGGCCGCACATCGGCGCGCAATGCATCACACTGCCCGCCAACCCCGCCAGCGCCAGCCCGCCGGGCAGCAGCGCCCCCCCTGGCTGGCACAGCGCCGCGAGCCCGCGCGCCTCTGCCATTAAATCGTACATCGCATCCTCTTTCGCGATATTTCACTTGCCTGACAAAGCCTTGCGAGCGTTTGATCTGCATCAATGCGAGCTGGGGGCGCCACGGTCAGTTTGCCCAGCGATGGTGCACCGCAGCAGGTGTGTCCGCATTGTAACACGCAGCAGCCAGCGACCACGGAGCAAACATGGAAGACGACATCAGCGAAATCATTGTTGGGATCATGGTCGCCGTCCTGGGCCTGGTCGGGTTGGTGATGGCCTCCGGCGCCTATGATAGCGAGATCTTTATCTTCGGCCTATCGGTTGCCGGCTTTGCCGTTGTGTTCGACATCGGACTGATCCGCCGCCATCACGATCGGCGGGCACTCGCCCGGCACCGGGGAGGGAACCATGGCTGAACCAATGCAAGTTCCTATTCAGTATAATGAGGCGGTCGTTCGGAAATTCGTGATTGCGTCCGTGTTCTGGGCTGTGGTCGCGTTTCTGGTCGGCGTCTACATCGCGGCCGAACTGGCCTGGCCGGAAGCCAATCTGGGCTTCTCGTTCATCAATTTCGGCCGTTTGCGCCCGGTGCACACCTCCGGGGCGATTTTCGCCTTTGGTGGTTCGATCCTGATCGGCTCCTCGCTCTATATCGTGCAGCGAACCTGCCGCGCCCGCCTGTTCGGCGGGGAGGCATTGGCCGATTTCCTGTTCTGGGGCTACCAGTTCTTCATCGTCATGGCCGCGCTTAGCTATGTGATGGGCTATAGCCAAGGCCAGGAATATGCCGAACCGGAATGGCATATTGACCTGTGGCTGACCATCGTCTGGGTGATCTACGCGATCATCTTCGTTGGCACGCTGCTCAAGCGGGAAGAGCCGCATATCTACGTCGCCAACTGGTTCCTGCTGGCCTTCATTCTGACCATCGCGGTGCTGCATCTGGTCAACAATGCCGCAGTGCCAATTTCGATGTATTCCGCGAAAAGCTACGCGGTTTACGCCGGCGTGCAGAGTGCGTTGATCCAGTGGTGGTATGGCCATAACGCGGTTGGCTTCTTCCTGACCGCCGGCTTCCTGGGCATGATGTACTACTTCATCCCCAAGCAGGCCGATCGCCCGATCTACTCCTACCGTCTGTCGGTGGTGCATTTCTGGTCGCTGGTGTTCATGTATATCTGGGCCGGCCCGCATCACCTGCACTACACCAGCCTGCCGGACTGGACGCAGACGCTGGGCATGGTGTTCTCGCTGATGCTGTGGATGCCCAGCTGGGGTGGCATGATCAACGGCCTGATGACGCTGTCGGGCGCGTGGGACAAGCTGCGCACCAACCCGGCGCTGCGTTTCTCGGTCACCGCCGTGGGCTTCTACGGCATGTCCACCTTCGAAGGCCCGGTGCTGTCCATCCGCGATGTGAATGCGCTGGCGCATTATACCGACTGGGTGGTGGGCCATGTGCATTCCGGCACCCTCGGCTGGAACGCCTTCATCAGCTTCGGCGCGATCTACTATCTGGTGCCGGCGCTGTGGAAGCGCAGCGGGCTGTATTCCAACCGTCTGGTCGCCTGGCACTACTGGATCTCGACCCTCGGCATCGTGCTCTACATCAGCTCGATGTGGGTGGCGGGGATTATGCAGGGCCTGATGTGGCGTGCGTATGACGCGTTCGGCTTCCTGCAATACTCGTTCGCCGAATCCGTCAACGCGGTTCACCCCTACTACGTCATCCGCTGGATGGGCGGGGTGATGTTCTTCGTCGGAGCCTTGATCATGGTCTACAACCTGGTGATGACGGTGCGTTCGCCTTCGACAAATCTTTCTGGGTCCGATGCTGGCCAGTTTGGTGCGGCTGGCGCCGTTGTGGCGGGGGAGTAAGACCATGTTCCGTCATGAATGGATCGAAAAAAACGCCATCCTGCTGTTGGTGCTGACGCTGCTGACGGTGGCGATCGGCGGCATCGTGGAAATCATCCCGCTGTTCACCATCGAAACGACGGTGGAACATGTGGTGGGCATGCGGCCCTACACGCCGCTGGAGCTGATGGGCCGCAACATCTACATCCGCGAAGGCTGCTACCTGTGCCACAGCCAGCAGATCCGCGCGCTGAAGGATGAGGTGGAACGCTACGGCCATTTTAGCCTGGCGGCGGAGAGCATGTATGACCATCCGTTCCAGTGGGGCAGCAAGCGTATCGGCCCGGATCTGGCGCGGGTGGGCGGCAAATACTCGTCGGATTGGCATTACGCGCATCTGACCAACCCGCAGGAGCTGGTGCCGGAAAGCCTGATGCCGAAATACCGCTTCATGGCCGAAACGCCGCTGGACTTCGATCATATCGCCCAGCATCTGCGCACCAACCGGGTGGTTGGGGTCCCTTATACCGAAGACCAGATTGCCCATGCCAAGGAAGACCTGCTGACCCAGGCCGACCCGGCGGCGGAGGCGGATGCGCTGATGAAACGGTATCCGAAGGCGGTGGTGGTGCCGGGCAATCCGAAAGGCCCGACCGAAATGGATGCCTTGGTCGCTTATCTGCAAATGCTCGGCACGTTGGTCGATTTCGCCAACACCAGCGCCGAAAAACTGCAGCAGTAGGAGGCTCTGATGTCATCCATCGTCAATCTGTTGCTGACTTATTCGGTGGTGCTTGTCGGCGGCGTGTTCCTGATCTTGGTGGCCAGCCAGTATTGGCCCGGCACCAAGGCCATGCACGAACGCCACCGCATGATCCCACTCAACGACGATCGCTGAGGAGTATCAACCGTGCCGACCAAGATCGAAAAGGACGTGATCTCCGGACGCGATACCACGGGCCATGAGTGGGATGGGCTGAAGGAACTGAACACGCCGCTACCGAAATGGTGGCTATATACGCTGATTGTGATTTGCATCTGGGGTGTGGGTTACGCGATTGTCCGGCCGTCGGTGCCGGGGTTGTTTAGCTACTACCACGGCACATCAGGCTTTTCGACGCGTGCCCAGGTGACGGCCGATGTCGCCGCCATTGCTGCCGGCCGGGCTGGCAGCATGGACAAGATCAAGGCAACGCCGATCGAGAAAATTGGCCAGGACCCGCAATTGCAGGCCGTGGCGATGACCGCGGGGCGGATCACCTTCGCCAATAACTGCCAACCGTGCCATGGCGCGGGCGGCGGCGGCCGGCCGGGCTACCCGACATTGGCGTCGGATAGCTGGATCTGGGGCGGTAAGCTGGCGGAGATTCAGCAGACCATCACTTACGGTATCCGCAGTGGCCACCCGGATGCGCGGGTGAACCAGATGCCACGCTTTGGCGCCGACGGCATTCTGAAGCCGGCGGAAATCGACGCGGCGGCGGACTTCGTGCTGTCGTTGCGGGCCGGCACAAAGCCGGGTCCCAATGTCGCGGCCGGGGCGAAGGTGTTTGCCGAGAACTGCGTCGCCTGTCACGGCGAAAAAGGCGAAGGCAATCGCGAAGTCGGTGGCCCGAACCTGCATTCGGCGGTGCATCTGTATGGCGACAGCAAAGAAGCTGTGGTGGCGCAGATCAGCAATCCGCGGCAGGGCGTGATGCCGAACTGGAACACGCGTCTGGACGCGGCGACGATCAAGAGTGTCGCCTTCTACGTCCATTCCTTGGGTGGTGGCCAGTAAGTGAACAAATATGTCGACAAGCCGGCGGGCGAGGAATCGCTCTATGCAGACCGCGTGCGGGTTTACCCGCGCGCGGTTCGCGGCATCGCTCGCAATGTTAAATGGGCGCTGCTGATTTTTTGTCTGTCGGTTTACTACGTCTTGCCGTGGATCCGCTGGTACCGCGGGCCTGGCCGCCCGGATCAGGCGGTGCTGCTGGATATCTCGACGGAACGTTTCTACTTTTTTGATGTGACGTTCTGGCCGCAGGACATCGTGCTGCTGACCGGCGGGCTGATTCTGGCGGCGGTGGGGCTGTTCCTGGTGACCAGCCTGTTCGGCCGTTTGTGGTGCGGTTACGCCTGCCCGCAAACGGTGTGGACGGATTTGTTCATGCTGGTGGAACGCTGGATTGAGGGCGATCGCAACGCACGGATGCGCCGTGATGCCGGGCCGGTGACGCTGGATAAGGTGTGGCGCAAACTGGCCAAGCACGGCATCTGGCTGTTCGTGGCGTTTTGGACCGGCGGCGGCTGGATTATGTATTACGTCGATGCGCCGACGGTGACGATGGATTTCTGGGCCGGGCGTGCGGGGGCTGGAGTGTATGGCTTCACCTTCCTGTTCACCGCTACGACCTATGTGCTGGCTGGCTGGGCGCGCGAACAGGTCTGCACCTATATGTGCCCCTGGCCGCGGTTTCAGTCCGCGATGCTGGACGAGCAGACGCTGATCGTTACCTACCAGGGTTGGCGCGGGGAGCCGCGTGGCCATGGCAAGCGCGATGCGACGACGGCGGCGAAGTTGGGCAATTGCATCGACTGCATGGCGTGCGTGCATGTATGCCCGACCGGCATCGACATTCGCGACGGCGTGCAACTGGAATGTATCGGCTGCGGGCTGTGCGTCGATGCTTGCAACGACATTATGGACCGCACCGGCCAGCCGCGATGGCTGATCAAATGGGACACGCTGGCCCGGCAGGCCGAGTTGGCCAAGGGCCAGGCGGTGGAGGCGATCCGCCTGATCCGGCCGCGCACGTTGATCTATCTGTCCGTTCTGGCCATCGCGGTGATCGCCATGGGCACTGGGCTGGCGATGCGGTCGTTGCTTGAGGTCTCGGTTCAGCATGAGCGGGCGCCGCTGTTTGTGCGCTTACATGATGGCGCGTTGCGCAACGCCTATACGCTGAAACTGGTGAATAAATACGATTACGATGTGAACTTCACCATCACCGTTGATGGCCCGCCCCGGGCGACGCTGCAAGTGGCTGGCGCGTCTGAGGTGCCGGGCAGCGTGATCAACATCGTTGTGCCAGCGGATAGTGTGGGTGCTTATCGGGTATTTCTCGACGTGCCGCCGGGTGGCAAAGAGGCGCCGAATACCGATATCAACTTCCTGTTGCGCGACACAACCGATGGCATTTTGTTGAAGCGCAACGCCAACTTCATGGGCCCCGGCGCGCGCGCCGGCGGCTGAGGGTTTTATGATGCGGCTTACCTGGGGTTTGTTTCCCTACGCGATCGCCTCGCTGCTGGTCACCGTTGCTGTGGTGGATGGGGCGATTTCCTGGAAGGCGATCCATACCTTTCCGGGTGTGGTGACGCATAGCCAATTTACCGACAGCAACCGTTATGATGCGGTGCTGGAAGGGGCGGCGCGCGAGGCCAGCCTGGGCTGGAAGTCCGAATTTTCGCTGACCGGTGCCATCCCGCGCGTGGTGTTGACCGACCGTGACGGGCATAGGCTGGAAGGCGCGCGCGTGGCCGGGCAGGCGGTGCGCCCGCTGGGCAATGAAGCGCCGCATGTGCTGACCTTCCGTGCCGTCGCCCCCGGTGAATATCTGGCCGATACGGCGCTGAGCGAACCCGGCCAGTGGGAAATCGATCTGACCGCCAGCATCGGCGGCAAACAGATCCACGTGGCGCATCGGCTGCGGGTGCAGTGACGGACGCGGCGGCCCAGCCGCTTTGCGCCCATTGCGGCGAGCCGGTTGCTTCTGGTGAGCGGTTTTGTTGCCCTGGCTGCGCGGCGGCGTTTGAGACCATCAATGCCCTGGGTCTTGGGCAGTATTACGCCCGCCGGGTGCTGGACCCGACGGCCCGCCCCACCCGGCCGGAACTGACGGACCGATGGGACCTCGCCCGCTGCGTGACGACCGACAAGGACGGACGGCATAGCCTGACGTTGGCGGTGGATGGGTTGCAATGCGGCGCCTGCGTATGGCTGATTGAATCGGCGCTAGGGCGAGAGCGCAACGTGGTGCAAAGCCGCGTCAACATGACCACGCGCCGGCTGCAACTCGGCTGGACCGGGGCGCTGAATGATGGCGGACGGCTGGTGGGGGTGGTGGAGCAACTCGGCTACCGCCTGGTGCCGTTTGATGCCGCCAGCCTGGCGGCGGCCGCCGACCAGACCGGGCGGGCGTTGACCCGGGCGATGGCGGTGGCCGGCTTTGCCGCCGGCAATGTCATGCTGTTCTCCATCGCCATCTGGATCGGCGAGGTGCAGGGCATGGGCCCGGCGATGCGGGATTTTCTGCATTGGGTGTCCGCGCTGATCGCGCTGCCGGCGATTGCCTATGCCGGCCGGCCGTTTTTCCGCTCGGCCGGCGCGGCGTTGCGCCAGGGCCGCACCAATATGGATGTGCCGATCAGCATCGGGGTGATTTTGGTCACCACGCTCAGCCTGGTGGAAACCGCGCTGAGCGGGGAGCACGCCTATTTCGATTCCGCCTGCACCTTGCTGTTCTTTCTGCTGATCGGCCGCTTGCTGGACCATCGCGCCCGCGGCCAGGCCCGGGCCACGGCGGAGCAGTTGCTGGCGCTGCGGCACAGCGATGTGGCGGTATTGGCCGCCGATGGCACCGTGACCCGGCGTGCGGCGGAAAGTGTGGCGCCGGGGGAGCGCATCCTGGTCGGCATGGGCGAGCGGATCGGGGTTGATGGCACGATTGAGCAGGGTGCGTCCCAGCTTGATGCCAGTCTGGTGACCGGGGAAAGCCTGCCCGTGGCAGCGGCGCCGGGCACGGCGGTGTTTGCCGGTACGGTGAACCTCGGCGGGGCGCTGACCGTGCGCTGCACTGCCAGCGGCGCTGGCACGCTGCTGGCCGAATGCGTGCGGTTGATTGAGGCCGCGGAAGCGCGGCGTGGGCGGTTTGTGGAATTGGCTGACCGGGTGGCGCGGCTTTACGCCCCGGTGGTGCATGTGGCGGCGGCATCTACGTTTGTGGCGTGGTATTTCCTCGGCGGGGCGACGGTGGAACACGCGCTGCTCGCCGCCTGCGCGGTGCTGATCATCACCTGCCCGTGCGCGCTGGCGTTGGCGGTGCCGGCGGTGCAGGTGCTGGCGACGTTGCGGCTGTTCCGCCATGGCATTTTGCTGAAATCGGCCACCGCGCTGGAACGGCTGGCGGCGGTTGATGTGGCGGTGTTCGACAAAACCGGCACGCTGACGGTACCGTTGCCGGCCTTGTTGCCGGCGGCGGATCGGGACGAGGCGGCGTTGGCCATCGCCGCCGGGCTGGCCGCTGGCAGCCGCCATCCGCTGGCGCGCGCCTTGCTCGCCGGCTCCGGCCCGGTGGTGGCAATGCAGGGGGTGCGGGAGGTGCCAGGCCAAGGCATGGAAGCTGGCGATCTGCGTTTGGGCAGCCGCAGCTTTATCGGCGTGCCTGATACAGCCCCGGCCGATGGGCCGGAGTTATGGCTGGCGCGCCCTGGCCATGCGCCGGTGTGCTTCCGCTTTGCCGAGACGCTGCGCCCGCAGGCGCGGGAGACCATTCAGGCGCTGGAGCACCTGCATATCGTGACGCGGTTGCTGTCGGGCGATCGCCCGGCTTCCGTCACCGCCATTGCTGGCACCTGTGGGATTGCTGATTTCCGCGCGCTGTGTTCACCGATCGACAAGGTGGCGGAGATTGAGCGGCTACGGGCCGCCGGGCGGCAGGTGTTGATGGTGGGCGATGGGCTGAACGATGGGCCATCGCTGGCGGCGGCGACGGTGTCGATGTCGCCGTCCACGGCGGCGGAGATCAGCCAGACGGTGGCCGATGTGGTGTTTCAGGGCGCCGGGTTGGACGCAGTGGCGGAAGCATTGCGCACGGCGCGGCGGGCGGCGGCGATTATGCGCGGGAATATTGCACTCTCGATCGGCTATAATGTGCTGATGGTGCCGTTGGCGATGGCCGGGCTGGTCACGCCATGGCTGGCTGCGGCGGCGATGTCGTCGTCGTCGTTGCTGGTGTTGGCGAATAGTTGGCGGGTGCGACGATGAAGGATGGTTTAAGCGCTGCTTTTTTGAAAAAAAGCAGGAAAAAACTTTCGATCCACGATGCCTCCGGCGCACTCTCACCGCTGAGTGTACGGCGTAGCCCAGGCCGTTTCGAAACGTTTTTTGGTTCTTTTTGTTCACAAAAAGAACACCCTAAAAAATGACCCCTATCCTTTTCCTGATCTTGCTCAGCCTCGTCCTAGGCGCCTGCGGCCTGGCCGCCTTCCTCTGGTCGCTCCGCGTCGGCCAGTATGACGACATGGAAGGCGCGGCCAACCGCATTTTGTTCGACGATCAAGGCCCGAAGCGGTAGCGCGTGGTGGACCGGAACACCTGACCGGGCCGCAGCACGGTGCTGGGGAAGCCCGGCTGGTTCGGGCTATCCGGGAAATGCTGGGTTTCCAGGCACACCGCCTGATGGCGGGCAAAGCCGGCTTTGGCGAGGTGGTTGCCGGTGTAGAGCTGCACCGCCGGTTCGGTGGTCCAGACCTGCATGGTCAGGTCGCTGGCGGCCAGTTCGGCGGACAGGATCGGCGCCGCAAACGGGGCGGTGCCGAGCACGTAGTTATGATCGTAGCCCTGGCCGAGGCGGAGCTGTTCGTCGTCAGCGCCGATGCGGGCACCGATTGCGGTGGGGGTGCGAAAGTCGAACACGGTACCGGCGACCGGGCGGATTTCCCCGGTCGGCAAGCCGGAAGGCTCTGACGGGGTGAAGGCATCGGCATGGATGGTCAGCACATGGCCGAGGATGTCCGGGGCGCCGGAGAGGTTGAAATAGGCGTGATTGGTCAAGTTCAGCACCGTCGGCGCATCGGTGGTCGCGGTGTAGTCGATCACCAGCGCGCCGTCTGCCAGGCGGTAGCGCACGGTGGCCTCTAGCGTGCCGGGAAAGCCTTGGTCGCCATCCGGGCTGGTATGGCGCAGCACTAGGTCTTCGCCATCGCGCTCGCCGTGCCAGAATAATCTGCCGAAGCCGACCGCGCCGCCATGCAGGCAGTTGCCGCGGTCGCTGACCGGCAGGGTGTAGCGATGGCCGTCGAGGCTGAACTGGCCGTGGCCGATGCGGTTGGCATAGCGGCCGGCGATGGCGCCCATATGCGCCGGGTCGGTCAGGAAGCCGTCCAGCGTGGGGAAGCCCAGGGTGACGGTGCGCCAGCCCAGTGCGGTTTCCACATCAAGCCGCGCCAGCCGGGCGCCCCAGTTGAGGAAGCTGGCGCGTAGCCCGGCCCCGTTCAGGTTCCAGTGTTGAAGTGTGGTGTGCATCAATCCCCCGTTGACCCTGCCTGCCGCGCGTCTGACACTGCCAGCCCGTGTCGGCAAGGAATACCCCCATGCAACTCGCGCTTTCCACCTGGCAGGAAGTTGAAGACGCCCTGCGTAAATCCGATGGCATCATCATCCCCATTGGCTCGGTTGAGCAACACGGGCCGAACGGGCTGATCGGCACCGACCATCTCTGCGCCGAGGTGGTGGCCAAGGGCGTGGGCGATGCGACGGGGTGTTTGGTGGCGCCAACCTTGGCCTATGGCATGTCGCAGCATCATCTGGGCTTCACCGGCTCGGCCACGTTGCGGCCGAGCACGTTGATGCTGGTGGTGCGCGATGTGGTGCAGTCGCTGGCGGTACACGGGCTGCGCAAGTTTTTCTTCATCAACGGTCATGGCGGCAATGTCGCCACCGTGACGGCGGCGTTCGATGAGCTTTATGCTTTGAAATCGCTCGGACAATTGGACCCGGCGGTGCGCTGCCGAATGACGTTCTGGTCTGGCGGCCCGCGCGGCAAGGCACTGGCGGACGAATTATATGCCGGGGTGAACGGCAACCACGCGACGGCGGCGGAGGTTTCACTGGCGCAGTATTACCAGCCGGAAGCGATCAAGCACGCGCAGATGACGCCGAAAGTGGCGCCGACCGCGCCGCAGTTTTTTGAGGCTGCCGATTATCGCGCCCGGTTCCCCGATGGGCGGATTGGTTCCGACCCGTCTCAATCTTCCCCGGTACATGGTAAGCGTTTGTATGATGCCGCGGTGGCCGATATGGTGGACGCGTACGAAGCGTTTCTGGCCTATTGAGTAGATTTACATGCCCACTGGTGCCAAAGCTGAAGAATAGTGTTAGGCTTAACGCAGCGTGGCGGACCAAGCGTATTTTCACCCGTTCCGTCGCGGACATGAACAGAGGATAGCCTGAAGTGCGACCGCCGAAAAATGACTGGAAACGCCAACCCCGTGGGTCCGGATTCGATGACGATCGGTTCTACGGAAATGCCCCGCCGCCGCCACCGTCCTTTGCGGCTTTTGGTGGCGGTGGACCGGAACTGACCGCCACGGTCAAGTGGTTCAACCCCGAAAAAGGCTTTGGGTTCGTTGAACTCGCCGATGGTTCGGGCGACGTGTTCCTGCACATCAACGCGCTGCAATCCTCTGGCCACTCCGCGGTTAGCCCCGGCGCCAAGATGCAGGTTCGCGTTGGCCAGGGCCAGAAAGGCCGCCAGGTCGATATGGTGCTTTCGGTTGACGAAAGCACGGCTGAGGCGCCGCGCAAGTCCGGTGGTTTCGGCGGTGATCGCGGTGGCGATCGCGGCCCGCGTCCGGGCGCCCGCCCGCAGCGCGACCAGGTGGACATGTCCAACGCCGTCGACATGATGGGTACCGTGAAGTGGTATAACCCGACCAAGGGTTTCGGCTTCATCTCCCCGGCCGATGGTGGCAAGGACGTGTTCGTGCACGCAACCGCGCTGGAACGCGCCGGTTTGCAGCCGTTGCAGGATGGCCAGTCCGTCCGCATGGCCGTCGTGCAAGGCGCCAAAGGCCCGGAAGTCGGCTCGATTAGCCTCGGCTAATTGTCGGCTTCGGGCTTGTTACCGACGGCGCGGCAGCGCCGTCGGGTCTAGCACGGTCAGCGCTTGCCAGCCGAACCGCAGCAGCGGTTCGGCGTCTTGCGCGAACGTGATGATTTTCTTGACAACATCGGGCCTGGCCAACGCGGCCAGGGACAGATCGCGGCTGACGGTGAAGGATTTCAACCGCAGCGCGTCGGCCACCGGGCTTTCGGCGGCCTCCTCAAATCCACGCGGCATGCGCGACAGGCTGGCTGTGGGGTCCAAGGTGAGTTTGGCCTTGGCCAGAGCGGCGCGAATGGCGGTGAAGCGGGCGGGATCGACGTAGATCGCTTCGCGCAAGGCCTCCAGTGGGTCTTTTTCCGGCTCGTAAAATCCGGCGGCGACGAAGCTGCGGCTCGGCTCCACATGAACATACAAAATCCCATCGAACCGGCTGCCGCCGATTTTGCGCAGCACGGCGCCGGCATGGGTTTTGTATGGCAGCTTGTCCTTGCTGAACCGCACGTCGCGATGAATGCGGAAAATCGCCTTGGCCGGATCGCCGGTGAGCGGAATGTCGGCGGCGGCGAGCCCGCTGATCACATCGGCGAGCAGCAGCCGGAACGGGGCGAGCACGTTCTGCTCGTAGTCCGGCTTATGGGCGAGAAACCAGTCGCGGGTGTTGTTGGCCGCGAGTTCGCGCAAAAACTCGAATGCCGCCGGACGAAAACCGGGAAAACCACTGGCCATGCGATGTGCCCTTATTGTGTTGACGAATAGGTAGCCCCGCCCTGGCCCGCCCCGCCATCCCCCAGGCCCAAACAGATGAAAAGTTTTTGCTTCTTTTTCCAAAAAGAAGCGCTTGAAGCTGTTCTTTTTTGCAAAAAAGAACCAGAAAACTCTTATCCATGAACGCTTTACTTTGGGCGGACTGTTATCGCGCCAATGGCAGCCAGAAGGGCGGCGAGCAGGAAGGCGTGCTGAAAGCCGGGCATGAAGCTGGGGGCGGACTGGAAGGCGAGCATCAGCAGGCTGGCGCCGGACAGGGTGCCGATTGTGCGGGTGACCATGCCCAGGCTGCCGGCGACGCCGCGATCTTCGGGAGGCAGGGCGCTGGTCAGAATATCCAGCGTGGCGACCTGAAACAGGCCGATGCCGATGCCCTGCGCCAAACTCGCCCCGGCCAGCCACAGCAGCGGCGCACCTGCCGGGGCCAGCCCGATGCCGAGCAGCGCCAGCGCTACCAGCGCCGCCCCGGCCTGCGCCAGCCGAGGCGCGGCAATCCGCCCGGCCCAGCGGCCGGCCATGGGTGCGGCACCGATGCTGCCGAGCGGCCCGACGGCGAGCAGCGCCCCGCCCATCGGCACCGACAGGCCGCTGAACTGGTTGAGGTAGAATGGCAGCAGCAACGGCACGGCGAACCAGCCGAGATTGACCAGTGTGTTGGCCAGATTGATCCGGCCCACGCCAGCCTGGCGGAACACGCCGAGCGCGATCAGCGGCACGGCGGCGCGGCGCTGGCGCCAGATGAACCCGCCCAGCGCCGCGCCCGCCAAGCCGGTGGCCCCGCCCAGCGCCAGCACGCCGCCCGGCAGGCCGCGCAGCCGATCCAACGCCAGCACCAGGCCGGCAATCGCCAGCGCCAGCAACGCGGCGCCCGGCAGATCGAAGCGGCGATGGGCGGGCTGGGGCAGGCGGTTGGGCAGGGTGAAGGCCAGCAGCAAGGCCGCGAGCGCGATCGGGATGCGGAAGGCGTACACCGCGCTCCAGCCCCAGCGCGCCAGCAGCACCCCGGCGAGCAGCGGGCCGGCGGCGGCGGCCAGTGCCATCATCATGCTGTACCAGCCCAAGGCCTGGGTGCGGCGGGCTTCCGGCAGCGCCAGCGTCGCCAGCGCGGGGCCAACGCTGAGGATGAGCGCGGCGCCAACGCCTTGCATGGCCCGCCCGGCGAGGAACCAGCCGAAGGCGGGGGCCAAGGTGCAGCCGATGAAGGCCAGCAGGCTGATCAGGCAGCCGAGCCAGAACACGCGGCGATAGCCCAGCAGGTCCCCCAGGCGGCCGAAAGCCAGGGTCAGGCTGGCGTAAACCAGCACGTAGCTGATGACGACGAAGCGGATCTCCGGGATATCCAGGCCAAAATGCGCGGCGATCTGCGGAAAGGCAACGTTGACGCTCGCATCCAGCGGTACCACCGCAGTGCCAAGGCCGACGACGAGTAATCCGCGCGCTTCGGCCGCCGTCATACAGATGTCTCCGGATTTGCGTTGCTATCAAAGGCCGATCAGGCATGATCGTGCAATGCTGCGCTGCCTCGCCCTGCTGATGCTGCTTTGCCCTGCCGCGCTGCGCGCGCAGCCGGTGCAGCTGACCTATGCAGGCTATGTCGCCGGGCTGAACATCTTCGCCTTTCATGCCACCGCCGATCTGGGCGGCGGATCGTATCGGGTGGAAACCGGCTATCGCACCTCGGGCCTGCTGGGTGCGTTTGTATCCGGGGATTTGCACACGCTGGCGGTGGGGCATTGGCGCGACGGCGCGGCGGTGCCGGTGCAGTATCAGACCTGGGGGCTGTGGCGTGGCGACAAGCGGGAAATGCTGATCGAATATGTCGCCGGCCAGCCCAATGTGCGCAAGGCGATCCCGCCGATTGCCGGGGAGCGGGAGCCGGTGTCGCTCGCCGATCAGGCCAATACCATCGACACGCTCAGCGGTTTCGCCCATCTGACCAGGCTGGTGAATGAAACCGGCAAATGTGCCGCCCAGGCGCGCATGTTCGATGGCCGCCGCCTGGTGGCGGTGACGGTGGTGGACCGGGGGATGGAGACGCTGGAGCCGGATGCGGCGGCCATGCATGCCGGGCTGGCGCTGCGCTGCGACATGACCAGCCGCCAGCTTGCCGGCTTTGCCTTCGATGACGGGCGCGACCCGCTGGCCACCGAAACCCGTGGCACGTTGTGGTATGCGCGCCCGCTGATCGGGGCGCCGATGATGCCGGTGCGCATGAGCTTTGAGCTGCACCTGTTCGGCCATGCGACGATGTATCTGGGCGCGGCCAAGCTGGCACAGCCGACGGTGATCACCCGCCCGGCGGGCTGAACCGGCCGCGCCGTTTCCGGCCGCAGAGCTGGGTTTCCGGCAAAACGCGGCAAAGCGACGCTGCGGCCTTGCCATTGGGCCGTGATGGGACGACATAGGGCACAACCGGACCAAATGGGTCCGCTTTCCGTCGCCCTTGCAGCGAGGCAGCACGATGTTTATCGAGACCGAAGGCACCCCTAACCCAGCGACCCTGAAATTTCTGCCAGGTGTGGACGTGATGGGGGTCGGCACGGCCGATTTCGCCAGCCCCGACGCCGCCGCGCGCAGCCAGTTGGCCACGGCGATTTTCGCCCTGCCCGGCGTGTCCCGGGTGTTTTTGGGCGGTGACTTCATCACTGTCACCAAATCCGACGTGGAAAGCTGGACGGCGCTGAAGCCGGCCGTGCTGGGCGCGATCATGGAACATTTCGTCGCCGGCCTGCCGGTGATCGACGGCGCGGGCGAAGACGCGGCCGAGGATGTGCTGCCGGAGGATGCCGAGATCGTGGAAGCGATCAAGGAATTGCTTGACACCCGCGTGCGCCCGGCTGTGGCCGGCGATGGCGGCGATATCGTCTTCCGCGGCTATCGCGACGGGATTGTGCGGCTGCACATGCAGGGCGCGTGCAGCGGCTGCCCGTCCAGCTCCGCCACGCTGAAGCATGGCATCGAGAACATGCTGCGCCATTACGTGCCGGAAGTGCGCAGCGTTGAGCAGGTGATGTACTAATGGCCTTGGACGACGTCGCGCTCGATACGCTGTTCCGCCAATCCCGCACCCACAACAAATGGACCGACGCGCCGGTTACCGACGACGAACTGCACGCGCTGTACGATCTGCTGAAAATGGGGCCGACCTCGGCCAATTCCTCGCCGGCGCGCTTCCTGTTCATTCGCAGCCAATGGGGCAAGGACCGGCTGCGGCCGGCGCTGTCGGCAGGCAATCTGGACAAGACCATGTCCGCCCCGGTGGTGGTGGTGGTGGCGCATGATCCGCAGTTCTACGACAAGCTGCCGACCTTGTTCCCGCATGCCGACGCCAAGGTGTGGTTTACCAGCAACCCGGCTCTGGCCGAGGAAACCGCCTTCCGCAATGGCACGCTGCAAGGCGCGTATCTGATTATGGCTGCCCGCAGCCTCGGGCTGGATGTGGGCCCGATGTCCGGGTTCGACAAAGCCAAGGTGGATGAGGAATTTTTCTCCCATCGCGGCTGGAAGACCAACTTCCTGGTCAATCTCGGCCATGGTGAGCCCGGCGGCACCTATGACCGGCTGCCGCGCCTGTCGTTCGACGAAGCCTGCTTCATGCAGTAACGGTTTGGGGTGCGGGCGCGCTATTGCGGCGCCTGCACCTCCAGCCCCTGGCGGGCGACGGCGCCGGTCAGCATATCCGTGACCACGGCGGTCCAGCGGCCGGGTTTGGCGTTGGCCGGCACCTGCACCGCCCAACTGGCCGAGGTATCGCTCAGCCGCAAATTGACCGCCGATCCTGGCTGCACCGCGCCGTCCGGGTCTTGCAGTTCGCCGTGCACCACGTGAACGGTGACGGTCGGCAGGCCGTTTAACGCCAACGTGAGGTCTGAGGTGGCGCCGGGCGGCAGGTTCGTGCGCACGGCGGATATCACCGGCGCCGGCAGCGGGCCGGGGCTGATGGCCAGCAGGGTCGGGCTGTCTGGCGGCAGGGACAGCACCAGCTTGGCATTGTGTTCCAGCCCGACGCGCTGACGCAGGTCGAAGATTTTGGTGCCGGGGGTCACGACCAGCTCCACCCGCTCCTCCCCTTGCAGCGGCGGTTGGCCGGGGGCGGCCGGGGTGCGTTGCAGTGCGATCTGCACCACGTCGCCATTGCGGAAAACCCGCATTTCCACATCGCGCACCGGTTGGCCGGCCAGGGTCAGCAGGCGGAAATCCGGCTTGGCGCGCGCCTGGGTCAGCAAGCCGCTGGCGGCGGTCATCGCGGCCGGGCTGGTGGCGGTCGGGTCTTCCAGCATCGCAGCCGGCAACGTGGACAGCTTACCACGGCGCAGCATGGCCGCGAGCGGGGAGGCGGCGCGCGGATGGCCGTGCTCGTCATACTGGCCGGGGGTCACATCGGCCACCACCATGCCGCCGGCGGTGGCGAAGGCGGCAATTTCCTCGGCCTCCCGCGCCGACAGTGCCAGGGTCTGCGGCAGGATCAGCAGCCGCACCGCACTGTCGCGCAGCGCGCCGCGGGCGATGAGCGCCGGGGTAAGGGTGCGCGGCTGGGTGCCGAGATGGGTCAGCGCGAGGCTGGTGCGCATGAAGGCACGGCGATAGGCGTGGTCGTCTTGCGCCTCGGCTTCCGACAGGTTCGGCGCGTCGCGCCAGGCATCGCCACCCGCCTGCCGGTCCAGCAGCCAGCGCAGGCGCTGGCTGGGCGGGGAATAGAGGATGGCGACCTTATCGGCGATCGGCGTTGCCGCCATCAGCTGCGCCCCCAGCCCGCCGGTGAGTTCTGCCAGCAGCGGCGCCAGCGCCTCGCCGCGCGGGCCGAGCGTGCCGTCAGTGCGGATGAAACTGGCATCGGCATCCCACAGCACCAGCCCCTTGCTGCCCGCCAGCACGCTGCGCCAGATGCGGGTCAGCTCCGCCGGGCCGCTGGCGGCGGTGGTGGTCAGGGTGATCAGCGCCGGGTTGAGCGAGCGGGCGATGGCGAGCCCGGCCCCGTCCTCGTCGCCCTCCATCACATCAACGCTATAGGGCAGCAGGGTGTAGTCATACCCGCCATTGCCCGGCACCTGCACGCCTTCGATGGCCGCAAGCGCGCCGGGGCCGCCGGCATGCACGGCCTCCGTCCCCAGGCGCAGCGCCTGGGCGAAGGCCAGATCCATCCAGGCGCGGAAATCCATCCACGCCGACAGGTTGCCGCTTTTGCGCGCCATCGCCTGCGGGGTGGTGTCTGGCATCACGTCTTCCCAGGTGGCGAAATTGCTGTCCCACTGGAAGTTCAGCCGTTCCAGCGAGCCATAAGTCGCTTGCATGGCCTGCCGGAAGGCGGTGATGCCCGGCCGGGAAAAGTCAAAATCCCAGGCAGCGGCGAGGTCGGCGATGCCGGCTTCATCCGCCAGGCTGTAATACAGCGGCTGATACGGTCCGTAGGCGCGCACATGGCTGGCCAGCCGGGCGCGGATGCGGGATTGCCAGGTCGGGTCTGACAGGCTCGGCTCCCGCCGCAGTGCCGCACGGTCTGCCGGGTCGGCGCGGTAGCGGGCGCGGGCCTGATCGAACAGCCAGTTGGGCTGGCCGGGATGGTCGGGCTGGAAGCGGTGATAGGGGGCGTAGAAGTCCGAGGCGATGTTTTCCACATACACGCCCAGCCCGGTGGCACGGATCGGGGCGAGTTGGGCGGCAACGGCGTCTGCCGTGAGGGTGGCGTCCCGGTTGCCGTTCACCCGCAGCGCGGTGACGCCCAGCCGCTTGAGCGCCTGCGCCTGTGCCGGCGACTGGTCGGCCCACATGATCACCTGGAAATCATCCCACCCGGCCGCCGCCACCGGGCCAGCCCCGGCGCACAGGCCGAGCCAAAGCCCGAATGCGGCGCGGCGGATCATCGTGGTGCGGCGCGGGCGAGCAGGGTGGGGACGAAAATCAGCGTCACCACCAGGGTGCAGGCCAGGCTGAGCAGCAGCAGCACCCCCATGCTCGCCGTGCCCGGATGGCCGCTCAACGCCAGGGAGCCGAACGCGGTGGCCGTGGTCAGCGCGGAAAACAGGATCGCCCGCGCCGTGGCGGTGCCCAGGAAGGCGCGGCTGCCGGACCGCCAGTTCATGACGAAATAGATGTTGAATGATACGCCCACCCCTTGCAGCAGCGGCAAGGCGATGATGTTGGCGAAGTTGAGCGACAGGCCCAGCGCCACCACCAGCACCACCGTCAGCAGGGCGGAGAGTAGCAGGGCTGCCATCACCAGCGCTACCTCATGCGGGCGGCGTAACACCGCCAGCAGCAGCACGGTGATGGCGAGCACCGCGCCGATGGCGGCGGCGCGGAAGGCGCCGAGGATGGTGGCAGCGGTTTCAGTAATGGTAATCGCCGAGCCGCCGGCATCCGGCGCCACGCTGCGCACCGCATCGGCGAAGCGACGCAGCCCGGCTGAATCCCGCGCCGAGGCGCCGGCGAGCGCCTGCACCCGCACCCGGCCATCCGGCAGCCGCCAATCGGCCAGCAGATCGGCGGGCAGATCGGCGTCTGTCACCGGTTTGGCCGCGAGTGCCAGTCGCAGCCGGTTGAGTTGCAGCGGCAGAAAGCGCGACAGCGCCTGGTCCGCGGCCAGCAAAGTCGGGTCTGGTGCGGCGGCGAGGCGGCGCAGATCGTCGGCGATTGCGGCCAGCACATGGCCGGGCGGCAGTTTGGCGCGGGCCAGATCCAACTGCGATAAGGCGGCGTTGGCGGCCATGCGCAGATCCGCCGCAGTGACCGGGGCGGCCGGGGTGCGCGGCGCGAGGGTGGCGGCGAGCAGGCTGGCGGCATCCTGGATCAGCGCCAGCTTGGCCGCCTGATTGTCGGGCACGAAGCTGCTGAGGGTGATCACTTCTGCCACATCCGGCAATTGGCGCAGCCGGTCGGCCAGCGTATCGGCGGCGGCGCGGGACGGGGCGAGAATGTCGGCGCTGTAGGGATTGGTTAGCGGGCTGTCCATCAGGTCGTGCAGCGTGGTCATCGCCTCCGTGCTCGCATCCTTGGTGTGCAGCGGGTCGCTGTCGAAGTGCAGCCGCCCGATCAGGCCGAGCCCGAGCAAAGCCAGCACCGCGAAGCCGCCGAGCACGATCCGGCGATGGCGCACCAGATGCTGTTCCGCCCGCCCGGCCCAATGCCAGCTGATCTCACCGGCTTCCGGCCGGGGGCGGAGCAGCGTGAGCAACGCGGGCAGGAAGGTGATGGTGCAGGCAAAGGCGATCAGCATGCCACCGCCCGCAATCAGGCCCAATTGCGCCACGCCACGGAAATCAGTTGGCACGAAGGCGAGGAAGCCGGCCGCGGTGCCCAAGGCGGCGACGAAAATCTGCGGCCCGACGCCGCCGGCGACCTCCGCCAGGGCGGCATCATGGTCGCCAAAGGCAAACCGCGCCTCGCGGTAGCGGACGCAGAACTGGATGGCGAAATCCACGGCGATGCCGACAAACAGGATGGCAAAGGCGACCGAGATCAGGTTCAGCGTGCCGACGGTCAGCGCGGCGAAGGCGGTGGTGAGCGCGAGGCCGAGCAGCAAGGTGGCGACGATCGGCAAGATCAGCCGCCAGGACCGCACCGCCAGCAGTAGCCACAGCACCACCAGCAGGCCGGAGCCCAGCGTGCCGATGGCCGCCCCCTTGGCGACGGTGGCGAATTCCTCATCCGCCAGCGGCACCGCGCCGGTGACCCGCACCCGGGCCGCGCCGGATTGCACGAAGGGCAGCCCGGCGGCGCTGGCGCGCAGCGCGGCCGTGGCGGCGCCACCCGGCTCCAGCGCGGTATCATCCAGCTTGGGTTGCGCCAGCACGAAGCGGTAGCGCCCGGCCTGATCGGCCAGCGCGCCGCCGAGCAGCCGTTCCCACGACAGCGGGCACGGCGTGCCGGCCGCGGCGGCGGCGAGCGCCTGGTGGAAGCCCTGCAAGGGGGCGTCGAAATTGGTCAGATCCGCCTGGCCCTGGGCCGCGCCCATGCCGAGCAGGGTCATGGCGGCGAACAGGCCGCGCGCGCTCGGGTCGGCGGAAAGCTGGCCGAGGAAGGGCTGGGCGTCGATGGTGCCATCGAGCAGGGCGCCGAGCGGCTTGGCGTCTAACAGCAGGAAGGCGTTGCGGTAGAAATACGGCAGCGCGTCCGGCTGGCGGACATAGGCGAAATGCGCCGGGTCCGCCGCCAGCCTGGTGGCGAGCGCGGCGGCAGTGTCCTCGGCCACTTCCGGAATGTCGGCGTCGATCACCACCACCAGCAGGTCGCGGAACTGCGGAAAGGCCTGGTCGAACGCCGTGGCGCGCTGGCGCCAGGGTAGGGAGGCAGCAAACAGCTCATCGGTATCGGTGGACATGCCGAGCTGGGCGCTGCCGAGCCACAGGCTCAACCCGAACAAAGCGAGGCCGGCGAGCACGACGGCGATGGCGTGGCGGCGGCAGGCGGTGATGGTGGTGGCGAGCAGATGCGGCAGGGTCATGCGGCGGGGGATAGTCCCAACGGTGGCGGCGGTCCAGGGTGGGGCGTGCCGGGCTTTGACGCCGGCCTCGGATCAGGCCAAAACGGGCGAAATTTGGAGGGGAACCCAGCCATGACCATCGCACCGCGCAGCCGACCGCCGTTCCGTGCCGACCATGTAGGCAGTTTGTTGCGCCCGCAGGCGCTGCGTGATGCCCGGGCGGCGCATGCGGCCGGCACCCTGCCGGCGGACGCGTTGCGCGAGGTGGAGAACCGGCATATCGCGGAGGCGATTGCCAAGCAGGAATCGATCGGGCTGCGCGCGGCCACCGACGGTGAATATCGCCGGGCGTACTGGCACTACGATTTTGTCGCCGGGCTGGAGGGCTGCGAGCTTTATACGCCGGAGACCAAGATCGAGTTCAAAGGCGGGGTGAAGCTGCCGCACACGCTGCGGGTGAACGGCAAAATTGCCTGGAAGCAGCCGATTTTCGTCGATGATTACCGGTTTGTCGCCAGCCACGTGAAAACCGCGGTGGCCAAGCAGACCATTCCCTCGCCATCGGTGGTGCATTTCCGGGGTGGACGGCAGGCGATTGACCCGGCGATTTACCCGGATCTGGATGGGTTCTTTGCCGATCTCGGCACTGCCTATCACGATGCGGTGCAGGCTTTCGCCCAGGCCGGCTGCCGGTATTTGCAGCTCGATGAGGTCAACATCGCCTATTTGTGCGACCCCGAGCAGATCGCCGCCTTGAAGGCGCGCGGCGAGCATGTGGAGGGGCTGCTGGATATTTATGCCGGCATGATCAACCAGGCGATTGCCGGGCGGCCGGCGGATATGGCGGTGTCCATGCATTTATGCCGGGGCAATTTCCGCTCCACCTTCGTCGCCACCGGGGGCTATGAGCCGGTGGCGGAGGTGCTGTTCAACGCCATCAACGTCGATGCGTATTTCATGGAATACGACACCGACCGCGCCGGCGGGTTCGAGCCGCTGCGCTTTGTGCCGCGCGGGCACAAGATTGTGGTGTTGGGGTTGATGACATCGAAAACCGGTGAGCTGGAGAGTGCCGACAGCCTGAAGCGCCGGTTGGACGAAGCCGCCAAATTCCTGCCGTTGGAGCAACTGGCGTTGAGCCCGCAATGCGGCTTTGCCAGCACCGAGGAAGGCAATCTGCTCACCACCGACCAGCAATGGCGCAAGCTGGAACGCTGCGTGGAAGTGGCGCGCGACGTGTGGGGCAGCGTCTGAGCGCCACACCGCGCCGCAGTTGACGCGTGAAAAAAGGGGCTGCCGGCGAACCACGCCGGCAGCTTTTTTTGTGCGCGGGGCCGCGCGGGTCATACGAGGAAATTGACTTCCAAAACGATTCGGAATAGCGATTTCCGCATAACAAAAACGTTTTGGATCGTCCTGCCCGTGTCTCTCGCCCAAATTGCTGGTACGCTTGGACTCTCGGTCACCACCGTCTCGCGGGCGCTGGCGGGCTACGATGATGTGTCCGCCGCCACCCGGGCGCGTGTGACGGCGGAGGCGGCGCGGATTGACTATCGGCCGAACGCGGCGGCCCGGCGCTTGCGGCGTGGCCGGGCGGAAGCGGTGGGCGTGGTGTTGCCTACGGCGGCGGGGCAGTTCGACGATCCGTTTTTTCTGCGCATGCTCTCCGCAATCGGGCCAGCGCTGGCGGCGGCGGGGCTTGATCTGCTGGTGACCACCGCGCGCCCGGGTGCCGATGAGATGCGCGCCTATCGCAGCCTGGTGGAAAACCGCAAGGTGGATGGGATTCTGCTCGCCCGCACCCGGCGGCATGATGAGCGCATCGCCTATCTGCTGGACCAGAGCTTTCCTTTCGTGGCGCATGGCCGGTCGGAAACCAGCCGGGCGTTTGCCTATGTCGATATCGACGGGGAGACCGCCTGCCGGGAGGCGACGGAGCGCCTGCTGGGCTTCGGCCATCGGCGGATCGGGCTGATCAACGCGCCGGACAGCTACATGTTCGCGCAGTATCGCGAGGCCGGCTGGCTGGCGGCGCTGGGGGCGCCCGGGCCGCTGCGCCGGGTGGAGGCGACGGAGGAAAACGGCTTCCAGGCGATGCGCGACCTGCTGCGCACCGACGGCCCGACCGCGGTGCTGTGCGCCACCGACCGGATTGCCGTCGGCGCGCTGCATGCGGTGGCCGATGCCGGGCTGGTGGTGGGCCGGGATGTGTCGATCATCGGCTTCGATGACCTGCCGCTGGCGACCTATACCAGCCCGCCGCTGACCACGATTGCCCAGCCGATTGAGCGGGCGGCGCGGCGGATGGTGGAAATGCTGCTGGCCCGCATCGCCGGGGCGGCCCCGGATGCGATGCAGGAAGTCTGGCCGGCCACGCTGGTGGCCCGTGCCTCTGACGGGCTGGCGTTACAAGACCCACAAACACAGCAAAACAGGGAGCCGAAACATGCAACCAATCCGCACCTCTCGCGGCTTTAGCCGCAGGATCTGGGGCGCCGCGCCGGCGCTCGCGCTGGCGGTGCTGGCCGGGCTGGCCGGCCGGCCGGCCCAGGCGGCCGATCTGGCGTTCAGCTCTGGCGCGTTGGCGCCGATCGAGGAAGCGCAGAAAATGCGCACCGTGATCCTCAAGGATTATCCGGGCAAGGTGGAGTTCCTGCCGGACCAGCCGCCGGCGCTGCTGACCCGGGTGCGGGCGGAGCTGGAGGGCAATGCCCATGTCTCCAGCGTGCTCGGCGCCAATCATGGCGATCTGGCGACGCTGGTGCCGTCGGGCGCGTTGCTGCCGCTGGATGATCTGGCAGCCGCGCTCGCCAGCCGCGGCTTTGCGCCGGATCTGCTGAAAATGGGCCGACTGGGCACCGAGCATCAGCTGTATATTCCCTGGATGCAGGCGACGTATTTCATGGTCGCCAACAAAAAGGCGCTGCCGTATTTGCCGGCGGGGGCGGATATCAACGCCCTGACCTATGACCAGCTGCGCCAGTGGGGCGAGGCGATGCAGAAGGCGACCGGCAAGCGGATGGTGGGCTTCCCCGCCGGGCCGACTGGGTTGATGCATCGGTTCTTCGAGGGCTTTCTGCTGCCGTCTTATACCGGCGGGGTGGTGACGACGTTTAAATCCGCCGAGGCCGAGCGCGGCTGGAGCGAATTTGCCGCGCTGTGGAAAACGGTGACGCCGAATTCCACCTCGATCAACTTCATGCAGGAAGCGCTGCTGAACGGCGATGTGTGGGTGGGTTTCGACCATGTGGCCCGCTTGCTGGGCGCGTTGGAAAAGCAGCCGGGGGATTTCGTCACCTTCCCGGCGCCGGCCGGCCCGAAGGGGCGCGGCTGGATGCCGGTTGTGGTCGGACTGAGCGTGCTGAAAGGCGCGCCGGATGCCGAGGGCGCGCGCAAGCTGATCGGCTATCTGACTCAGCCGAGCACCGCCCTGGTGACGGCGCGTGAGGTTGGCTTTTTCCCCACGGTCAATGCGCCGCTGCCGCCGGATCTGTCGCCGGGGCTGAAGCTGGCCGTATCCGCCATTGCCGCCACCGGCGGGGCGAAGGATGCGGTGGGGGCGCTGCTGCCGATTGGGCTGGGGGCGAAAGGCGGCGAGTTTGACAAGGTGTTCCTCGACACCTTCCAGCGCATTGTGATCCGTGGCGAGCCGGTGCGCGCGACCCTGGACCGCCAGGGTGAGGCGTTGCAGCGGATTATGAACGAAACCAACGCGCCGTGCTGGCAGCCGGACCCGGTCAGCACCGGCGCCTGCCAGGTGAAATGATGATGCGCGGGCGGGCCCTGCCCTATCTGCTGGTCGCGCCCGCGTTCGTCTTTCTCGCGGTGCTGTTCTGTGTGCCGCTGGTGCAGACCATCGCGCTGGCGTTCCAGACTGGCACCGGCTTCGGTCTGGGCAATTTCGTCCAGATGGCCGAGGACCTGAACTTTAACGATGCGGTGGTCAACACCTTCCGGCTGGTGGGTGTTGCGGTGCCGTTACAGATGCTCGCGGCGCTGGGGATGGCGGTCATGCTCGGCCATTTGCGGGCGGGGCGGGATCTGGTGCTGTGGATCTGGACCATCCCGCTCGGCCTGTCCGATCTGGCGGCGGGGCTGGTGTGGCTGGCGTTGTTGAACGACCAGGGCTACCTCAACACGGTGCTGTTCCACCTTGGCATCATCAACGGGCCGGAGAGCTGGCTGACGTACGAGACGCCGATGGCGTTGTTTGCCGCGATTGTGATTGCCGAAATTTGGCGTTCGACCGCGATTGTGATGGTGGTGCTGGTCGCCGGGCTGCAACTGGTGCCGAAGGAATATGCCGAAGCGGCCTCGGTGTTCGGTGCTTCGCCGTGGAAGATTTTTCTGCGGGTGACGTTACCGTTGCTGAAACCGTCCATTCAGTCGGCGCTGATTTTGCGGACCGTGCTGGCGTTTGAAGCCTTTGCGGTGGTGCTGGCGATTGGCGGGCGCAATTTCCCGGTGCTGGTGAGCGAGGCGTATACTTGGCAGCACTTCAACCAGGCGCCGGCGATTGCGGCGGCGTATGCGGTGGTGGTGATGGGGATCTCCCTCGCCGCCACGGTGGTGTATCTGCGGGTGCTGCGCACCCCGGCGGCGCAACGGGCATGACGACGCGGCGGGGGATTTATCTGCTGGGGGTGGTGGTGCTGTGCGCCTGGGTGCTGGTGCCGATCTGGCTGATCGCCGCCAACGCGCTGGGCGGGCAGGCGTTGATTGCCGCCTGGCCGAAGCCGCTGGTCCCAACACAGATGTCGCTGGATACGCTGCGGGTGTTTCTGGCCATCGAAGGCGTGGGCCGGGCGCTGTGGATCAGCTTTGAAGTGGCCGTGCTGTGCATGGTGTTTTCCGTCGCCCTGGGCCTGCCGGCGGGCTACGCGCTGGCGCGCTACAGTTTCCGCGGGGCCAATGTGTTCCGGGTGATGATCCTGCTGACGCGGGCGTTTCCGGTGGGCATTCTGGCCCTGCCGCTCACGGTCGGGTTTATCCGCCTGGGCTTGTACGACACGGCGCTGGGGGTGGCGCTGATGCATACGGCGCTGGCGCTGCCGTTCGCGGTGCTGGTCTCGGCCAGTTTGTTTCAGGCCATTCCGCGCGAATTGGAGGAAGCGGCCTGGGTGTTCGGCTGCACCCGGCTTTCGGCGGCGTGGCGGGTGGTGCTGCCATTGGCGGCGCCGGGCGTGGTGGCGACGGCGATTTTCGCTTTCGTGATTTCGTGGAACGAGGTGTTCGCGGCCTCCGTGCTGTCGGCGCGCAACCGGACGTTGACGGCGTATTTGCTGGCGGTGCTGGCAGATAGCCCGCTGACCTATCAATTCGCCGGCGGCCTGCTGCTGATTGTGCCAAGCGTCGGCTTCATCTTTCTGGTTCGGCGGCATCTGTTCGCCATGTGGGGCATCGCAAGCCGATGAGGGAGTTCTGACATGGCCGGCATTGTGATCGACGGCATCAGTAAAGCCTTCGGCAACACCGTCGCGTTGGCGGCACTGGATCTGGCGGTGGCGGACCGGGAGTTCGTCGCCCTGCTTGGCCCGTCCGGCTGCGGTAAGACGACGCTGCTGCGCATTATCGCCGGATTGGAAACCGCAACGACTGGGCGGGTGCTGATCGGTGGGCGGGATGTGACCAACCTGCCGCCGCGCGCGCGGGGGCTGGCGATGGTGTTCCAGAATTACGCGGTGTTTCCGCATTTGCGCGTGTGTGACAATATTGCCTTCGGACTGAAAATGGCGCGTGCCGAACGGACGCGGATCGACCGGCAGGTGGCACGCACGGCGGAATTGTTGCAGTTGGCGCCATATCTCGATCGCTACCCGGCGCAGCTGTCTGGCGGGCAGCGCCAGCGTGTGGCGGTGGCGCGCGCCTTGGCGGTGGAGCCGGCATTGCTGCTGATGGATGAGCCGCTGTCCAACCTGGATGCGCTGCTGCGGCTGGATATGCGGGCGGAGTTGAAGGATGTGCTGCGCGAGGCCGGCACCACCACGATTTACGTCACCCATGACCAGACCGAGGCGATGGCGCTGGCCGACCGGATTGCGGTGCTGCATGGCGGACGGATCGAGCAAATCGGTAGCCCGAGCGCGATTTACCACAGCCCGGCCACCCGCTTCGTCGGCAGTTTCGTCGGCTCCCCACCGATGAATTTTCTGCGCGCCGATGCCGGGCGGCTGATGGGCATCCGGCCGGAGGATATCGACCTGGTGGACGCGGGCGCCGGATTGCCGTTTCGGGTGAGCGTGGTCGAACCGCTGGGCGCGCAGACCTTGCTGACCGGGACCACCGACGGCCAGGTGGTGCGCGTGGCGCTGCCGGGCGAGCACGTGATTGCCGCTGGCGCCACCCTGTTTCTTCGCCCCCGCCCGGACCGCATCCGCTGGATGGATGCCGCGACCGGGAACGCCTTAGCTCAAGCCGCAGGATAACCATGCAAGACCGTATCGACGCCGCCCAAGGCACTTTGCGCGCCAATGACCGTGGCGGTTACACCGTGCCCAATCCGCGCATCTATCCGTTTCAGTGGAACTGGGATTCCGCCTTCGTGGCCATGGGGTTTGGCTGCTTTGATCAATCCCGCGCCTTCGATGAAATCGACCTGTTGCTGAAGGGCCAGTGGGATAACGGGCTGGTGCCGCATATCGTGTTTCATGCCCCGGCGGATAACTATTTTCCCGGGCCGGGGGTGTGGGGCACGAAACAGACCTTGCCGACATCAGGGATTACCCAAAGCCCGGTGCTGGCCTCCGCCGCGCGGCGCTTGTGGGACCATGCGACCGACCGCGCGGCGGCGGAGGCGCGGCTGGCGCGGATTTATCCGGGGCTGATCCGCTACCATGACTGGTGGCGCAACACCCGCGACCCGCAGCGCACCGGGCTGGTGACGACGTTGCACCCGTGGGAGACCGGTGGCGACAACTCCCCGGCCTGGGACAGCCCGCTGGCGCGGGTGCCGCAGGAGACGGTGACCGAGATCGTGCGGCGTGACACCGGCGTGGTGGACCCGACGATGCGGCCCCGGGCGCATGACTATCAGCGCTATATCCACCTGGTGGATACGTTCCGCGGGGTGGACTGGGACCCGGCGCGGATGCTGGCGGCGAGCCCGTTCCGGGTAGCCGATATTGGCACCAACGCCATTCTGCTGCGGGCGACGCGCGATCTGCTGGCCTTGGCGGAGCGGTTCGGCACCCCGGCGGAACAGGCGGCGCTGGCGGCCGATATCCCGCGCATGCAGGCCGCGATTGGCCGGCAATGGGACGCGGAGGCGGGGATTTTCTACTCCCGCGATTTGGTTTCCGATACGCCGATCCGCGTTGGCACCTCGGCCGGGTATCTGCCGCTATGGTCCGGCACGGCCACGCCGGCCCAGGCGGCGCAGCTGGGGCAGACGTTGGAACGCTGGGCGGGGAAGGTGAAATATCTGGTGCCGTCCACCGACCCGGAGGACGCGCTGTATGAGCCGCGCCGCTACTGGCGCGGGCCGATCTGGTCGGTGGTGAACTGGATGATCGCCGAGGGGTTCGCGGCCTATGGCGCGGCGGCGGTCGCCGGGCGCATCCGGGCGGATACCCACGCCTTGGTCGAGTTGAACGGGTTTTGGGAGTATTTCGACCCGCGCGATGGCAGCGGCTTGGGCGGGCCGGATTTTTCCTGGACGGCGGCGATCGACCTGCTGCTGGGCCCGGCGGGGTAAATCGTCGGGCTTGCTTGACAGCCGGGCCGGTTCGCTAAAAGAGAAGGCCCGGTTTATCGCATACGGAACCCCCGCCAATGGCCCAGACGCTGCGGATTGCTACCTGGAATATCAACTCCCTGCGGCTGCGGCTTGGGCTGATTGGCAAGGTGGTGGAGGCGCTGAACCCGGATATTTTGTGTTTGCAGGAAACCAAAGTGCCGGACGAGCTGTTTCCCACCGACGGGGTGGCGGCATTCGGGTTCGACCACGTGCTGTTCAAGGGCATGAAGGGGTATAACGGCGTCGCCATCCTGTCGCGGGTGCCGCTGCAACGGCAGGATATCGCGCCGGATTGGTGCGAGAAAGGGGATTGCCGGCATCTGGCCGCGCTGGCGCAGGTGCCGGGCGGGGCGGTGGAGATCAATAATTTCTACGTGCCGGCCGGCGGCGATGTGCCGGACCGGGAAGCGAACCCGAAATTCGGCCACAAGCTGGATTTCGTGGCCGAGGCGACGCATTGGTTCGCGGCGCGCAGCGGCTTGCAGCGCACGGTGCTGATGGGCGACCTGAATATTGCGCCGATGGAACATGACGTGTGGAGCCACAAGCAGTTGCTCGATATCGTCAGCCATACGCCGGTGGAAACCGAGGGGCTGAACCGCTGGCGGGAGGCTGGGTTTATCGACGCGGTGCGGCATTTCGTGCCGGATGACCAGAAGCTTTACACTTGGTGGTCGTATCGCAACCGGGACTGGCGCGCATCCAATCGCGGGCGGCGGTTGGACCATATCTGGACGACGCCGGATTTAACGGCAGGGTTGAAAGGGTATGAGATTTTGCAGGATGCCCGGGATTGGGTGCAGACGTCGGACCATGTGCCGGTTTGTTTGGAGATGAGGGTTTAGGGAAGGGAAGGTCTTCTTTGTTTGAAAACAAGGAATATTCCGACGCCCTGACAACCCGCGTGAATGGCCTTGCGTCGGCTCGGTTAGGTAGATTCTGGTTTGTGAATGATCCGCAAGCGCGTTCTCAAGGAACCCGCGCGGCAAGCGTTGCTTGCGTTGGCGCGCGATACGTCGGTGGCGCATGGCGTGGCGCGTCGGGCCAACGCGATCATTTTGCTGGATCGTGGCATGAGTTGCGAGGCCATCGCGCAGGTTCTGCTGATCGATGACGACACGGTCCGGCGCTGGCATCGCGTCTATGGGGAGGGGGGTCTGGCGTGGCTCGTGCAGTCGAACCACGAGGGCAGTGATTGCCGCTTGAGCGAGGCGTAGCAGGCGGAGTTGAAGGACTGGATCAGCGAGACGTTACCGCGCAGTTCTCGCGAGGTCGGCATCTATATTTCCGCGCGATTTGGCATCGACTATCAGGCGAGATCGGGACTGATCAAGCTGCTGCACCGCCTCGGCATGGAGCATCGGCGACCGCGCTCGGTGGCGCGCAAGCTCGACCACGCGCGCCAGGCGCGGTTTATCGCACCTTACAAAAGTCTGCTCAACCATCTGGGCGGCGACGAAGTGGTGCTGTTCGGTGATGCGGTGCATCCGACCCACCGGGCCCGTCCGGTCGCATGCTGGGCGCCGAAGGAAGTCAAGATCGCCCTCGAACAAACGACAGGACGGCAGAACCTCAATATCCATGGCACGATCGACCTCGAGACTGGGCAGACCGTCATGTTGGAGGCCCTCGATGTCGATGACGCCAGCACGATTCGCCTGCTCGAAGCGGTCGAGGCCGGATACCCCGGCAAACGGCGGATCCACGTCTTCCTCGACAACGCGCGCTACCATCATGCAAGGACGGTCCACGCGTGGCTCGCAAGGCCGGAATGTCGGATAAAACTGCGCTGTATCCCTAGCTATTGCCCCCATCTGAACCCGATTGAGCGACTATGGGGGCTCATGCACAGAACAATAACCCACAACCGCGAACACAAGACAATCAGACACTTCGCAGATGCCATCCTAGGCTTCCTGCGCAACGACGTGCCACGCCGATGGGCCACGTTCTGTGACCAGGTCTCCGACAATTTCCGCATCATCGATCCGAAAGAAATGCGGATTATCGGGTGATCGGAGTATCCTTTTTTTCAAAAAAGGAGTGCTTCCTCTTCCCCACCTTGCCGCCCCTGCTCCACCGGTTCTACGCTCCCCCCAAGGCCGCACTGCTGGCCAGAGGAGCGCCCAATGACATCGCCCAAAACCGCCTTGCACCGCCGCACCCTGATCAAGGCCGCTGCTGCCGCCGCATTGCCGCTGCCGGCCTTGGGGCAGGATACGCGGGCGCGCACGTTGCGGATCATCCCGTCCGCCAACCTGTCCTTTCTGGACCCGACCATCAGCACCGCCGGCGTGACCATCAATCACGGGTTCGCCGCGTTCGACTGCCTTTATGGCGTGGACGCGCAGAACCGGCCGCAGCCGCAGATGGTCGAGGGGCATAGCGTGTCCGACGACAACAGGACCTGGACCTTCAAGCTGCGGCCGGGGCTGAAATTCCATGATGGGGAGCCGGTGCGCGGCCGGGATTGTATTGCCAGCATCAAGCGCTGGTCGGCGCGCGACAGTTTCGGCCAGGCGCTGGCGGGCTTTACCGACCGGATGGATGCGCCGGATGACCGCACGTTCCGGATCATGCTCAAGCGCCCGATGGGCGCGCTGCTCGACGCGCTGGCCCATCCGGCGCCGATCCCGCTGTTCATCATCCCCGAACGGCTGGCGATGACCGATCCGTTCAAGCCGGTTACGGAAGTGGTTGGCTCCGGCCCGTATAAGTTCCTGCAAAGCGAATACACCCCCGGCAGCCGGGTGGTGTATCAGCGCAACGAAGCCTATGTGCCGCGCGATGAGCCGGCGAACTGGACGTCTGGCGGCAAGCGGGTGAATTTCGATCGGGTGGAGTGGACGATTATTCCCGATCAATCCACAGCTGCGGCGGCGCTGGCCAAGGGTGAAGTGGATTGGTACGAGGCGGCGTTGCTCGACCTGGTGCCGCAACTGCGCAAGAACCCGGAGATCGTGGTGCGCAATTCGAGCCCGTTCGGCCTCGGCTCGGTCGCGCGGTTCAACTTCCTGCATCCGCCGTTCGACAATGTGGTGATCCGGCGGATCGTGCGCGATGCGGTCAATCAGGTGGATTATCTGCGCGCCATCCAGGGCGACGACGACAGTTTCAGCACCTGCCATTCGATGTTTCTGTGCGGCCTGCCCGGCGTGACCGAATATGGCGGGGAGGCGATGAAGGCGCCGAAGGATTACGCCAAGCTGAAAGCGGCCGTGCTGGCGGCCGGCTACAAGGGCGAGAAGGTGGTGATCATCAACCCGGTTGATTACAGCGTGCTGTCCGACCAGGGGCTGGTCTCGGCCGATCTGCTGACCCGGCTGGGGTTCAATGTCGAAGTGGTTGAGATGGATTTCGGCAGCATGCTGCAACGGCGCACCTCGAAGGCGCCACCGGATAAAGGCGGCTGGAGCATGTTCCATACCAGCGCGCTGGCGGGGTCGCTGGCCAATCCGGCGGTGAACTACTTTACCCGTGGCCCGACCGAAGGCGGCTGGCCGGGGTCGTATTTCAGCGCGGAGGCGGAACAGCATGTCGATGACTGGCTGTCCGCGACCGACCCAGCGGCACGGCAGGCGGCGTTTGCCGCCGCGCAGCGCACCGCGATGGACGATGTCGCCTGCGTGCCGCTGGGCTTCTGGCGGCCGAAGACGGCGTATCGGCGCGACCTGACCAATTTCGTCGAATGCGATTTCGCCGTCATGTGGAATGTGCGCCGGGCCTGATGCGGGCCTGGCCGGGGCCATTTTCAAACGGCGGTAAACCGCTCTAGTGTCCTGGGCTTATCGTCCTTGCCGGGAATTTCTGTCATGACCCTCGACCATCTGCTCGCCGATATCGCCCAAGACCATGCCGAACTGACCGCGATCCGCCAGGATATCCACGCCCATCCCGAAATGGGGCTGGAGGAGGTGCGCACCGCCGGCATTGTGGCGGCCAAGCTGCGCGAATGGGGGATTGAGGTGACCGAAGGCGTCGGCGTGACCGGCGTGGTCGGGGTGATCCGTGGCACGCGGCCGGTTGGCGCATCCAACCGCCACACCGCCATCGGACTGCGCGCGGACATGGATGCGCTGGCGATCCCGGAGCAGACCGGGGTGGACTACGCGTCCAAAAATCCGGGCGTGATGCATGCCTGCGGGCATGACGGGCATACGGCGATGCTGCTGGGTGCGGCCAAGTATCTGTCCCGCAACCGGGATTTCGCCGGCACGGTGAACCTGATCTTCCAGCCGGCCGAGGAAGGCCGGGGCGGCGCCAATGCGATGCTGAAAGACGGGCTGTTCGAACGCTTCCCGTGCGATGCGATTTATGGGCTGCACAACATGCCCGGCTATGCCGCCGGCAAGTTCGGCATCCGCAAGGGCGCGTTCATGGCGGGCACCGGGGCGTGGAAGGTGGTGTTCCACGGTACGGGCGGGCATGGCGGGGCGTATCCGCATAAATCCACCGACGTTTCCATCGCGCTGGCGCAATATGTGATGGCGATCCAGACCGTGGTCAGCCGCAATGTCTCCCCATTGGATACGGCGGTGATCAGCGTTGGTTCGATCCATGGCGGGTCGAACCAGTCGCCGAACGTGATGCCGTCCGAAATGGAAATCACCGGCACCATGCGCGCCTTCGACAAAGAGGTGATGGCCACCATCGACCGCCGCCTGACCGATCTGGCGCATGCGATGGCCGGCGCGAATGGCTGCTCGGCGGAGGTGACGCTGCGCTGGGGCACCACGCCGCTGATCAATGCCAGCGAGCAGACCGACGTGGCACTGGCCGCCGCCCGCGCGCTGGTGGGGGACGGCGCGGTGCATCCGAACACGCCGGCGACCACTGGTGGTGAGGATTTCGCCTTCATGATGGAACAGCGGCCGGGGGCGTTCATTTTCCTCGGCAATGGCGTGAATGAGGATGGCAGCACGCATCAGGTGCACACGCCGCATTACAATTTCAACGACGCGGTCATTCCCTACGGTGTCGCCTACTGGGCGCAGATCGTGCAGCAGGAACTGGGCGCTTAAGGAGAGCGGGATATGAGCCTTGAGACGGTCATTGCCGAAATCAGCCAGGATCATGCGGAACTGACCGCGATCCGCCAGGACATTCATGCCCACCCCGAAATGGGGCTGGAGGAAGTGCGCACCGCCGCCCTGGTGGCGGCCAAGCTGCGGGAATGGGGGATTGAGGTCACCGAAGGCGTCGGC
Organism: uncultured Rhodospirillales bacterium; assembly: GCA_903893975.1. Taxonomy (GTDB): domain Bacteria; phylum Pseudomonadota; class Alphaproteobacteria; order Acetobacterales; family Acetobacteraceae; genus CAITOL01. The sequence goes on along the minus strand of CAITOL010000029.1, from coordinate 13,050 downwards.
GTGACCGGCGTGGTCGGGGTGATCCGTGGCACCCGGCCGGTGGGGGCATCGAACCGCAAAACCGCCATTGGCCTGCGGGCGGATATGGATGCGCTGGCAATTCCGGAGCAGACCGGGGTGGAGTATGCGTCCAAAAACCCCGGGGTGATGCATGCCTGCGGGCATGACGGGCACACCACCATGCTGCTGGGCGCGGCGAAGTATCTGTCCCGCAACCGGGATTTCGCCGGCACGGTGAACCTGATCTTCCAGCCGGCCGAGGAAGGGCGGGGCGGTGCCATCGCCATGCTGAAGGATGGCCTGTTCGAGCGGTTTCCATGCGATGCGATTTATGGCCTGCACAACATGCCCGGCTACGAAGCCGGCAAGTTCGCCATCCGCAAGGGCGCGTTCATGGCCGGTGGCGGGCGCTGGCAGGTGAATTTCCACGGCACGGGCGGGCATGGCGGTGCCACCCCGCATAAGGCGACCGACGTGACCATCGCGGCGGCGCAGTACATCATGGCGCTGCAAACCGTGGTCAGCCGCAATATCTCCCCGCTGGAGACGGCGGTGATCAGCGTGGGCTCGATCCATGGCGGGTCGAACCAGTCGTCGAACGTGATGCCGGCCGAGATTGAGATTACCGGCACGATGCGGCATTTCAACAAGGAAACCAAAGAGATCATCGACCGGCGGATGCGCGAGCTGGCGCATGCGATGGCGGCGGCCAATGGCTGCACGGCGGAGGTGGATCTGGGGTGGTTCGCCACCCCGCTGCATAACAAGGACGAGCAGACCGATACCGCCATTGCCGCAGCTACGGCGCTGGTGGGCAGCGGCAATGTGATGCCGAACATTACCCCGACCACGGGCGGCGAGGATTTCGCCTATATGATGGAGCAGCGGCCGGGGGCGTTTATTTTCCTCGGCAACGGGGTGAACCCCGATGGCAGCATGCACCAGGTGCACACGCCGCAATACAACTTCAACGACGCCATCATCCCGACCGGGGCGGCGTATTGGGTGAGCGTGGTGCAGCAGGAACTGGGCTAGCCCTCTGCCCTGCCCTCGCCCTGCGGCGGGGGCAGGCGCGGGTTAGCGCCAGCTTCTAGCGCCAGTTGGCCAGCCGCCGCGCGGCTTCGGCCATGTCGGCTTCCGGGCCGCAATAGCTGAAACGGACGAAGTGGTGGCCGCGGGCGCGGTCGAAATCCACCCCGGGGCTGGCGGCGATGCCGGTTTCACGCAGCATGCGGGCGCAGAAGGCCTGCGCGTCGTTGGTGCGGTCGGCAATGTCGGCATAGAGGTAGAACGCGCCTTCGGCCGGGCTGAGCCGGGGGAAGCCGGCGGCCGGCAGCGCCTGCACCAGCAGATCGCGGGAGCGGCGGTAGCGGGCGATGTTGGCTTGCAGTTCGGCGGTGCAGTCGAAGGCAGCCTCCGCAGCGATCTGGGCGATATGCGGGGCGGAGATGAACATGTTCTGCGCCAGGCATTCCACCGGGCGCACCAGATCATCCGGCAGCACCAGCCAGCCGATGCGCCAGCCGGTCATGGAAAAATATTTGGAGAAGCTGTTGACCACGATCGCGCTCGGGCTATGCGCGGCGGCGGTGGCCAGCGGCGCATCGTAATGCAGGCCGTGGTAGATTTCGTCTGAGATCAGCCGGACGCCGTTTTCGTGGCACCAGCGGGCGATGGCGGCCAGTTCATCGGGGTGCAGCATGGTGCCGGCGGGGTTGCAGGGGCTGGCGACGATCAGCCCGTCCGGGCGCGGATGCAGCTGTTCGAGCGCGGCGACGCTGGGTTGAAAGCGGGTTTCAGGCCCGGTTTCCAGCATCACCGGCACCATGCCGAGCGCGGTGAGGATGTTGACGTAAGGCGGGTAGAACGGGGTGGCCATCGCCACCCGGTCGCCCGGATCGAACGCCGCCAGGAAGGCGAGCGGAAAGGCGCCGGAGGCACCGACGGTGACGGCGATGCGGCTGGGATCGACGTCCAGATTATACCATTCGCCGATATGGCGGCGCAGCCGGGCGCGCAGGCTGGGCAGGCCGAATGCCTCGGTATAGCCCATCGGCAGGCCGGCTTGCAGGGCGGCCTGAACGGCCGCCACCGCGCCGGCTGGCGCACCGGTGGCGGGTTGGCCGACTTCCATGCGGATGACATGCGGCGCGTTGGCGGGCAGGCTGGCCTGGCGCGCATTGGCGGCGGTGATGACGTCCATCACCATGAACGGCGGGGCGGCAGCACCCCGCCCAATTTTCAAGGCCATGGTTAGTTGCTGCCCGCCGACAGGCCAGCGCCACGCGGGTCGGTGGCGGCAACGCAGGTGCCTTCCTTGCCGGGCAGATAGCCGGAGCAGCCGATCACATTGGCCCGGCCCGGTTCCGGCACCGGCTGGGACATCGCCTTGGCCGTGGTCAGCGTGCGCTCCATCGCCACCGCGGTGGCCAGCGCGGCGCCGGACTGGCCACTGCCACCAACGGCGGCGCGGAAATTATGCAGGTTGCTGTTGTAGGCAATCGCCGCGCTGAGCAGCGGGGTAGACATCTTGCCCGGCGCGGCGGCGAGCAGGATGCCGGTGCCGGGCACAAAGCGGCCGGTGCCGAACAGATTGTTCATGCTGAAGGCGCAGGCCACCGCGTTGCCGGCATTGTCGAGCGTGACCAGGCTGGTGGAGGCCGGCAGGGTGCCGAGGCCGGAGGCGGGCGCATCGGCTTGCAGCAGCGCCTGCGCGTCCCCGCCCTGCTGGCGGAAGCGGGTGGCGACGCCCAAGGCGCGGGCGTTGGCTGGCTCAAGCGCCGCCGGGTCGCGGGCCAGCACCTGGTAGGCGGCGGCGGCGGCGAGGCCGCCATCGACCGGCAGGAAAGCAACCGAATCGCCATTATAGCGCGACGGCACAATCACCGGCGGCAGCACGCGCGGCAAAGCGGTGCGCAGATCGTCCATCGTGAGGGCGGCGCCGGCCTGCGGGGCACCTTCGACGAGACGGCGCGCATAGGTGCCGGTGTAAAAATCCCCGGCGCCGGCGATGCGGATTTGCGCCAAGGCGCTGCCCAGATCGGGCTGGACGATGCGGCTGCCTTCGGGAAGGGCCACACCGTCGCGATAGAACAGTGCCGCCGCCACCGGATCGGCGGCGAAGGCACGGCCGACCACGCTAAGGTCGCGGCTGAACGCGCGGGAGACGACGACGCCGAAGCGGGCCGCCTGTTCTGCCGGAGCCAGCAAGCTTTCAAACTTCTGGCTGCCGTAGCGGGCATGCATGGCGAACAGGCCACGGGCCATCATCGGCACCGACGCCGGACGGTCGCCGGCCGGCGACTGCGGCGCGGCGGCGGGGAAGACAATCGCCTGCGGGCCGGTGGCGGCGCCAGCAGGGAAGACCAGGCACGCACCACCGCCACCAAGCCCGGCGCGCGAGGGCATCGAGACGGTGAGTGTGAAACCGGCGGCCACTGCCGCGTCGATCGCATTGCCGCCGGTGGCGAGCACATTGCGGGCGGCCAGGGCGGCTTGCGGCTCATCAGCGACGGCATTGCCGACGAAACCAACCACGACCCCCTCCTCGCCGGGCGCGGGGCCGCGGTCGAACAGGCCGGTGACCTTATCCACGGCGGAACAGCCAGCCAGGGCGCTCAGCATGGCGGTGCCCAAAAGCGCCGCGCGCAGCGCCTTTGCCTTGGAGCGCGGTTCAAATATGCGGTATGTCTGCGGCATGTCCCGTCCTTGTCGCGCTATCCGGTTGGTTCGGTTGGTTCTGGCGTCGTTGCTGGCGGCAGCGCACGTCGCGGGATCGGTATCCCGTGCCGGGGCGCAGCCGGCCAACGGCCAGCCGATTGAGATCGTGCGCGACGCGGAAACCGAAAGCTTGCTGCGCAATTTCGCCAATCCCCTATTTCGCGCCGCAGGTGTGGACCCGAACCTGGTCCGAATCATCCTGGTGCGCGATGACGCCATAAACTCGTTCGTCAGCACCGGCAACCGGATGTTCATCAACACCGGGCTGATTACCAAGGCGGAATCGGCGGATGAACTGGTTGGAGTGATCGCGCACGAGACCGGGCACATCCGGGGCGGCCACCTCGCCAAGCTGCCGGAAGCAATGCAGGCGGCGATGCTGGAGGGGCTGGCGGCGACCCTGATGGGGGCGGCGGTGGCGGTGGGCGGCAGCCGGAGCAGCGCGCATACGCCGTATTACGATAACTCCGCCAGCAGCGCCGGCATTGGCGCCGCCTTGGGCGGCCAGCAACTGGCGATGCGTAATTTCCTGGGGTTTAGCCGGGTGATTGAAGCCTCGGCCGATCAGGGAGCGTTGGAATTCCTCGACCGGCTGCATTGGTCGGCGCGGGGCTTGCTGGCGATGTTCCGCCGGCTGGAGGACGAAACCATCCTGCCGGAATCGATGCAGGACCCGTATGTGCAAACCCATCCTTTGGCCGCGACGCGGATCGCCAACGTGGCCGACCATCTGGCGCGCAGCCCGTATGCCAATGCCAAACTGCCGCCCGGGTTCGAAACCGGCTTTCAATTGGTCAAGGCCAAGTTGATCGGCTTCCTGACCCCAAGTTCGGTTACGCTGCAACGGGTGCGGGACACCGATGCCGCCCCAACGGCACGTTACACCCGCGCCATCGCTCTCTATCGGCTGGGCCACACGGACGAAGCGCTGAAACTGATCGACGGGCTGCTGGCCGAACAGCCCGGCTCCCCCTGGCTATATGAGTTGAAGGGGCAGGTGCTGTTCGAGGGCGGGCGGGGCCGGCTGTCCTTGGCGCCGTATCGCGAGGCGGTGCGGCTGGCGCCCGAGCAGCCGCAAATCCGCAGCGCGCTCGGCCGGGCGATGATTGAAACCGGCGACCCGCTGCTGTTGAAACCGGCGATTGCCGAGTTGCAATCCGCCCTGGCGCGCGAGGGCGATGACGGCCTGAGCTGGCATGCATTGGGCGTCGCCTGGGGGAAAATGGGCGATCTGGGTCAGGCAAACCTTGCGTTGGCCGAGGAAGCGTTGTTGAACGGCGACATCGCGACCGCCAAGCTCTGGGCCACCAAAGCCGAGAAATTGCTGCCGCCAGGACCGGCCCAGCTGCGGGCAACCGATATCAGCAACGCGGTCAAACGCGAGAATCGCAAGGGATTTTAGATATGCGCCGCATTTCCATGGCCAGCCTGCGCCAAGCCGGCCGCCTCGCTGCCGCCATGTTGCTGGGGGGCGCGCTCACCGGGCCGGCGCTGGCGCAATCCAGTTTCAGCGCGCCGCAGCGGCAGGAGATCATCGAGATTATCCGCGACGCGATGCGCAAGGACCCGTCGATCCTGCGGGATGCGGTCACGGCGTTGCAGCAGGACGAAGCGCATCAGCAGGAAAACGCCGCAGGCGAGATGATTGCCGCGTTGGGACCGGCGCTGACGCAGAACGCCGCCGACCCGATTGCGGGCAATCCGAAGGGCGATGTCACGTTGGTGGAATTCTTCGACGTGCGCTGCCCGTATTGCCGGCGCATGGTCAGCGTGGTGGACGAGTTGATCAAGCGCGAGCCGAACCTGCGCATCGTCTACAAAGATCTGCCGGTGCTGGGGCCGGGCAGCGTGGCCGGGGCGCGGGCGCTTTTGGCCGCGCAGAAGCAGGGCGGCTACCTCAAGCTCCACACGCTGTTGATGGCGGCCAACCCGAGCATGGATGAGGCGACCTTGCAGGCAGCAGCCAAGCAGGCCGGACTGGATTGGGCGAAACTGAAGCACGACATGGACGACCCGGAGGTGAAACTGCGGATTGATGCCAATCTGGCGCTGAGCCATCAGTTGGATATTCAGGGCACCCCAGCCTATGTCATCGGCGGCAAGCTGCTGGCCGGGGCAGCGGAGCTGTCGGAATTGCAGGACGCAGTCGCGGCGGCGCGCAAGAAGTGAACGGGCTGCCGTGACTTACGTGAAATCTTAGTCAATCTAGCGCCCCAGCTGGCGCCGCGGCGTTTTGCGCGGTGACAGCCGGGGCGCCAGCCGATATCGCGATAGACTATGCAGCGCGACCGCACATTCGATGGGCTTCTCGGGCTTAACGGGCAGGTTTACGTCGTCGATGCCAAGGCCGGACTGGCGGTGCGTTTCGATGTGCATCCCAGCGCCGCCACCGAGCACAATCCGCACGGGATCGACTATCGGTTGAGCCTGTATGGCCCGACTGGACAGCGGTTGGTTGGCTTTGAGAACAGCCACCCCATGCGCCACAGCGCGTTCGACCACATGCAGGGGCTGCGCAGCGTGCGCGCCCATGCCTATCGCGACGCGGCGGCGCTGGTGGAAGATTTCTGGGACGATGTGGACGCCTGGCTACGTCGGCGGGGACCCACGCCATGACCGCACCCAAGCCGGCGCGACGCGGCAGCACGCTGCGGATGGCGATTTTGGATTACGAGCGTTTCAAGGCACGCACGGTGGGCATCGCGAGCGGCAGCATCGCCGATGATCCGCAGGCGCCGGTGCTATGGTTCCCATCCACCGAAGCGTTTGCCACCCTGCTCTCGGCAGAGACTCTGGCTTTGCTGGCCGATTTTGCGGCCGGGACGGACGCCATGAGCGCGGCCGTCCGCGACCGCTTATGCCGCCACAACCTGATCCGGCACCCGCAGCGTCGCATCTGTTGGAAAGCCCTGACGCTGGAGGTGTATCCGCCGGTTGCGTGAGCGAGCGCTCAGTCGGCGGTATCCTGCTCCTTACGGAACTGCGCGGCGGGGTAGACGCCGAGGATGCGGGTTTCACGCGAGAAGAACGTCAGTTCTTCCAGCGCGCGGCGCAGCGCCGGATCTTCGGGATGGCCTTCGACGTCGCAGAGGAACTGGGTGGCGGAGAAATGGCCGCCGACCATGTAGCTTTCCAGCTTGGTCATGTTGATGCCGTTGGTGGCGAAGCCGCCCAGGGCTTTGTAGAGCGCCGCCGGCACGTTGCGCACGCGGAAGACGAAGGTGGTCATCAGCCCCGGCGTGCCGGGGGCGAGGTCGTGCGGTTTGCGCGCCATGGCGAAGAAGCGGGTGGTGTTGTGGCTGGCGTCCTCGATATTGCGGCGCAGGATTTCCAGGCCGAACAGCTCCCCCGCCAGCGAGGAGGCGATGGCGCAGGCTTCCGGGTCTTGCCATTGGGCGAGCAGTTCGGCGGAACCGGCGGTATCGGATTCGACCACCGCTTCGAGGTTGAGTTCCTTCAGCACCTTGCGCACCTGGCCGAGGGCGACAGCGTGCGAATGGGCGCGTTTGAGGTTTTCGATCTTGGCGCCCTTGATCGCCAGCAGGCAGTGCTCGACGCGCTGAAACGCCTCCCCAATCACATACAGGCCGGATTCCGGCAGCAGCGTGTGCACATCCGGCACCCGGCCGGCGAGGCTGTTCTCGATGGCGATCATCGCCAGATCGGCCTTGCCGTCGCGCACGGCGGCCATCGCCTCGTCAAACGTGTGGCAGGGCAGGGTTTGCATATCCGGGTAGGCGTTGCGGCAGGCGAGGTCGGAATAGGCGCCAGGGCGGCCCTGGAAGGCGATGAGGCCAGTCATCTCAAAGGTCCTTGGTTGCGGGAAGTGCGGCGGTCAGCACTTCTTTTTTCACGAGCAGGCGCAAAACAGTGTGGGGGCGGGTTAAGGTGCCGGCTGCAAGGCAAGCCGCGCCCGTTCCAGATCATCCGGCGTGTCCACCCCGAACGGTGCGTGCTCCACCCGGGCGCAGGCGATCCGCATCCCCGCTTCAAGCGCGCGCAGCTGTTCGAGGGATTCGCGCTTTTCCAACGGAGATTCGGGCAGGGACACGAAGCGCGCCAGGGCTTCGCGGCGGAAGGCGTAGATGCCGATATGGTGCCAGAGCGGCCCGTCGCCCCAGGGGATGGGCGCGCGGGAGAAATACAGCGCCGGGGATACCGCCCGCCCGCCGTCGAACGCGCAGGCCGCTTTCACCACCTGGGATGCCTCCGCCTCCGCACGGCTGGTGATCGGCGCCACCAGGGTGGCGATGTCGATCGACGGGTCCGAGAGCGGGCCGAGCACGGCGCGCAGATAGGCGGGCGGGATGGTGGGCAGGTCGCCTTGCAGGTTGACGATCACATCATGCCTGCCCGCCGGGTCCAGCGCGGTGAGCGCGGCCTGCACCCGGTCCGAGCCGCGCGGCAGGGATGGGTCGGTCAAAACAGCGCTGCCGCCATCGGCGCGGATGGCGTCGGCGATCACCTGATCGCCACAGGCGACCGCGACGGGGCCGATATCGGCCTCGCGCGCGCGGTCCAGCACATGCAGGATCATGGCGCGTCCGTGGATGTCGGAAAGGGGTTTACCCGGCAGACGAGTGGCCGCCATGCGCGAGGGAATGATGACGATGGGAGTCATGCGGTGTTTTTTGGCCCGTGTGTGGGTTGAAGCCGGCGTTGCCGATCATTATGGTGCGGCGCACCTTAGGTACCCCGACGCGACCGTGCAATGCGGCGTGGCGGGTCAGCAGGCTTTCGCGCGAGGAACGACACCGATATGGATAGCATGGAGATCAACAAGGGGATTGCGGCGGTTCTGGTCGCGGGCATCACCTTCATGGTTGCGGGCATTATCGGTGGCGCGCTTGTCCATCCGGAAAACCTGAAGCAACCGGCCATCAAGGTTGAAGTGGCAGCCGCCGCTCCGGCCGCCGGCGCCAAGCCGGAAGCGCTGGCACCGATTACGGGCATGATCGCCACGGCCGATGTGGCCGCGGGTGAAGCCAATGCCAAGAAGCAGTGCGGCGCGTGCCACAGCTTCAACGACGGCGGCAAGAACGGCGTCGGCCCGAACCTGTATAGCGTGATGACCCGCCCGCGCGGTGGGGCTGAAGGCTTTGCCTACTCGGCCGGCGTGAAGGGCATGGCGGGCACCTGGACGTATGAGGAGCTGAATGCCTGGCTGAAGAAGCCGGCCGCCTTCATCGCCGGCACCCGCATGGCCTTCGCCGGGCTGAACAGCGACAAGCAGCGCGCCGAAATCGTCGCGTATCTGCGCACGCTGTCCAAGACCCCGGTGGCGCTGCCGTAAGCAGGACGTTGCGCCACCTCGACGCGTTCGTGGCGACCGCCAACGCGGCCGCCGATGTGGCTGCGGCGGTGGTGCGGCCATTTTTCCGTGCCGGCGTCGGGGCGGATCTGAAGAGCGATGCCAGCCCGGTGACCATCGCCGACCGCACGGCGGAGCGGGCGTTGCGGGCGGTGCTGGCCGAACGCTTCCCGGAGCACGGGATTTTGGGGGAAGAGTTCGGGCTGGAAAACCCTGGCGCGTCGTTGCGCTGGGTGTTGGACCCGATCGACGGAACCCGCGCTTTCATTACCGGGCGCCCTAGTTTCGGCACGCTGATCGCGCTGCTGGATGGGGAGACGCCGATCCTGGGCATCATCGACCAGTGCATCACCGGCGAACGCTGGCTGGGCGTGGCGGGCCGGGAGACGGTTTATACCAGCCCCTATCCCGGCCGTGTTGGTGGGCGGGCGTGTGCCCATCTGGCGGATGCCGAATTGTCCTGCACCAGCCCGGACATGTTTGAAGCCGACGATCTGGCGCCGTTCGCCCGGCTGCGCGCGGCCACGCGGCGCACCAGCTGGGGCGGCGATTGCTACGCGCACGGGTTGGTGGCGATCGGCCAGATTGACGTGGTGGCCGAAGCGACGATGAAAATCTGGGACTGGGCGGCGCTGGTGCCGGTGGTCGAAGGCGCCGGGGGCCGGGTGACGGACTGGCAGGGGCAGAAACTGACCGCTGCGAGCAATGGCCAGGTGCTATCGGTCGGCGATGCCGCTTTGTTACCGCAAGCGGTGCGCGCGCTGGCGGGCTAAGGCGCGCAGGAGGATCGCCGCCGCGGCCAGTATTGCCGCGGCCACCCCGAGCAGCGCAAGCTGATTGCCGAGTATGATCCAGCGCAGCGTGGCGGGCTGCGCGAACGGGAACGGCTTCCAGGCAACGAACGCTTCCACCTCCGCACGGTCTTTCGCTTCAAACATCGCGCCGGGCAGGCAGCGGTTTTCGCGCGGGAACAGGTAACAGGCGGGATTTTTCAGGTTCAGCAGGCCATTGGCCTCGCGCAGCACCAGGGTCGGCGTCAGATTGGCCAGCGGCAGATTTTCATTCGCGTAGCCGAACATGGGCTGGTAGCACTGCCGGTGCGAATAGCCGACGGTGATAGCATTGTTGGCGTTGACATCGCCGCGGCGGGATTGGCTGGACTTCACCCCAGAGACCGCGATGGCGGTGATCGGGGGTGGGGTGCCGCTGCGGCGGGCCGCCTGCCAGGCGGTGCCAATCGGGGCGGGTTGATACCGCATGGCACCTTCTGGCACGTCATCGCGCAGGACGCTGGCGCCAATGGTCAGGACCAACGCCAGGCCCACCAACGCGGGACGCGCATAGGGCCAAGGCAGCGCAATCCGGTCGAACATCAGGCCGCCGAGCAGCGTCGCGGGCAGGATATAGGCGGCGTTCCAGCGAAGTAAGTTGCTGCTGCTGTGGAAATAGGGCAGCGATTTCAGCAGCCCGTTCCAATGCGGTTCATACCAGTTCAGCGCCAGCGGCACGCAGGCGAGCAACGCGCCGGCGGCCAGCGGCAGCCAGACCCGCCGTGGCAGCCGCCACTGCGGCGTGCGGTGCCGGCGCACATGGTCGATGGCGGCCAGGCCGAGCAATAAAACCGGGACGATGCCGACCCCGAGTTCAAATTCATAGCGATCCTGAGCCCAGGTCAGGTTGCGCAGATGGCTCTGCGCGTCCGCTGGCACCTGCCAGAATAAGGTGCGGAACAGCATGGCCACGGCATCGAGCAGGCTGGGAAAGCCGGGGAGTGAATAGCTATCGCGTGGGAAAACCGCGACGAAGGCGGCCAGCACGGCCAACTTGCCTGCGGCGAGCATCGCGGCCAGGCCAAGCGCCCCGATGAGCGACCAGAGCCAACGGGCTGAACCGCCGGCCAGGGCCATGTGTATCAGCGCCACCATGCCCGCGCTCAGCACGACGGCGGGCACCACATGCACCATGCCGGCTTGGAGCATCACCGCGACCAGCACTCCGGCGAGGCAGATCCGCAGGACCCAGGCGGCCGGGCTCAGCCGGCTGGCGGCAGGCAAAATCGCCCAGCATAGCAGCGGGGTGAGCATGAACGGATGGAAGGCGAGATGCCCGATCGCCATGCGGGCGGTGTAAAACCCGTTGAACAGGAACATGGCGCCGGCAATGCATGCCGCAGACCGGGAACAGGCGAAGGTGGAGCGGGCGAGCAGATAGGTGCTGGCATAGCCGATGGCCGCGAAGCCGAGCACGGTGAGCCAGACGGCGGTCAATGGTGGCAGCACGAACGACAAAGCTTGCGGCACGGAAAACCAGGGCACGTTGGCGTCGGCAAAAAACGGCACGCCGCCGCATTCGCCGGGGGAGAACCAGGGCAGGACGAACGGCCCGTTCTGCAGATACCAGAAATAGCCAGCCAGCAGGTTGGGCAGAAACAGGGCGTAGTCGCCGCCCATCGTTCCAGCGGCCGTTGGGAACAGCCGCCAGATGCGGGCGGCGAAACCTGCGACCAGCATCACCGAGAGCAGATACGGCCCCCCATTTCGGATGATCTGGCGGACGGGCTGATGAGGGGGCTGACGCATCAAGGGCCGTTCCGGTCTTTCAAGTGTCCGCGCGCATCTTATCGCTTGGGGAACGTGATAGACAATCGCCCGACAGACCACGCAGCCAGTGGTGGGAAGGCGCCAGAGCGACTAAACTGCTGGCGTCACCTTCAGGAGACGGTGTTTGCGCGTTCGTTTGGCTCTGGCCTTAGTCCTCGCCTGCGTGGTGCCTGCGATGGCGCAAACCCCGACGCATGGGCTGTCGCTGCTCGGCAAGCCGGAATTGCCGGCGAATTTCAGCCACTTTCCCTATGTGAACCCGGACGCGCCGAAAGGCGGGGAGTTGGTGCAGGGGGCGGTGGGCAGCTTTGACAGTTTCAACCCGTTCATCGTGCGCGGCACGCCGGCGGCGGATATCGGGCGGGTTTACGACACGCTGATGCGCGCGAACGAGGATGAGGCGGAGGCGTATTACGCCCATCTGGCCGAAAGCGTCACGGTGTGGCCGGACCATATGGGCGTGACCTTCACCTTGCGGCCGCAGGCGCGGTTCCATGATGGCAGCGCGGTGACGGCCGAGGATGTGGCCTGGACCTTCAATACGCTGCGCGAGCAAGGCCGGCCGCGCTACCGGCAATATTACGGCGATGTGGCGGCGGTGGAGGTGCGCGGGCCGCGCGAGGTCGCGTTTCGGTTCAAATCCGCCGCCAACCGGGAATTGCCGCTGATCCTCGGCCAATTGCCGGTGCTGCCGCATGCGTGGTGGCAGAGCCGGGATTTTACCAAGCCGCTGACCGAGCCGCCGATGGGCTCTGGCCCGTATCGGGTGGCGCAATATGATTTCGGCCGCAGCATTACCCTGATCCGGGTGGGGGATTACTGGGCGGCGGATTTGCCGACCGGCAAGGGCCTGGCGAATTTCGACACGCGGCGGACGGAGTATTTCCGCGATGCCACGGTGCAGTTGCAGGCATTCAAGGCCGGGCAGATCGACTTCCGGCAGGAGACCAGTTCCAAGGAATGGGCCACCGCCTATGACTTTCCGGCCGTGCAGCGCGGGCTGGTGAAGAAGGAGGCGTTGCCGCACCGGCTGCCGACGGGGATGCAAGGGTTTTTCATGAACACGCGGCGCAAGCTGTTCAGCGACGCGCGGGTGCGGCAGGCCCTGGCCTGGGTGTTCGATTTCGAGTGGGAAAACGCCAATCTGTTCCATGGCGCCTATGCCCGCACCAACAGCTATTTCAGCAATAGCGAGCTGGCGGCGAGCGGCCTGCCATCGGCGGCGGAGGCGGCGTTGCTGGCGCCGTTCCGCGACCAGTTGCCGGCCGGGCTGTTCACCACGCCGTTCCGGCTGCCGGTCAGCGACGGGTCTGGCAATAATCGCGCGGCGTTGCGCGACGCGCTGGCGTTGCTGAAATCCGCCGGGTGGGAGGTGCGCGACCGCAAGCTGGTCAACGCGGCGGGGGAGCAGATGAGCTT
>CAITOL010000028.1 GCA_903893975.1 uncultured Rhodospirillales bacterium | reverse complement strand
TCCCAATCGGTGCGCAGGAAGGTTTCCAGGTCTGGCGCGCCGAGGGCGGAGAGGTGCAGGCCGGCGCGGTAAAAATCCTGGCTGAGGGCCCAGCTGGCGTAAATGGTACCGAAGGCTTTCAGGTTGGCGCGCGGTTCGCTGCTGAAATGGCCGCCGCCGAGATGTTCGGGCGCGGCTTCCAGGGTGCGCATCAGCGACATGAGGAAGATTTTATTGTGCACGGCGGTTTTGGCGCTGCCGCAGAGCACGAAGGCACGGGCGACCATGTCTGGCTCGATCGCCGCCCAGTGATAGGCTTGCTGCGCGCCCATGGAGAAGCCGTAGACGGCGGCGAGGCGGGTGATGCCGAACTGTTCGGCGAGCAGGCGCTTTTGCGCTTTGACCAGATCCCAGCCGGTGACGACGGCGGGGTAGTCCCGATCATCCGCCGCGCCGGAGGACAGGCCGTTGGAGAACAGGTTGGGGATGACGATGAACCAGCGCGTCGGGTCCAGAATGCCATCGGGGCCGATGAGGAATTCCATATCCGGGTGCTGCGCGGTGTAGGAGCAGGGGTAGAGGATGACGTTGTCGCGCGCGGCGTTGAGGGTGCCGTGGGTTTTCCAGGTGATTTGCGCGTTGCGGATGACGCCGCCTTTTTGGGCAGCGACGTCGCCGAGGCGGAAAACGCCGTCTTGGGTGGGCCAGGTCATGTCAGCTCTTTTTTCCAGCGCGGGCTTCGGCGAGCAGGATGCGGAGGTTTTCCACTTCGGCCCGCAGTACGGCGACTTCATCCTCCAGGCCCTGCACGGTGGGCACTGGGCGTGGCTCGGCGGGCAGGAAGGGGGTGAACAGGCTCATCGCCCGTTCCATCATGGCGCGGTTTTGCCGGCCGACCTCCTCAAGCCCTGGCGCCAGGCCGGGAGGCAGGAATGGCGCCATGGTCTGCTGGACGGTTTTGCTCACCTGGTCCTGCTGGCGGGCGAAGGCGGACATGGCCGACTCCAGATAGTTGGGCACCATGCCTTGCATGCTGTCGCCGTAGAAGCCGATCAACTGGCGGAGGAAGCCGGTGGGCAGCATGGCGCGGCCCTTGCTTTCCTCCTCGACGATGATCTGGGTGAGGACGGAGCGGGTAATGTCCTCGGAGGTTTTGGCGTCGTAGACCACGAAGTCTCGGCCATCGCGCACCATCTCGGCAAGCGAATCCAGAGTGATATAGCTGGAACTTTCCGTGTTGTACAAACGGCGATTGGCGTATTTCTTGACCACGACCGGCGGCCGGTCAGCTTTTGCCGTGGCATCTGCGGTGTCGGACTGCGACATTCTATTCCCTCGGCGGGTAATCGTTCGGTATGTCTAGCATGATGCAGCGCAGCAGAGAAACAGGCTTGCCGCATGGTTGCGGTTTTCCTGCCACAAAGCTGCGCCTATGCTCTGGGGATGGAGCACCGATGAGCGATGACGGGAGACGCCGAAGTACCGGAGACGCCAAAGGGCGTGGATCTGCGCGCGCTGGCGGCCGACTGGGTCACGATCGTGCAGAGCGAGTTGGCGGCGATGGCGGCGGACCGGGAGGCGCAGGAGACGGCGCAGGCGTTGCTGGCGGTGTGGGCCGGGGCGATGGCGGCGGCGATGCGGGCGGCGCCGCGTGAACCAGGGGCAACCGGGGCCGCTGCAACGACGGGGGCCGCGCCCGCTGCTGCTGCATCTGATGCTGGCGGGGCTGAGCTCGATGAGCTCCGTCGCCGGGTCCATGAGCTCGAAGCCCGGCTGGCCGCCCTCGTATCTGGACTTGGCGAACCCGGCGCTGGCGGCGGCGCTGCGGGAGTTGCTCGCCGGGGCAGGCGAAAGCGCGGCGGGGTTTCCGGCCGCGGTGCTGGCGGAGACGCTGGCGCGGGATAGTGCGCTGCTGGCGGGGATTGCGGCGTATAGGCGGCATCCGTGGCAGCGGGTGATGGAAGATCCGCCGGCGATTTGGGCTGAGGGCGGGAGCCGGCTGCTGGATTTTGGCGGCGCGGGGCGGCCGATGCTGTTTGTGCCGAGTTTGGTGAACCGGGCGACGGTGCTGGATCTGGCGCCGGGGCAGTCCATGCTGCGCTGGATGGTCGGCCAAGGGCGGCGGGCGTTGTTGCTGGATTGGGGGTGGCCTGGGCCGGTGGAGCGGGGCTTCGACCTGACCGCCTATGTCGCCGGCCGGTTGGAACGGGCAGTGGCGGCGGTGGGCGAGCCGGTGCTGCTGGTGGGTTATTGCATGGGCGGGCTGCTGGCCTTGGGGGCGACGCTGCGACGGCCCGACCGGGTGGCCGGGCTGGCCTTGCTGGCGACGCCGTGGGATTTTCACGCCGGTGCGGCAGAGCGCGGGCCGCAGGCGGCGGCGCTGCTGGCGATGCTGGAGCCGGCGATGGCGTTTGGCGGCGCGCTGCCGATTGATGCGTTGCAGACGCTGTTCGCGCTGCTCGACCCGTGGGGGGTGGGGGAGAAATACCGTCGGTTCGGCCACATGGACCAGGCGAGCGCGCGGGCGGCGATGTTTGTGGCGGTGGAGGATTGGCTGAACGATGGCGTGCCGCTGGCAGCGCCGGTGGCGCGGCAGGTATTGAGTGGGTGGTATGGCGAGAACCAGCCCGCGCGCGGCACCTGGCGTATTGCGGGTGAGGTGATGGACCCGGCGCGAGTCGCGGTGCCGCACTTCGTCGCCATCCCGGCGCGGGACCGGATTGTGCCGCCGGAAAGTGCCGAAGCCCTCGCGCGGGCGCTACCGGGGGCGACGGTGCATCGGCCGGCCGCCGGGCATGTCGGCATGGTCGCTGGGTCTGGGGCGCAGCGGGCGCTATGGCAACCGTTGCTCGCATGGGGGGACGGCCTGAACAAAAGCTGACTCTTCTGCTGCGCCGCACTATACACAGAATGAGACGCGGGACCGCTTGTCCTGACGCCACCAAACAGATGGGAGATGCCTGGCATGGAAGACATCGTGATCGTCGCCGCCGCACGCACGCCGGTTGGCAGCTTTATGGGTGCGTTCGGGGCGGTTCCGGCCCATGCGCTCGGGGCATCCGCCATTCAGGCTGCGGTGGCGCGGGCGGGAATTGAGGCGGGTGCGGTGGATGAGGTGATCCTCGGCCAGGTGCTGGCAGCGGCGCAGGGTCAGAACCCGGCGCGGCAGGCGGCACGGGCGGCAGGGATTTCCGACGCCGCGACCGCGTTCGGCATCAACCAGGTGTGTGGCTCTGGCTTGCGGGCCGTGGCCCTCGCGGCACAGCAGATCCGCACCGGGGAAAGCGCGATCGTCGTCGCCGGTGGGCAGGAGAGCATGAGCCTGTCCGCCCATGCCCAGCATCTGCGCGCCGGCGCCCGGATGGGAGACATGAGCTTTATCGACACGATGATTAAGGACGGGCTGTGGGATGCCTTCAACGGCTACCACATGGGCAACACGGCCGAGAACGTGGCCCGCGCCTACCAGATCACCCGTGAGGAACAGGACGAATTCGCCGTCGCCAGCCAGACCAAGGCCAGTGCGGCGCAAAAAGCGGGCAAGTTTGCCGCCGAAATTGGCGCGGTGACGGTGAAGGGCCGCAAAGGTGACGTGGTGGTGGAGCAGGACGAATATATCCGCCACGACAGCAATATTGAGGCAATGGGCAAGCTGCGTCCGGCCTTCACCAAAGACGGCACGGTTACCGCCGGCAATGCCAGCGGCATCAACGACGGCGCCGCCGCCCTGGTGCTGATGTCCGCCAAAGAGGCCGCTAAGCGCGGGCTGACGCCGATGGCGCGCATCGCCTCGTTCGCCACCGCCGGGGTGGACCCGGCGGTGATGGGCACCGGCCCTATCCCGTCCAGCCGCAAGGCGTTGGCGCGGGCCGGCTGGAAGCACGAGGATCTGGACCTGATTGAAGCCAATGAGGCCTTCGCCGCCCAAGCCTGCGCGGTGAACAAGGACATGGGCTGGGATACCAGCAAGGTCAACGTGAACGGCGGTGCAATCGCGATCGGCCACCCGATCGGCGCATCCGGCGCCCGCGTGTTGATTACGCTTCTGCACGAAATGGCCCGCCGCGACGCGAAGAAAGGCCTCGCCACACTGTGCATCGGTGGCGGCATGGGCGTGGCGCTCTGCCTCGAGCGCTAAGCCATGACCGCTGACGCCGGGGTGCTGCGCCCGCCGCAACCCGGCGACTGGGGCTGGGTCATCTCCCGCCACGGTGCGCTCTACCATGAGGAATTCGGCTGGGATGGCAGCTTCGAAATCCTGGTGGCGGAGATTGCCGCCGGCATCGCACGTAATTTCGACTCCAAAACGGATGCCGGCTGGATTGCCGAATTGGATGGCAAGCCGGTCGGCTCGGTGTTTATAATTCGAGTCGATGACGAAACGGCCAAACTTCGCCTTCTCATCCTAGACCCCGCAGCGCGCGGCAAAGGCCTCGGCGCCCGCCTGGTTGCCGCCTGCACCACCTTCGCCCGCGCCGCCGGCTACCGGCGCATCACGCTCTGGACCCATTCCATCCTTGTCGCCGCCCGCAAGCTCTACGCCGCCGAGGGCTACCGCCTGATCGCCAGCGAACCGATGCGGGATTTCGGCCAAGACCTGATCAGCGAAACCTGGGAACTGACCCTCTAGCCCCACCTCACGCCGGCGGCATCGTCCACACTGCGGCCTCCTGCCCAATGGCGTAGCTGCTGTTGGTTTGCGCGGGATTGCGGTTCACCAACGCCCGCGCATACATCGGATGGCGCATCGACCGCACCTCGTGCTCCAGCGTGCACAACACCCGCCCGCTGGCGAGATCGACGATATCCTGGAACCGATATTGCGCCTCGTTGCTCTCCTCGGTGATCAGCCCGGCCTGTGCCAGCAGCGCATGCGGGCCGGAGAAATTGGCCAAAGCAATTTGCACGTGATGCCCGTCATAGGCTGGCAAATCCCGCGCCGTCTCGCGAAACACCAGGCTCTCCCCACGCCCAATCGGAACCCGCGCGAACCGACCGTCAGCATCCTCCCCAACTGCTGCGTGGGACAGCAGCATCTCCCGATAAAACCGCGCAATCCCCTCCACCGTGCCCGGCGCCGTCTCCACCTCCACATACGGCATCCCGAGCACGATCCGCCCGAACCGGGCCGCATCCGGCGCGTGCACCCGGATCCGATTGCCCCACGGGCACGTCACCTCCACCACATCGCCGCGCCGCGCATAGGCAAACGCGGTGCCCGCCAGCCGCGGCGCCACCACCGCCAGCCGTTCCATCAGCGCATCCACATCCGGCAGCACCAGCCCGGTCACCCCGCGCAGCACCTGCGCCTCGCCCACCGGCAGATGGAACTGGCAGGTCCCGACATTGATCCAGGCATTGTCCACGCCCACGATCAGATACGGGTCCCGCGTCAGCCCCAACCCGGCGACGTAGAACAGGATCGCCAATCGCTGGTCCGGCACCCGCACATTCACATGCCCGAACTCGACGATATTGCCGATATCCTGCGTCGTCCGATCAAATACCGTCATACGATCAAGTCCCTGTCCAGGTCGGGTGCCGTTTTTCCAGAAACGCGTCGATCCCTTCCTCGGCATCCCGCGCCATCATATTATGCGTCATCACTTCGGCGGCGTAGCGATAGGCATCTTCCAGCTTCATATCCGCCTGCCGGTAAAACGCCGCCTTGCCGATCGCCAAGGTCAGCGGGCTCTTCGCCGCGATCGACCCGGCCAGCGCCGCCACCGCCGCATCCAACTCGGCCTCTGGCACCACCCGATTGATCAGCCCAATCGCCCGCGCCTCCTGCGCCGGGATCAGCTCGCCGGTCAGCAGCATTTCCATTGCCTGCTTGCGCGGCACATTGCGCGACAGAGCCACCATCGGCGTCGAGCAGAACAGGCCGATATTCACCCCCGGCGTGGCAAAGCGCGCCGTCTCCGCCGCCACCGCCAGATCGCAACTCGCCACCAGCTGGCACCCCGCCGCGGTCGCCACCCCATGCACCCGCGCGATCACCGGCTTGGCCAGATGCACAATCGCCAGCATCAGCCGCGCGCATTGGCTGAACAGGGCGGTGTATTCCGTCCGCCCCGGATGCGCCCGCATCTCCCGCAGGTCATGCCCCGCGCAAAACGTCGGCCCCGCCCCGGCAATCACCACCACATGCACCGATTTATCGTGGCTGATCGCCTCAATCTCGTGCTCCAGCGCCGTCATCAACCCCACCGACAGCGCATTGCGCGCCTGCGGCCGGTTCAGCGTCAGGGTCGCGATCCCCGCCCGATCCTGCCGCAGCAGCACGGGTTCGGCAGTCGAAATCTGTGTCATGGCACGCCCTCCTGCCCCGCATGTTCTGCCTTTCCGCGCCCAGTTCCAAGGGGGGCCGGTTCATCAATTCGCAATGCTGACCGCTTATGCATCGCCCATCCTCCCAACCCCAAGGCCGCCTGATGCGCCCCATCCAACTCCTCCCCGGCGCCACCATCTTCCAAACCGGAGACCCCAGCCTGGCGGTCTATGTCATCGAGGACGGTGAGGTCTCGATCCGCGTCGGCGATGGGGTAGAGGTCGCCCGCCTCCAGGCCGGCGAACTCTTCGGCGAGTCCGGCGTGCTCGAAGCCCGCCCCCGCGCCGCAACCGCCATCGCCCTCACCCCCCTCTCGCTGCTCGTCACCGATGCCGCCCAGTTCATTGGCGCCTTCGGCCTGAACAACGAAGGCGCCATGGCCCTGCTCAAACTGCTCTGCCGCCGCCTCCGCACCACCACCGCCCGCGCCGCCAAACTCGACCCACCCGCCCCACGCCTGCCCTCCCCCTTGCGCCTGCTCCCCAACCACCCCCGCCTGGTGGAGGAATTCGCCATGGCGCCCATCGATATCCGCCACCTCCCCTTCCAGGTCGGCAACCGCTATGGCGGGGAAGCCACCCCCGTCGACTCCACCCACAGCTACTGCATCCCCGCCCGTGCGGAGGCCAACCTCTCCGCCCCGCATTTTGAAATCCTCCGCCGCGACCGCCGCCTCGGCGTGCGCGACCTGTTCAGCCGCCTCGGCACCATCGTCAACGGCACCCCGCTCAGCCGCGGCAGTGCCGACAATTTCATCCCGCTGCTCCCCGGCGAGAACGAGGTCATCGCCGGCCGCCGAGACTCCCCCTTCCGCTTCAACCTCCTCGTCACCGCCGCCTAAACCACCTGTCGCCCGCGTATCCGGCATAGTAGCCTCCCTCCGCCTCACGGATCGGACCGCCACATGCCGCCCACAAACCCAGCCAAACCCGGCAGCCCCGCCGAGGTTTTTCGCGTCTTCCTGCAACTCGGCCTCACCTCCTTCGGCGGCCCGGTCGCCCATCTCGGCTATTTCCGCGACGAACTCGTCACCCGCCGCCGCTGGATCGACGATGCCGGCTATGCCGATCTCGTCGCCCTCTGCCAGTTCCTGCCCGGCCCCGCCTCCAGCCAGGTCGGCTTCTCCCTCGGCGTGCTGCGCGGCCAGGGCCTGCTTGGCGGCCTCGCCGCCTGGGCCGCCTTCACCCTGCCCTCCGCCTTCATTCTGTTGGCCTTCGCCCTCGGCGCCGCCAGCGTCTCTGGCCCGCTCGCGCTCGGCCTGTTGCACGGGCTGAAGCTGGTTGCCGTCGCCGTGGTCGCGCAGGCCATCTGGGGCATGGCCAGATCCCTCACCCCAGACCGTCCCCGCGCCGCCATTGCCCTGGCGGCCATCGCCCTGGTCACCGCCTTGCCCGGCTCGCTCGGCCAGATCAGCGCCATCGGCCTCGGCGCTCTCGCCGGCTTGCGCCTCTGCCCGGCGGAGGCCAAACCGATCAGCGGCCATCTCCACTTCCCCATCACCCGCCGCGCCGGCCTGCTCGCCCTCGGCCTGTTCGCCGCCCTCTTCCTCCTCCCCGCTCTCACCCCGTCCGGTGCCCTGTTCAACGCCTTCTACCGTGCCGGCGCCCTGGTATTCGGCGGCGGCCACGTCGTGCTGCCGCTGCTGCAAGCCGAGGTCGTCACCCCCGGCTGGGTCAGCAATGAAGCCTTCCTCGCCGGCTATGGCGTCGCCCAGGCCGTGCCCGGCCCGCTCTTCACCTTCGCCGCCTATCTCGGCGCCATCGCCAACCCGGCCCCGCAACCGGTCATCGGCGCCGCCATCGCCCTGGTCGCGATCCTCCTGCCCGGCCTGCTGCTGGTCTACGGCATGCTCCCGTTTTGGGACGCATTGCGCACCCGCCCGCGCGCCCAATCCGCCATGCGTGGCGCCAACGCCGCCGTCGTCGGCCTGCTCGCCGCCGCCCTCTACAGTCCGGTCTGGACCAGCACCGTGCTGTCCCGCGCCGACTTTGCCCTCTGCCTCGCCGGCTTCCTCGCCCTCACGCTCTGGAAGGCCCCGCCCTGGTCCGTCGTCGCCGCGCTCGCCCTGGCCGGCACCCTCGCCGCCGCCCTCAGCTAACCCGAGAGACCCCCCATGCCCATCACCACGCTCGACCCCGCCACCGCCCTCATCATCGTCGATCTGCAAGCCGGCATCGTCGGCCTGCCCACCGTACACCCGGCCGCCGATGTCATCCGCAACGCCGCCGCGCTGGCCCAGGCGTTCCGCCAGCAACGCCGCCCGGTGGTGCTGGTCAACGTCACCGCCACCGCCCCCGGCCGCACCGACCACACCCGCCCGCCCATCCCCCGCCCCGCCGGCTGGGATGCCTTCATCCCCGAACTTCAGCAGGCGCCCACCGACCATGTCGTCACCAAACGCAGCTGGGGCGCGTTCATGCACACCGACCTGCACGCGTATCTGCAAGCCGCCGGCGTCACCCAGGTCGTCATCGCCGGCATTTCCACCAGCGCCGGCGTCGAATCCACCGCCCGGCAAGCCTATGAACTCGGCTACAACGTCACCCTCGCCATCGACGCGATGACGGACATGAACCCGGACACCCACACCAACAGCCTCACCCGCATCTTCCCCCGCCTCGGGGAAACCGGCACCACCGCCGACATCCTCGCCCATCTCAAACCGATTTAATTGCGATATAGCAACGTTTATCCCGTACGAAAGCCCACCCCCACTCACCGCCTTTTGGCCCGCGGCGGCCCCCGCACCTCCGGCTCCGGATACTGCCGCAGCGACGCCCGAGCCGCCCGGTCCCATCGCTCCGGGTCCGGCCGCTCCCAAACGCTCCACTGCCGCCGCACCCGCGGCGTCGGCACCAACCTGGCCGCAGCCCGCTCAGCCGCGCGCTGCTGCCGCCGCAGCGCCGCCGCCTCCGCCGCCAGCCGCGCCTCGTCGGTCACCACGCCCAAAATCCGGCACAACGGCCGTAACACCCGCCGCACCGCCGGCAACCCGGCCCAGGCCATCTGCATTCCCGGCGTTTCCAGCAGCGCCTGCAACTGGCTGCCATAGCCCGCTGCCTCCCACCCCAACGCCCGCACCAGCCAGCCATGCCCCGACGGCAGCCGCACCACCGCCGGCCGCGCCGCCACGGCCGCCACCGGCGCATTCACCCGGGACGCCGCCGCGCTGCGCCGGCGCACCACCGCCGGCCGCGCAATCGCCACCGCAAACCGCCGCCCCACCCGGCCCAACCAACCCCAGAGCGGCACAATCAACGCGAAAAACTGCGGCTCCTTCAAAAACCGCCGCGCCACCAACGCCGCCAACCCGCCCACAATCAGGCCGAGCCTCGCTGCCAACGCGGCTGCGTCTTCCGGCACTCTCTGGGAGGCGTTAGAACAAATCATGAACTTGGCTAACAAACCAAGGGGGCCGCTGCAAGATAATTTCGCGTGAAAGTCGGAAGGCGGGAGATAAGGTCTTCTTTTTGTGAACAAAATGAAGCAAAAAAACTTCAATACCTTTATGCCGGTATCTGGCGGCAACGCCGTGCGATCAGGCTTCACCTTAGCTTAAGGCGCGCTATGTCCCCGCTTATTGCCCTGCTGCTGGCCTCCCTGGTGATCATGGGCAGCCCCGGGCCGTCCTCCATCAGCGCCACCGCCACCGGCGCCGCCTTCGGCATCCGCCGCGCGCTGCCCTACGTCGTCGGGCTCATCCTCGGCACCATGACCGTGCTGCTCGCCGTCGCCCTCGGCCTCGCCAGCCTCATCGTCGCCATCCCCGCCGCCAACCGCATCATATCCCTCGCCGGCAGCCTCTATATCCTCTACCTCGCCTATAAAATCGCCACCGCCCCACCCTTGGGGGACGCAACCCACCACGCCACCGCCCCCTCTATCCTCCCCGGCTATCTGCTCGGCATCGCCAACCCCAAAGCCTACCTCGCCATCGCCGCCGTCTACGCCGGCACCACCCTCACCCCCAACCCCATCGCCGACGCGACCGGCAAACTCATCGCCCTCGGCAGCATGATCGCCCTCATCCACCTATTCTGGCTCACCATTGGCGTCTCCCTCGCCCGCGCCCTCCGCCACCCCGTCGCCTCCCGCTGCATCAACGCCGGCATGGCCCTGGCCCTGGTGGTCACCACGGTGCTGGCGATGCTGCGCTAGGCGGTCCTCGCCCTCAGCCACCGGCCGGCTATCCCAAGGCTGAAAATGTTTGCGCGAAGCCTTGCCGCGCTTAAACTAAGGCCAAGCTGCTCCACACCACCCTAAAATCTATCTCTCAATCGAAATCATAGCCACCAAGCACACCGTCTGCATCCGCCAAACGAAAACCCACCTCGCACGCCTCATCGCGCGAGCGGCGAAAGGCGAGGGCTTCGTCATCACCCGCGACGGCAAACCCCTGGTGCAGGTCACCGCCATCCCCCCGGCCGCCCCCGCGCCGGCCCAACGCCTTGGCTTCCTGCGCGGCCAGATCGCCGTCCCGCCGGATTTCGGTACCCTGGGCCGCGCCGAAATTCAGGCCCTGTTCCTCGGCGAAACCGCCGCCGATTAAAAGTCTGAGACGCGCGCCCGCGCGCGTCTCATCCCCCTCACCCCGCTTTCGCCACGCAAGCCCAGTTCGCCGGGTCCTGCACATCGCCTGCACCCGAATACCGCCCTTGCTGCGGATACGGGCAAAGCTTCAGCGCATGCTTCGCCGCCACCTCCGGCTTGGTGCGCGCCACAATCGCCGCCGGCGCCACGCCGTGCTCCACCCAGTTCTCCATCGCCGACAGCGTATCGAACTGGTCCGGCCCCGGCCCGCCGCCGCAATGATGCATCCCTGGCACCAGAAACAGCCGCGCGCTCGCTTGGGTTTTCGTCATCCCGTGCTGCAACCCGGCCAGTTCCCGGTAAAACGCCACCGATTGCGAGGCCGGGATCGAGGGGTCGCTGGCGCCATGATACAAAATCAACTTCCGCCCCTGCGCCAGAAACCGCTGCAACCGCGCCGGGTCGCGCGCATTGCCCTCGGCATAGGTCGCGTTCATCAGCGCCACCAGCTTCTCGCCCACCACATTGCGCGCCGGGTCGAGGTCCAGGTCCGCCACGCTCGCCTTCGGCCCCAGGCGCAGCCAATACGTCACCATTTCCTGCACCAACGCCCAAGACCGAGGCGCCAGCGCCGCATCGGCCCGCCACGGCGCCGCCAGATCCGCCAGGTCCGGCGCCGCCCGGCCGGTCACGTTATACGCCACCCCCTGCGCACCGCTCAGGTCGGTCAGCGCCCACGGCCCAAACAGCACATGCCCCTTTTTATCCCGGAACGGAGAGGTATAGGCCTGCAACACCCGCATCTGCGCCGGGTTGAGGCAGGCGGCCGTCTCGCCAGGCTTGCACAGCAAATCCTCCGCCTTCACCCGGCAGGCGGTCGGGTCCTGCACCAGCCCATCCCGCGCCCCATCCAGCGCATCGCACTGCCCGGTCACCCGCGCATCAATCGCCGCCAGCGTGGCCGGCGGAATATACGCCGCTGCCGAGGCCAACGCCGCCCGCTGCACCACCGCCCGCGCGGTATAGGTATGGAACGACATCATCGGATCGCCGGAAATCACCCCGTCATAATCCTCCGGGTAACGTTCGGCCTCCATCAACGCCATCCGCCCCCCGGTGGAGCAGCCGTCGAAATACGCGTGCTCCACCCTGGCCGCGTAATACGCCGCCGCCAGCGCCTTGCCGGCCACCGTCACGTTGTGTGCCGCGCGATGGAAGAAATCCACCCGCTTCACCGTGTCCGCCGCGCCATCGGCCGTCACCGTCCACTTCGCGCTGGTGCCGTCGCCCTCATGCCCGGTATCGGTCAGCACCACCGCGTAGCCCTTGCCCAGCGCCGCCGCCCGGTCGGTCGGGTTGGCGGACGGCACCAGGTTGCCGGCATTGCCACCCACGCCCAGAAACAGAAACCGCCGCTCCCAACGCTCCGGCAACTGCATGGCAAACCGCGCCAGCCCTTCGCCCACCGGCCCGCCGCGCGTCACCACCGTGCCGCGCACGTCGCAGTAAGCCGGGTTCACCCCCGCCGCCGCCACCGGCTTGGCCTCCACCACCCGCAGATCCGCCACCTGCAAGCCGTTCAGCGCCGCCAGATCGCACCCCGGTGCCGCCTGCGCCAGCCCGGTTCCCGCCAGCAGCCCCAGCAACGCCCACCCAAAATGCCGCATCTGCGTTCCCCCTCAGGTATATCCCGTCGCGCCATCCGGCTTCACCGGCAGCTTGCGTTCCCAATGCACGTAATCATCCCGCTCCAGGGCGGCCATATCGATCTCCAGCCCCCAGCCCGGCCGGTCCGGCCGCAATTCCAGATACCCGTCGCGCGGCAGATACGGGTCCACCGCCCAGGGCACATCCTCCGGCAGCCGATATTCCAGAATTTTGAAATTCGGCATCGCTGCCGCCAGATGCACATTCACCGCCGTCGCCAGCGGCCCCATCGGGTTATGCGGCGCCACAGACACGAAATGCGCCTCGGCCAAGGTGGCAATCCGCCGCATTTCAATCAGCCCGCCCACCACGCACACATCGGGCTGCACAATATCCGCCCCACCGGCGGCCAGCAGGCTGAGGAATTCGAACCGGTTATACAAACACTCCCCCGTCGCCAGCGGCGCCTGCAACTGCCCGCGCAGCCTGGCCCAGGCCGGAATATGCTCCGGCCGGATCGGCTCCTCGAAAAACAGCGGATCATACGGCGCCAGCGCGTTGCCAAGCTGGATCGCCTGATACGGCTCGAAAATCTTCGCATGCGCATCGAAGGCGAATTCAAACTCCGGCGGCCCCAGGCGGCGCAGCATGCCGAAGTAATTCCCGGCCTCCTCGCATAATTGCCCCCAGCGCCCGGCATGCAGATCCCGCCGATACGGCGAGAGCTTGAACGCGTTAAACCCATAGCGCGCCTGCAACTCCAGCATCCGCGCAATCCCGTCGCGCGGATCGGGCGCGGTATACATCCCGCAATACACCCGCACCCGGTCCCGCATCGCCCCGCCCAGCAGCTGATACACTGGCACGCCCAGCGCCTTGGCGGAAATATCCCACAGCGCCTGCTCCACCGCCGCAATCGCCGCCAGCCCGATCGCCCCGGGCGGGAACCGGCTGGATTGCAGCAGCATCTGATACAAAAACTCCACCCGGCGCGGATCATGCCCGGCAATCTGCAACGCCAGATATTCCAGCACCGGCACCAGCGCCCGGTCCGGCCCGTGGTTATACGCCTCCCCCCAGCCGGAAATGCCCTCGTCGGTATCCACCCGCACCAGCAAACGCGGCCGATTGGCATCGCGCTGCATAAAGGTTTTGATCGCGCTGATTTTCATCCCATCCCCTCCGCCAGCAACCCGCGCCGCGCCGGATCGGCCTCCGGCACCGCCGCCAGCAAGCGCTGCGTATATGGCATCTGCGGCCAGGCGCAGATCGCATCCGCCGTGCCAATCTCCACAATCTCCCCCCGATGCATCACCGCGATCCGGTCGCAGAAATAGCGGATCACCCCCAGATCATGGCTGATGAAAATGAAACTCAGCCCCAGTTCCGGCTGCAATTCCAGCAGCAGGTCCAGAATCTGCCGCCGCAACGTCACATCCAGCGCGCTCGTCGCCTCATCGGCGATGATCAGTCGTGGGTCCAGCGCCAGCGCGCGCGCAATCACAATCCGCTGCCGCTGCCCGCCGGAAAACGCGTGCGGGTAACGCACCGCCACATCGCCGCCCAGCCCGACCATCCCCAGCAACTTCTCCACCCGCTGCGCCAGCGCCGCGCCCTGCATCAGCCCGTTCACCAGCAATGGCTCGCCAATGCACTGCCCCACCGTCATGCGTGGATTCAGCGAGGCAAACGGGTCCTGAAACACCATGCGGATTTCCCGATGCACCGGCTTCAGCCCCACCCGGTCCAGCCCCGCCAGATCCCGCGTGCCACCGGCGCGCAGATCATACTCAATCCGCCCCGCGCTCGGCTGCAACACCCGGATCAGGCAAGACCCGAGCGTGGTTTTGCCCGACCCGCTCTCCCCCACAATCCCCAGATTTTCGCCTTCATGCAGGTCGAAGCTCACCCGTTTCACCGCCTGCGTCGGCGGCTGCGCCCGGCCGAACAACCGCGCCTGCGCCGGATAGGTCAGGCTCAGATCGCGCACCCGCAGAAACGGCGCCCCCAATGCTGCGGCCCGCCGCGCCGGTGGCGCCGCCATGCCCAGCGCGGTTGCCGCCTGCAACAGCCGGATGGTGTAGGGATGGTGCGGACTGGCAAACAACTCCGCCGTCGGCGCCCGCTCCACCACCTCACCCTGGCGCATCACCAGCACGTTATCGGCAATCTGCGCCACCACCCCCATGTCATGCGTGATGAACAGCACCGCCAGCCCATGCGCCTGCTGCAGCCGGCGGATCAGTCGCAGAATTTCCGCCTGCGTCGTCACATCCAGCGCCGTCGTCGGCTCATCGGCAATCAGCACCCGCGGGTTGCAGGCCAGCGCCATGGCAATCATCGCCCGCTGCCGCATGCCGCCGGAAAACTCGAACGGAAACCGGTCCACAGCCTGTTCCGGCTGCGGAATTTCCACCTGCCGCAGCAACTCCACCGCCCGCGCCCGCGCCTCCGCCCGGCCCATCATCTTATGCGCCAGCAGCCCCTCCATAATCTGCCAGCCAATCCGATGGATCGGCGACAGGCTGGTCATCGGCTCCTGGAAAATCATCGCGATCTCGCGCCCGCGCAGCGCCCGCATCGCCGCCGCCTTCGCCCCCAGCCCGGCGATATCCACCACCGAGCCATCGGCCCGGCGATACAGAATCTCCCCGCCCATAATCCGCCCGGGCGGGCCGACAATCTGCAGAATAGACCGCGCGGTAATGGATTTGCCGCTGCCGCTTTCACCGACGATGCACAGCGTCTCGCCCGCATGCAGCCGGAAGCTCACATCATCCACCGCCTTCAACACCCGCCGCCCCAGCGGGAAATAGGTGCGCAGCCCGCGCACCTCCAGGATCGGGTTAGTGGGCATAGGGGTCCGCCGCATCACGCAGCCCGTCGCCGAGGAAATTCAGCGCCAGCACCGTCAGCGCCACCGCCGCCCCCGGCAGCAACAACCACGGCGCCGCGGCGATGGACTGCACATTCTGCGCCTCCCGCAGCAGCGCGCCCCAGGAAATCGCCGGCGGCTTCAACCCCAGCCCGAGAAAACTCAACGCCGTCTCCGCCAGAATCATGTTGGGGATCGCCAAGGTCACCGCCGCGATAATATGGCTGGTCAGCGACGGCAGCATGTGGCGGAAAATGATCCGGCCCTGGCTGCACCCATCCAACCACGCCGCCGTCACAAAACTATCGCCGCGCAGCGCCAGAAACCGCCCACGCACCACCCGCGCCAGCTCGGTCCATCCCACCAGCGAAATGATCAGGGTGATGGTGAAGTAAATCGCCATCGGCGACCATTCCTTCGGCAAAATCGCCGCCAACGCCAGCCAGATCGGGATTGTCGGCAGCGAAATGATGAACTCGATCACCCGTTGCACGCCCCAATCCACCCGCCCGCCAAAAAACCCGCTCAGCCCGCCCAGCGTAATCCCCAGCACCAGGCTGATCGAAACCCCCACCAACCCGATCGACAGCGACGCCCGCGCCCCGTGGATCATCCGGCTCAGCACATCCCGCCCCTGCCGGTCCGCCCCCAGAATAAACACCGTATCCCCAGCGTTCTCCGGTCCGATCAGGTGGATCGTGCCGTCAAACAGACCCCATAATTTATACGGGTCCCCGGCGACGAAAAACCGCAGCCGCACCTTGCGGCTCCCATCCGCCACGTAACGTGGCTGCAACGTCACCGGGTCCCGCGCCAGCCGATACGCCAGCACATGCGGGCTGAACGCCCAACCATCGAAAAACTGCACCATCTGCGGCGGATGAAACACCAGCCGCGCATTGGATTTATCCGGATTGAACGGCGCCACCGGCTCGGCGAACAGCGCCACCAGATACATCAGCAGCACAATCCCCAGCCCGACCATCGCCATCCGGTGCCGCCGAAACCGCAGCCAGGTCAGCTTCGCCTGCGACGCGGTCGCCAGCCCCCCGGCCATCATCGCCCCGCTCACTGGAAGCGGATCCGCGGATCAAGCAACGCCAGTAAAATGTCGGACAGCAACGTGCCGATCACCGTCAGCGAACACAGCAGCAGCAGAAACGCCCCCGCCAGATACTGGTCCTGCCCCAGCAACGCCTGCAACAAGAGCGGCCCGGCGGTCGGCAGGTTCAACACCACGGAGATAATCACCGCCCCCGAAACCAAATTCGGCAACACCCAGCCTAAGGTCGACACAAACGGGTTCAACGCCACCCGAATAGGGTAGCGCACCAGCAAGGTAAATTCCGACAGCCCCTTGGCCCGCGCCGTATCCACATAGGGTTGATGCAACTGGTCGAGCAAATTCGCCCGCATAATCCGGATCAAACTCGCCGCACCGGACGTGCCGAGAATGATGATCGGAATCCACAAATGCTGCGCCAGATCCACACACCGCGCCCACGACCACGGCGCATCGGCATAGGCGCTGGAAAACAGCCCGCCCACATCGGCATGAAACACCGAAACCCCAACGTACATCAGCACCAATGCCAGCAGAAACCCCGGCACCGCCAACCCGACAAAGCCGATGAAGGTGAACAGATAATCCCCAATCGAATAGCGCCGCACCGCCGAATAGACCCCAATCGGCAACGCCACCGACCAGGTGAACAACAGCGTCGAGACCGACAGGATCAGCGTCAGCCCCATCCGCTCGCCAATCAGCCCGGAAACCGGCTGCTGCCATTGGAACGAGTAGCCAAAATCCCCAACCGCGACGCCGGAAATCCAGTCCCAATATTGCACCAGCCACGGCTGATCCAGGCCATAGCGGCTGCGCATGCTCGCCAGCATGGCATCGTCCACCGTCTCCCCCGCAGCCGCCAAGGCCGCCGCGTAGTTCGACACAAAATCCCCCGGCGTCAGCTTGATCAGCATGAACACCGTGATCGAGACGAGGATGATAAACGGCACCATCCCCGCCAGACGGCGGACGATAAAGCGGCCCATTCAGATCAATTCGTGAAGTAGAATTGCTGCAACAACGCCGGCGCCGGGGTGGGATAATCCCAGCCAAACGGAATCTTCTCCGGCACGTTCATCAACTTCACGCTGCGGCTGCCGAAGGTGGTCACCGCCTGCACGGTGCCCATCACCTCAAACCCATCGGCGGCCAGGTCCATAATCCGCCGCACCATCCGCTCCGCCTCCGCCGGGTCCGATGCCTGCTTCCACGCATCCCACAGCCGCATCCGCTCCTTCATGCCCTCGGTCGGCTCCTCGCCCTGCTTGCCACCGGTGGCATACCAGCGCACCCAGGGAATGGATTGCCGGCTGTCCAGCGTATGCGTCGCAATCAGCCCGCGCGGGTCCAAAGTCGGGTTCATCCCGCCCGGCACGGCATAGGTGCCAATGTCGTAATCCGCGTTCTGCGCCTTCTCGTAATACAGCGACCGTTCCATCGTGTTGATGCCCAACTCGATGCCCACCGCCGCCCACTGCTTCTTCAGCAACTCCGCCGTATCGATCGCCGCCGTATCCACCACCATGGCGTCGATTGAAATAAACAGCTTCTCGCCAGCCGGCGTCAGCCGCATGCCGTTGCTGTCCTTCTTCGCCAGCCCGATCCGGTCCAGAATCGCATTCGCCGCCGCCGGATCGTGCTGGATATACTGCGTGCCCAACCGCGCATTGTAGAACTTGTCGGTTGGCAGCGGCCCGATCTGCCACGGCTTGCCCTGGCCGAGAAACACAATCTCGTTGATCTCGTCCCGATCCATCGCCAGCGACAGCGCCTGACGGAACTCCCGGTTGCGCAGCCATTCGCGCGTCTTCGGGTTCTTGGCCGACTGGTTGAACCACAGCCCCATCGCCGAGCTATCGGTCGGCGTCAACTCCTGCAACACATAGCCGGCTTCCTTGGCGTGCTGCGCCAGCACCGGCTTGTTGTTGATGGTGTTGGTGTGCCGCACCTGCAAATCCAGCTGCCCGCCAATTTCGGCCAGCAAAATCGCCTGCACGTCAGAAATCACCTTCAAGGTCAGGCTGTCGATATACGGCAGCTGATTGCCGGCCTGATCCACCTGCCAGAAATACGGGTTGCGCCGCAGCAGCACCTGCGTGGCGCTGCCGCCATACGGGGTTTGCAGCACCCACGGGTCCATCACCGGCTTTTCCGGGTTGCCCCAGCGGGCCGGAATTTCAATATCGCCGCATTTCTGCCGGAACAATGTCGGCCAGTCCGGCTGCTTGGCCGCCGCCAGCAGCTTGGGCAGGTCGGGGTTATATTTCGGCATGAACTGCGAACAGTAATGCTTGGCATACAGCGTCGGGTGCTGGCCCAGCGGCGTCGCCAGCACGTCGGGCAGCCGCAGATAGGGCGCGGCGAAAATCAGCTTCACCGTCGCATCGTCGATCTTCTCCGCCCGCATCGGCTTGCCGCCCACCACGTATTGGCTCGGCGGCGATTCGAAAAACGCCTTGTCGGTGAACAGATCGTTGACCACGAAGGTGATGTCATCGGCGGTGAACGGCACCCCGTCAGACCATTTGGCGCCGGGGCGCAGCTTGAAGGTGTATTCGGTGGCGTTGGCATTCACCGTCCAGCTTGCCGCCAGCGCCGGCACCGCCTTGGTGTAGGCCGGGTCCCAACGGGTCAGCCCCTGGTTGCCGACCAGCCGCAAAATGGCGTTATGGTCGCCATCGCCGCGGATCGCCGACCGCAAAGACCCGCCATACCGGCCGACGCTGGCCACCTGCACTACCTCCGGCGCGCTCGGCAGGCGCTCGGCAACCGGCGGCAACTTACCACCTTTCACCAACTCGGCCATTGCCGGGGCCTCGTGATACTCCGCCGCGCCGGCCAATCCGGTGCACCCGATCGCCACCGCCAGCATCGCTAGCTTCGTTAATTGACGCATGCCTTGCTCCTCCCCTCATCCCGCCTATGCTGGCGGTGATGCAGCTCTGGCCGATCACGCTAGAGCATTCTTTC
Organism: uncultured Rhodospirillales bacterium; assembly: GCA_903893975.1. Taxonomy (GTDB): domain Bacteria; phylum Pseudomonadota; class Alphaproteobacteria; order Acetobacterales; family Acetobacteraceae; genus CAITOL01. The sequence continues at coordinate 24,489 of CAITOL010000028.1, read as the reverse complement.
CATCGGCAGAAGTGCCCGTCGGTAAGTTAACGTAAGTATTTACAATAACTGTAAATATTTACGATTTCTTTAGAAAATTGCTTTTAGCTCCCGCGCTCACGGTGCCATGCGCCGGCTATTTTCGTGGCTTCGGCGGTGAACGCGGGGCCGCAACGTCGATGAAGTGAAGCATGATCGCATGACTAAAGCCCTGCGTGAGAAATTTGCCGCGCTTAAGCTGCTGATCGTCGATGACGATCCGACCATGCGCTCGGCCATGCTCACTGCCCTCAGGGCGGCCGGGATGCGCGACATCGTCGGGGTCGGCAGCGGCGAAAAAGGCTTGGCCGCGGTGCAGTCCAACCGCATCGACATCATTGTTTGTGACTATCACATGGAAAACATGGACGGGCTGGGCTTCGTGACCCGGCTGCGGCAATCCGCCTGGGGGGCCAACACCCCGGTTATCATGTTGACCGCCAATTCTGAGGGTGAAAACGCCTATCGCGCCCGGGAACTCGCCGTCGCCGCCTGGCTGGTCAAGCCGATCCAGCCGAACACGCTGGTGCGCCACGTCGCCGCCACCCTCGGCCTGGTCGCCCCGCAGGTGGACGATAACAACCTCGAAGATCTCGCTGCGGCGTATGAGGCACAATTGCCAGCCGAACTCTCCGCCCTCGCCGCCACCACGGCGGGCATTGCCGACGGGCGGCTTAGTTTTGATGCCTTCCAGAACGACCTTCTCACCCGGTTGCACAATCTCAAAGGTCAAGCCGGGATGCTCGGCTACGGCCTGCTTGGCCACATCGCCGGCTGGATGCACGACCTGCAACGCATTGCCGTCCGCCAGCACGACATGGTGGCGCATATGCAGCCGGAGTTGATCAAGGTCCTGCGCGTTGGGGCAGCGGTGATGCAGATGATCGGCGACCGCAAACTGCGCGGCGATGGCGGGGACGCCGGGGTGCGCATCCGCGCGCAATTCGGCCCGGCTGCGGAAGCCTTGCTCACCCGCTTTGCGGATGCCGTTGCCGCCGCCAATGCCGGCACGCGAGCCCACGCCAACACCCAGGCCGAATTGCGCGTGCAGGCCAATGTGGATCGCGAGATGCGGCAGCGCCAGATGAACACCTACCTTCGTGGTTGAGATGTTCCGACGATTTCGCCGCAGGCGCGATCTGCGTGACATCGTGCGCTGCCTCGCCACGGTCCTTGGCATGACCGGGGTACTCTGGTCAGGAATCGAAATCCATCTGTCGCAACTCCAAGCCGCCAGCGAGCACAGCGCCCAGGCGGATATCGACAATCTGACGCGCAATCTGGAACAAAGCACGGTCCGGACGGTCGAAACCGCCGACGTCATGCTGCGCTTCATCCAAACCCTCTACCGGCGCGATCCGGCGAATTTTCGCATCCGCGACTGGTTCGATGCCGCGCACCCGATTGACACCATGACCGCACAATTGGCCCTGATCGGCCCGGATGGCATGATGGAGGCGAGCACCGCCGCCCCGGGTGCCAAACCGATCGACCTGTCGGACCGGGCGCATTTCCGTGCCCATCTTGGCGAGGCGCCAGACCGGCTGTTCATCAGCGTGCCCGTGCTCGGTCGCGCCACCAACCGCTGGACCATCCAGCTCACCCGTGCACTGCGCGACGCGGCCGGCACCCTTGGCGGCGTGATCGTGCTGTCGGTCGATATTGGCTACCTCTCGGCCTTCTACGAATCGGTCCGCTTCCCGCAGGGCAGTGTGTCCCTGATCGGCGCCGATGGCATCGTTCGCGTGCATGCGCCGGATGGCCCGCAGCAGCTCGGCCATTCCAGGCCCGACGTCATGGCCAAAATCAGCCAACTCGGCGTCGAAGGCGTCTATCGCGACCCCAACTCCGGCCCGCAAGGCACGCTCAAGAGTTTCCGCGTGCTGGCGAACTATCCGCTGATTGTGTTGGTGACCGCCGATGTCGCCGAATTGCTGACCAGCTACACGCTGGAACAATCGCGGGCGCATGTGGCCGCAGGCATTGGCACGATGTTCATCGTTCTGGTTGGCGGCGTATGGCTGCACAGCCGCCGCCGCGCGGCGGAATCACAGGGGGCGTTCGCCGTTGCCTTCGGGCGCATGACCCAGGGTGTGGTCATGGCCAATCGCGCCGGCCGCATCGTCGTCGCCAACGACCGCGCCCGCGCGCTGCTGGGCCTGGCCGCCGATCAGGTCGCCCGCCGTGCCCCGGTCAGCTTCGCGCTGAGCGCCATCGGCACCCAGATCCGCCATCCCCGCAATGGCCCGGCTGTGCACGAGCGGCAATTCACCGGCGGTCGCTTCGTCACCTCCGAAGTACAGCCGCTCCCTGATGGCGGGCTGGTCCTCACCTCGACCGACACCTCGGACGAACACGCCACCGCGGCAGCGCGGGAAACCAGCCTCGCCGCCGCCGAGGCCTCGAACCGGGCCAAATCAGACTTCCTGGCCAATATGAGCCACGAAATTCGCACCCCGATGAACGGCGTGCTCGGCATGATCCAGGTATTGCGCCATTCCGGCCTGAACCCGGACCAACGGGATATGTGCGAAACCATCACCCGCTCCGGCAACGCGCTGCTCACGGTGCTGAACGACATTCTGGATTATTCCAAGCTGGAAGCCGGCCGCATCGTGCTGGAACCGTTGCCCAGCCGGATGACAGACCTCGTGCGCGACGTGGTCAGCCTGATGCGCATCGCCGCCGAACAGCGCGGGCTGCATTTGCGGCTGGATTTCGGCACCGTGCCGCCGCCAGTGCTGATCGACCCGACCCGGCTGCGCCAGGTGATCACCAACCTACTGTCCAACGCCATCAAGTTCAGCCATGACGGTGAAATCGGCATCGAGGTCGGCAGCTGGCCCGACCCGGACCGGCCAGACCGGGTGCAAATCCGCATCGCGGTCGCCGATCACGGCATCGGCATGTCGCCCGAAGTCGTCGCCAGCCTGTTCACCCGCTTCACCCAGGCCGATGCCTCCTCCACCCGTCGCTTCGGCGGCACCGGATTGGGCCTGGCGATCTCCCGCGAATTGACCAACCTGATGGATGGCGACATCACCGTTGCCAGCACCCCCGGCAAGGGCAGCGTCTTCACAGTGCAACTGCACGCGCTGCGGACTGATGAGCCGATCGCCGATGATGGTGCAATGCTGGAAGCCACGCCGGCCGGCCCGCGCGTGACGCTCGATATCCTGGTGGCCGAAGATGACGAGATCAACCGTCGCGTCATTGCCGCCTTCCTCAACCCGGATGGCCATACCCTGACCTTCGCCGAGGATGGCCTGGAGGCGGTGCAAGCCGTCAGCGAACATACGTTCGACGTGGTGTTGATGGATGTGATGATGCCCAATATGGACGGCCCCACCGCCACCAAGGCGATCCGCGCGCTGCCCAACGCCCAAGCCGCCACGCCGGTCATCGCGCTCACCGCCAACGCCATGGCCGGCGACCGCGAACGCTATATGGCCAACGGCATGAATGGCTATGTCAGCAAGCCGATCGACCGCAAAGAACTGCAAAATACCATCGAGCGCGTGCTCAGCGTCTACGCATTCAGCCGCCGCGCGCCAGCCGATGCCCTCCCGGCCCCTGCCGACGCCGCGCCGAGCACGGCCGACACGGCGGCCATCATGTCCGACCTGGATGAGCTCTTCGCCGACCTCTAACCCACCCCGCTCGCCAACGCGTCCATCAACGCGCGGATATAGCCATAGCAGAACGCAAACGCGGTGCCGGACGGGTCGCGCGCATCAATCTGCGGCACGTGGTCCGGCATCACCATGTGCTGGTAGCCCACCTCCCGATACACCGCCAAAGACCGCGCCATATCCATCGCCCCCTCATCGGGGAAGGTTTCACGAAAACTGAGCTTGCCGCCGGCGATGTTGCGAAAATGCACGTTGAACAGCTTGTTGCGCGTGCCGAACCAGCGGATCACGTCGAATATCTCCGCCCCCGGATCATCGAGCATTTCGCCCACCGAGCCCTGGCAGAAATTCAACCCGTGATACGGGCTTTCATGCATCAGCACGAAGCGCTGCAACCCCGCCACCGTGCCCAGCACCCGCGTCACCCCACGATAGCCGGGCGGGGTGTACGGGTCATGCGGATGGCAGGCCAGCCGGATGCGGTTCGCGGTCGCCACCGGCACCACGCGGGCGAGGAAATACTCGATCCGCGCCCAGTTCTCCGCCTCATCCACCACCCCGGCCATCGTGGGCGGCGCGTTGTGGTCGGCGAGTTCCCAGCGAAACGCCTCCGCCATCGCCCCGCCGCGCCCGGCTTCCAGCGGCGTGCGCGGAATACCGATGATATTGAGGTTATATTTCGCCGCCGGAATCCCCGCCTGCGCCAGACGCTCGATCAAGGCGCAGATACTGTCGATCTCCCGGTCCCGCTCCGGCGATTTGCCCAGCAGAATATGCGGGCTCTGCTGCTGCTCGATCACCCGCGAGCTCAGCGGCAACTGCACCATATCCAGGCAGAGGCCAAAACTGGCGACATGGTCGCGATGCCGCAGCAGCGTCTCCAACGTCCAGTCATGCGGATTGCCCGGCGGATCGACGCAGACATGCGTCACCCCCAACTGCGCCCACATGCGGTAATCGGTATCATCACGCGGCTGGATCTGGGTTCCCAGATGCATAAACCTGCCCTCCCTCGGCCCGCCAATGATGCGGGCCGAAGGCAAAGCAGGCAAGGCGTATTCATAGCCCCGCCGCACCACCCCAACCCGGACGGCACGGCGAGGCCAAGAAGTTGATGACGTTTTTTTGGTTCTTTTTGTTCACAAAAAGAACAGCTTAACCAATCAAGCCGCCTGCGCGGTCTCCACCTGCGGCGCCGCCGCCCCAATGGCAATCCGGCGCGGCTTCAGCGTTTCCGGCACCACGCGCTTCAGGCTGACGTGCAGCAACCCGTTGGTCAGGTCGGCCCCTTCCACCACGATATGATCCGCCAGCAGGAACCGGCGCTCAAACGCCCGCCCGGCGATACCGCGATACAGCACCTCAGCCTGCGGCGCCTCGGCGGCCAGCTTGCCGGCGATCACCAGCGTGTTGTCCTTCACGGTCAGTTCCACATCATCCGGACCGAACCCCGCCACCGCCATAATCAGGCGATAGGCATCATCAGACACACGCTCAATATTATACGGGGGATAGCCGGGGTCGGCGCTCGCGGTCACCGTATCGGCCAGCCGGGCCAGCCGGTCAAACCCAATGGCGGTGCGGAACAGCGGCGACAGATTGAGTACGTTCATAGAAACCTCCTGCGATAGCAAGGTTGGACGCATGGACCGCCCGAACGGGCCGATCCTGGACTGATTGCGGAGAACCCCTGCTGGGCATTCTCACCGTCCAGACATAAGAAAAGCCGCCCCTCGTTCAAGGGGCGACTTTTGGCGTCAGACCAAAAAATTCTAGTCTCAAGCTTCGCTAAGGTATCAGGCTTTGCGAACGCCGAGCCCACCGAACTTCTTGTTGAACTTGGCGACCTGGCCGCCAGTGTCCATAATACGCTGCACGCCGGTCCACGCCGGATGCGACTTCGGATCGATATCAAGCCGCATCACATCGCCGGGCTTGCCGGAGCAGGTGCGGGTTTTGAACTCGGTACCGTCGGTCATGATGACGGTGACTTCGTGGTATTGCGGATGGATGCCGGGCTTCATGATAGTGTTCCTTTGCTGGTCCCACCGATACCGACCGGAAGAACGAAGCGCGCGGTATAGCGGTCACGGAGTGAAGGTGCAAGAAATGGCCGGGTTGCGAATTTGCGGACTGATCCTGGCCCTGGCCGCCACACCGGCCTGGGCCGAAGATGCACCGCTGCTGCGCGCCAGCCGCGATGTCACCGTCAGCTACAGCCTGGTCGGGCGCGGCGCGCCGCGCGACATCAAAATCAGCCAACGCGCCGGCGCCAGTATCATGCGGGTGGAAACCGCCGGCCAGCCCGGCTACGTGTTGGTGGACCGGCAATCCCAGCGCGCCTCGGCGGTGATGGAAAGCCAAGGCTATTATATCGACATGTCCGCCAACCGCGTGCCGCAGGAAGGCCAGTGGCCGGACGACACAATCAGCTTCACCCGTGGCGCAGACACCCAGGTGGCCGGGCTCGGCTGCACCAACTGGGGCTATAAAACCCCACGCGGCAGCGGCACCGCCTGCGTCACCGCCGATGGCGTGCTGCTGCGCATCCTCGCTTTGTCCGGCAATGGGATCGAGGCACGGCAGGTCAGCTACGAACCGCAATCCCCCAGCCACTTCGCCGCTCCGCCCGGCCTGCGCAAACTCGGCACCACCGCACCGCCCGCCGCACCACCAGCCGTCGCACCTGCCGCACCGCCGATCACCGCCAGCGCCAGACCGGCATTGCCCACAGCCGCTCCCAGTGCCGCCGCCCCTGCTGGCGCGGCCCCGGCCGGCACAACCCTCCCCGGCGGCATCACCCTGCCCCCCGGCGTCACTCTGCCGCCTGGGCTGAAAATCCCGCCCAACCTCAAGCTACCGCCCGGCTTCAAACTGCCGCCAGGGGTGCAACTCCCGCCCGGCGTCACCCTGCCAAGCCAGTAGCCGCTACAGCCGGCGCGCCCAGTCCACCACCGCATCCACCAAGGCCGCCGGCTGCTCGGGGATCAGCGCGTGGCTGGCCTCGGCGATCACCACCACCGTCACCCGGCCGGCACCCAGATCGTCGCGGAAATCGTTCTCCGTGCCCGCCGGCCGCCACGGATCGGCCGCCGCCTGCACATCCAGCACCGGCGCCCGCCCGGCCGTCCACCATTCCGCCCGCGGTGCCGCCGCCGTCGCCGCCCGCTGCGCCGCGGTCACCGCCGGGTGCCACCCGTCCAACCAGCCGGACGGATCATGCCCAGGGGCGAAAAACGCCTGCCGCAACGCCGCCAGCCGCGTCTCCACCGGCAGCGCCGCATCCATCGCCCGGTTCAGCGCCGCCCCCAGCTCCGGCGCGGACTTCCGGGCCGACGCCGCCGCCAGCACCACCCCGCGCACCAACGCCGGAAAATCCGCCGCCACCGTGCGCGCCACCCAATTGCCATACGCATGCCCCAGCACAATCGCCGGGCCGCGATTGGCGTGGCGGATCACCGCCGCCACATCGGCGGCCAGATCATGCTGAGAAATCCCGCTCAACGGCCCGTCACTGCCCAGCATCCCGCGCGGCTGCGGCCGCAGCACCCGAAAGCCCCGCGTCCCCCAAGCCTGCGCCACCTCGGCAAAATCCTCCGAGTCGCGCGACGATGACGGCAGCAGCACCAGCGGCACCCCCTCGCCATCGGCCAGCACCGCAATCCGCGCCGCGCCCGCCGTCACCACATAGTGCTCAGTCATCTCACATCCCCGCGAACAAAGCGGTGGACATGTAGCGCTCGGCGAATGACGGCGCGATCGCCACGATCAGCTTGCCCGCATGCGCCGGATCGCGCGCCACCGCCAACGCCGCATGCAGCGCCGCGCCCGACGATATGCCAATCGGCAAGCCCTCGGTCTGCGCGCAGCGGCGGGCGGCGGCAATCGCCTCGCGCTCGCTCACCCGTGCAATCTCGTCCACCAACTCCAGCGCCAGCACACCCGGCTGAAACCCCGGCCCGATGCCTTGCACCCCGTGCGGCCCCGGCTCATCACCCGACAGCACCGCGCTTTCCGACGGCTCCACCAGATGCACCCGCAGGCCGGGCTTGCGTGGCTTCAGCGCCCGGGCAATGCCGGAAATCGTGCCGCCGGTGCCAGCGCCGGCCACGATCAGATCCACCGCCCCGGCGGTATCAGCCCAGATCTCCTCCGCCGTGGTCGCGGCATGCACCGCCGGGTTGGCCGGGTTATCGAACTGGCGCGGCGTCCACGCACCCGGGGTCGCCGCCACAATCGCCTCCGCCCGCGCAATCGCACCGGCCATGCCCTGCCGCGCCGGGGTGGACTCCACCTCCGCCCCCATCAGCCGCAGCATCTTCCGCCGCTCCACCGAGGCCCCTTCGGGCATGCACACAATCAGCCGGTAGCCGCGCGCGGCGGCGACAAACCCCAGCGCAATCCCGGTATTGCCCGATGTCGGTTCCACCAGCACCGACCGGCCGGGCGCGATCAGCCCCGCCGCCTCGGCCGCATCGATCATCGCCAGCCCGATCCGGTCTTTCACCGAGCCCAGCGGGTTGAAAAACTCCAGCTTCAGCAGCACCGTCGCGCCCAGCCGCTCCTCGGCCTGCAAGCGCGGCAGGCGCACCAGCGGGGTGGCCCCGATCGTGTCCAGCACGCTGTCATAAATGCGGCCACGCGTCGGGGCAGCGGTAAAATCATCGGACATGAGGCCTCGCAAACAAGCTTTGAACCATCGCCGCCTGTAGCACATTCGGCCGAAATACGTGTATCACAGCGGCGGATCGTGGTTTAACCGGTCCGCCACAACTTTACTGGGGTTCAACGCCGCATGCTCATTCGCCAGGATCGCGCCATGACCGCCGTCACCGTCATGCTCGACATCGCCTTCCATGGCGGCCGGGCGGATACCGTCAGCGCCGGCGACCTCGCCGAACGGCTCGGCCTGGCGCGGCGCGGCATGGAGCCGTTGCTGCAAGCCCTCTCCCGCGCCGGCTTGCTGGAAAGCGTGCGCGGCCCGCGCGGCGGCTACAAACTCGGCCGCCCGCGCCGGGAAATCCGCCTCGCCGAAATCGTCGCCGTCGCCACCGCCGACGACGCCGCCAACGGCGAAGGGCCCAGCGGCCGGCTGCAAACCGCGGTCGTCGACAAATTATGGGGTGAGCTGGAAGACGCGGCCAAAACCCAACTCGCCGGCCTCACGCTCGATGACCTGATCCGCCGCGCCCAGGCCGCCGGGCTGAAACGCCCAGCCGCCGAGCCAATTACCTTCGCGATCTAGCTGGCGAGAAACATCGCCGTCGCAAAGGCGCTCGCCAGCGCAATCGCCGCCCACATCAATTCCACCGTGATCACCATCGGCTGCTCCACGGCATCGTCGGATGCCTCATGCTCGTCCACCGGCTCCGCCCGCCGCACCAGGCCCGGCATGATGTCGCCATACGGCATGGCCGAGATCGCATCGTCACCAAAGAACTGGAGAGTATTTTGCGCAAACATCGGTGAAACTCCTAAATCACGTTTGACATAGGGTATTTTGCGGTTCATGTGCAAGTGGAAAGTGATTTTCTGCCGCATGGAGGTTCCGCATGGCCCCGCAAGACGCCGCCACCCCGCCTGTCCCCGCGCCCGCCGCGCGCGCCCTCTCCGGGGTCGAAGCGCTGAAGCAGTCCAGCCGCCGCCTGCGCGGCGATCTGGCCGCGGAACTGGCCGGGCCTGGCGCCCAGGTTTCGGAAGATGGCTATAATCTATTGAAATTCCACGGTAGCTACGAGCAATACGACCGTGACACCGCCACCGAACGCAAGCAGCGTGGCGAAGAAAAAGAATACAACTTCATGCTGCGCGTGCGCATGCCCGGCGGCATCCTCACCGCCGCGCAGTATCTGGCGCTGGACGAACTCGCCGACCGCTACGGCAATGCCAGCCTGCGCATTACCACACGGCAGGGCGTGCAATTCCACGGTGTGATTAAGGGAAATTTGAAAGCCACAGCAGCAGCCATCAACGCCGCCCTGCTCACCACCCAAGCGGCCTGCGGCGATGTGGTGCGCAATGTCATGTCCACCCCGCGCCCGTTGCGCGACGCCCGACATGCCCGCCTGGTGGCCGACGCCAAACTGCTCTCCGCCCGCCTGCTGCCGGCCAGCCGCGCCTATCATCAGATCTTCCTCGATGAGCCGGATACCGCCGCTTCGGGGGAAGAATTCGAACCGCTCTACGGTTCCACGTATCTGCCGCGTAAATTCAAGATCGCCATCGCCACCCCGGACGACAACACGGTGGACGTGTTCGCCAACGACCTCGGCTTCATCGCCTTGTTCGAGGGCGATACCCTGCTCGGCTACAACCTCACCGCAGGCGGCGGCTTCGGCATGACGCATAACCGCAAGGACACCTATCCCCGCGCCGCCTCCATCCTCGGCTTCGTCGCCGCCGATCAACTGCTGCCAGCCGCCGAAGCGGTGATTTCCCTGCAACGTGACAATGGCGACCGCAGCGACCGCAAGCGCGCCCGGCTGAAATACGTGCTGGATGATCGCGGGCTGGATTGGGTCAAGGCCGAACTCATCGGCACCTACCACCTCAACCTGCAAGACGCCCGGCCAATGCCGCCAATCGCGGTGCCGGACCTGCTCGGCTGGCACGACCAGGGCGATGGCCAGCTCTGGCTCGGCGTGCCGCTGCCATCCGGTCGCATTGTCGACACGGCAACCGTGCGCCTGCGCACCGCCTTGCGCGAAATCGTGCAACGCTTCGGGCCAGACCCGGTGATGACGCCGCAGCAGGATGTGCTGCTCACCAACATCGCCCCCGCCCATCGCGGCGCCATCGAACAGATCCTGCGCGGCCACGGCGTGGCTCTGTCGGAGGACCTCACCCCGCTCGCTCGCTGGGCACTCGCCTGCCCGGCCCTGCCCACCTGCGGCCTGGCGCTGACGGAAGCCGAGCGGGTGCGCGCGCCGTTGGTGGAAATTTTCGAGGGGCTGCTGCGCCGGCACGGCCTGATTGAGGAACGCATCAGCCTGCGCATCACCGGCTGCCCCAATGGCTGCGCCCGCACCTATGCCGGCGATATCGGCATCGTCGGCCGCGTGCCCGGCGCCTACGCAATCTATGTCGGCGGCGACTTCGCCGGCACCCGACTCAGCTTCAAGCTCTACGAACGGGTGAAGGAAGAACGCCTCGTCGCCACGCTGGAACCGATCGTGGCACGCTTCGCCCGCGACCGCGCGCCGGGCGAAGGGTTTGGCGATTTCTGCCATCGGCACGGGGCGGCGGCGTTGTTGGCGATGGTCGGGTAGGGAAGGTGTTCTTTTTGTGAACAAAAAGAACCAAAAAAACGTCATCAATCCCCAGGCTTCGCCGTACTTCCCCAGGCAGACAAAGGCGCACGGCACCAGGGATAAAAGTTTTTTGCTCCTTTTTTTCAAAAAAGGAGCGCTTCCCTTCCCTGCAATTTTTCAACGATATTTTACGTTGCATTGCTGTCTATAAAAAAATATAACGTCCTAAAGTTTGACTCATTTCATAGGAAAATTTGATGTTTGGACCATTGTGGCACGGCACGAAGCCGCGCGGTGCGGTGCTCGCGTTGGTCGCGGCCATCGCGGCAACACCGGCCTTGGCCACCACCACCACGCTCACGTTGAACCTGAGCAGCCTGCCCACCGGCGCGTTTACCAACCCGCTGACCGTGGACGGCTTCACCCTGACGCCGGGACTCGGCTTCTCGAGCACGCCGCAGATCGTCGATGTCGGTGGCGTTTATGCGCTGGAGAGCACCAGTAACATTGGCGCCGGTGGCGCGGACACCTTGCTGACCATGGTCAATGGCGGCGCGTTCTCGATGGTCTCAGTCGAGGTGGCGGCGCTGGGCGGTGACTACGGCACCTGGGGGATTGCGATCGCCAGTTCGGATGGCCAGATCGTCTACGGGTCGAATTACGGCCTTCCGCTGTCAACCAGCTTTACCCTGCAAGACCTGACCAGCGTTACCGGCCTGTCGAACCAAACCTCAATCGACCTGGACCCGGTCAGCGACAATGGCAATGACTTTGCCATCACGGCGATTACCGTTTCGTACACCACGGTCGATGTGCCGGAACCGGCCACGCTCGGCCTGTTCGGCCTTGGCCTCGCCGGGATGGTCGCCGCCCGGCGCCGCCAAACCCGCCGGGGCTAAGGCATTTTGCAACCGCGTCGGGGCGTGGGCATCCACGTCCCCAGACAGGCCTTGCGCAGACCTGCCCGCGCTAGCGCCGCGCGCTACTCGCCGATGTGCACAAACCGCACCGCATTATCGTCCTGCACATTGGCCTCGTAACGCAGCCCGGCGCGGCTGCCCCAGCTATGTTTCTGCCAGTAGAGCGGGATCATCCCCACATCATCGCGGATCGCCAGCCGGGTCGCCTCGGCGAACAGCCCGTTGCGCCTGGTGTCGTCAAACTCACCCAGGCCCTTGGCCAGCAGCGCATCGAAGGCCGGGTTAGAATATTGCGTCCGGTTAGACCCACCCATCCCCGCCGCCACATCGCGCGTCGCCAGCAGGGATTTCAGCCCCTCGGACGCATCCGGCGCGCCGCTGTTATACGCCCATAGATACAGGCTGAATTTCTGCTGCGCCGCTTGCCCGATCATCACGTTGAACGGCATGGAATTCACCCCGTTCAGCTTCAGCCCGCCACGGGTGAACATCTGCCCCAGCGCCTGCAACACCGCGCTATCCTCGGGGAACCGGTCGTTGGACGATTGAATGGTGATCCCGAAGCCTTGCGGATACCCCGCCTCGGCCAGCAACCGCTTCGCCGCGGCCAGATCCAGCGTATCCGGCGCCAGATCCTCGGCATAGCCGCCCTGCCCTGGCGGCACGATCTGGCCGGCCGGCACGCCCTGCCCGCCGGCAACCCGTTCCACCAGCGCCGGCCGGTTGATCATTTTCGACAGCGCCCGCCGCACCCGCATATCGGCCAGCGGGTTTTTCGCCAACGGCGCACCGGCCAGATCGGTGGCAAACGGCGTCGTCGCCCGCCCGCTATCAATCGCCAGGAAGGTGATGCGGTTGGTCAGCCCCGACCACACCCGCAACTCCTTGCACGCGGCAAGGCTCGGCACATCGTTCGGCGGCACCCCGTCGATCACATCCACCGCGCCGGCCATCAGATCGGCAATCCGCGCCGCGGTATTGGGGATAAAGCGCAGCGTCACCCGGTCGAATTCCGGCGTGCCGCGCCAATGCGGCTTATAGCCCTGCAATTCCAGCCGATCGCCGCGCTGCCATGCCACGAAGCGATACGGCCCGGTGCCAATCGCCGCCCGCCCACTGTTGAAATCCTCCGTGCTCGCCCCGGTCGCGGCTTTTTTCGACACCATGAACACATTGCCGATTTCATCCATCAGCATCGGCTTCGGCGTTTTGGTGCGCACGATGATGGTGGTGGCATCCACCACATCCACCCCGGCCACCGAGGCGACCGAACGGGTCCACGGCGCCGCCGCCCCCACCAGATGGTTCGGCCGGTCGAGCGAGAAGGCCACATCCTCCGGCCCGAAAGCGGAGCCGTCATGGAACGTCACCCCCGCGCGGAGTTTCACCTCCCAGCGCAACGGGTCGAGCGCGCGCCACGATGTCGCCAGCGACGGCGTCATCTCCTGCCGCGCGTTCATCTCCACCAGCCGGTCGTAGATGTTCTGGTTGGTCGAAACGTCGTTGCCGGCATCGTTGAAATGCGGATCAATCGCCGCATGTTCGGTGCCACGGCCAAAGGTCAGGTCGCGCCCGGCGGCAGTCCCGGCACTCAGCAGCGCGGCCAGCGTCAAAACCGCCAAACGCGTCCCGGCGCGGCCAGCCCTGGCGCGCAAAATCTCAGTATCCGGCATGATCGTTTCTCCCCGGCGAAACTTTAGGCGGGGCGATCATGGCTGTGAAGCCGGCCGGCCTAGAACGGCACCTCCAGCTCCAACCGCCAGCGCAGCGCGCCATGCGTCGTCGCCGGGGTGGCGCCGAACAGCCAGCCGGCCTCGTATTTAATCTTGCCCGCCTGCCCCAACCCCAGCTCGCTCAGCCGGATCGCGCCCACCCCCACCGGCCCGGCCAGCAATTGCTGCTGCGACAGGCGCGGAATCTGCCCGATCACCCCGGTATCGCCGTAAATCTCAATCGCCGGCGACAGCGGCGCCCAGATATTCCACCGGCTTTGCCACGCATAGCTGAAATCCAGCCCGTGGGTGGATTGGTCCGGCCCCAACTCCCGGCTGAACAGCAGGTTCAGCGTATGCGTGGTGCGGCCGATATCCTTGGCGATCAGCGGCCCGAACGTCACCTGGTTCGGCCCCGCATTGCGCCCGCGCGTCAGGGACTGGCCGTATTCCACGTAAAATCCCCAGTCGAAAAACGCCTCCCCCGGCTCGGTCAGCTGAAAGGTGTTTTCCCACACCAGCGACGTCAGCAAGGTGGACTGCGCCGGCCCGGGGGCGCGGTCGAAGCCGAATTCCAGCTCGCTATGCCACCAGGGCGTCAGCCCGGTGCCGATCTCGGTGGTGTAGCTGCGCGCGCCGCGCTGGTCCGGCCGCCGGTCGAAATTGGCGGAGCCATTATGCTCCAGCTCGATCTCGCCAAGATCGATTTCGGTGGGGGAGCGCACCAGATAATCGGCGCGCGCCGTCACCGGCAGCAATAGGATCGCTGCCGCAACCAGTCGATGAAACGGGCTCATTTGACCTCCAGCACGCCTTGCGCGGTGTCTTGATGAAAATCGCCGAAGAATTTGTATTCGCCTGGCGCCAGCGGCCCGAGGAAGATGGTCACCGTCTGCCCGGGCGGCACCAGCTTCTCCCGGTTCAGCGCCGCGCTTTCAAATTCATCGGCGGTGTCGTCGGCGTTCTTCACCTGCAAGCGGAACTTCACCCCGGCCGGCGCCTGTATGCGCGCCGGCTCAAAGCGATGGTTGCGGAACACCAGCAGCGGCAGTTCGTCCGCCCGCGCCGGCGCGGCGCCGGCCACCATCCCCACCGTCAGCACCGCCAGCGCCGCCGCGCGCGGCCGCCGGCCGATCATCCGCCCCGCGCCGCCCAGCACCAGCAACGTCGCCGCATAGGCCGCGAGCTGAATGCCCGACGGCCGGGCGGAATAGCCGATCAACGCATGCAAGGTCCGCCCAAGCAGACTGCCATCGGCCAGCACCGCGCTGGTGTCCCAAATCTGCTCGCCCCAGCCCGGCAGCAGGTCCGCACTATGCAGCACCGCCGCCGCCTGCCCGGCCATGCCCGCCGCCAGCAGCGCGATCAGCGCGTTGGTCAGTGAAAACAGCCGATGCAGCGGCACGCTCACCAACCCGCGATACAACACCCAGGACAGCCCGGCCGCCAGCACCAGCCCGGCCACCCCGCCCAGCACCAGCGACGGCGCGCTGTCATGCGACGACACCACCAGCCCGTAGAGGAACAGCACCAGTTCCGCCCCCTCGCGCAGCACCGCCACCGCCACCACCGCGGCCAACGCCGCCAGCGACCGCTGCCCCAGCCGCACCTGCTGGCCGGCCGTCCGCAACTCGGCCGCCATCTGCCGCCCGTGCTGCGCCATCCACAGAATATGCCAGCCGAGCATCAGCACCGCGAACCCGAGAATGGCCGCGGTGAACACCTCCTGCCCAGCGCCGTCGAACGCATCGGACAACGCCGCCGCGAAGCCGGCCACCAGCCCCGCCCCGGCTACTCCGACCGCGACCCCGCCCGCCACCCAGCGCCCGCGCGCCCGCACCCCTTCGGTCGCCGCCAGCACAATGCCGACGATCAACCCCGCCTCCATGGCCTCGCGAAACACCAGAATAAGACTTACCAGCATGGTCGTTCCTACGTCTGCGAATGCGAATAATTCGCAACTGAGGCAAACTTGTATCCGCCGGCCGGGCATCGCGCAAGCCCGAAGCACGGAATTTCATGTTTCAAACATTGACGCCCGCCGCCCCGCGCCCCAGGCTCGGCGCATCACGCAGGAGCCTGTCATGCCGAACGCAACCCCGAATGCCGATCCCCTCTGGTCCTTGGTGGACGCATATCGGCCGGCGTTTGAAGCTTTTTCCGACCGCATCTGGGACATGCCGGAACTCGGCTTTCAGGAACACCGCTCCGCCGCCGAGCATGTCAGCATGCTGGAACAGCACGGCTTTCGCGTCACCACCGGCCTCGCTGGCATGCCGACCGCGCTGGTGGGGGAAGCCGGGGACGAAGGCCCGGTGATCGCCATCCTCGGTGAGTTTGACGCGCTGCCCGGCCTGTCCAACGAAGCCGGCATCGCCGAACATCGCCCGATCGGTCCGTCCGGCCATGCCTGCGGCCATAACCTGCTCGGCGCCGCCAGCATGCTGGCCGCCGTGGCGGTGAAGGACTGGCTGGCCGCCCAGGGCCTCAAAGGCCGGGTGCGCTATTACGGCTGCCCGGCCGAGGAAAACGGCGCCGGCAAGTTGTTCATGGTGCGCGAAGGCGTGTTCGATGACGTTGATATCGCGCTATCCTGGCACCCCGCCCCCTTCGCCGCCGTCAACCCTGCCGTGTCGCTGGCCAATGTGGAGGTGGATTTCACCTTCCACGGCCGCGCCAGCCACGCCGCCGCCGCCCCGCATCTCGGCCGCTCGGCGCTGGATGCGGTGGAATTGATGAATGTCGGCGTCAACTACATGCGTGAACACATGCCGTCAGACGCGCGCATCCACTACGCGCTGCTCGATGGCGGCGGCGTCGCGCCCAACGTGGTGCAGGCCCGCGCCAAGGTGCGCTATCTGATCCGCGCCCGCGAACTGGCAGAACTGCACACGCTGATCGCGCGGGTGAAAAACGTCGCCGCCGGCGCAGCGCTGATGACGGAAACCCGGGTGGAACACCAAACCGTCTCCGGCATGTCCAACCTGCTGGCCAACCCGCCGCTGGAACAGGCGCTGCACGACAGCCTGACCCGCCTCGGCCCGCCGGAATGGGATGCGGAAGACCGGCGCTTCGCCGAGGAAATCCGCGCCACCCTGCGCCCGGACGATATCGCCGGCGCCTTCCTGCGCTTCGGCCTGAAGCCAGACCTGAACGTGCCGCTGGCCGACCGCATCATCCCGCTCGGCGGCAAAAGCAATGCCGGCGTCGGCAGCACGGATGTGGGCGATGTGTCCTGGGTGGTGCCAACGGCGCAGATCCGCGGTGCCACCTATGCCGTCGGCACCCCCGGCCATTCCTGGCAGCTCACCGCCCAGGGCAAATCCGGCATCGCCCATAAAGGCATGGTTCATGCGGCCAAAGTGCTGGCAGCCACTGCCGCCGAAGCCATCCGCAACCCGGCCCTGATCGCCGCCGCGAAAGCCGACCACGCCGCGCGCATAGCCGAACAGCCCTATATCTGCCCGCTCGACGCCGATGTGCCGCCGGCGCTGGACATGGCGCACGGCTAGCCCCCGGCCCGCGTCAGCCGCGCAACGCCACACCGATGGTTTGCGCGGCGCGGCGCAGCGCCTGGTCCAGCGTCGCCAGCGGCAACCCACGGCGCTGCGCCAGTTCGAGATAGGCCGCGTCATACAGCGTCAGCTGGCACTGATCGGCCAGGCGCAGCGTCTCGCCCCAGGCCTGCGCATCGGTCTGCGGATCAACGGTGATGTCGAGCAGCGCAAGGTCCGCCAGCACGTCGCGGCGATAGGCGGCGGCGATCCGTTTGCGCCGCACGGCAACCGTCAGGCTGTTGGCGATTTCGAGCCGCCACAGCGCCGGCACCACCGCGCCGTCCTCGGCGATTTCAGCAAAAACCGCGCGGATCGCCTCGCTCGTTTCGTCGCCAAACACCCAGGCCAGGGTTGCCGAACTGTCTAATACCAACATCGCCAACCGCCCGGATCTAGCGCCGCCCCTCGTCGCGATAGGCTTGCCACTCCGCCCAATCGAAACCGCCGGCGGCCAGTTGCTCCGCGCGCTGGCGCAGCCGCAGCACCGCCGCCCGCGCTTCATCCCGGCTCTGCGTCGGCCGCGCCGGCAGCAAGCGCGCCACGGGCTTGCCGTAGCGGGTGATCATCACTTCCTCGCCCCGTTCGACGAGGTCGAGCAAATGACCGAGCTTGTTCTTCGCGTCGAACGCCGCAATCTCGCGCATATCGCACCTGTTTAAACTAGCTTAAGCCAGCTTAAACGATCGTTTCGCCCATGTCCACACAGACCGCACCGCCGAGACTGTGATCGGACGATACTGGACAGCGCCAGCCGCCAATCGTAATGCCGAAGCCCAAGCTGCCAGGAACCCGCCATGCCTGACTTCAAAATCGCCATCCTGCCCGTCACCCCGTTCGAGCAGAACTGCTCCCTGTTGTGGGAGGAAGACAGCAAGCGCGCCATGGTGGTGGACCCCGGCGGCGATGCCGATCAGATCATGGCCAATATCGACAGCCTCGGCCTGAAGGTGGAAATGCTGCTGATCACCCACGGGCATCTGGACCATGCCGGCGGGGCGATGGGGCTGAAGGCGATGCTACAAGCGCGCGACGGCGCCCCGGTGCCGATCCTCGGCCCGGATATCCGCGACAAATTCCTGATGGATGAAATCGCCGTCTCCGCCGCCAAATTCCAGATGCAGGGCATGGAAAACTGCACCCCGGACCGCTGGCTCGCTGAAGGGGAGACCGTCGATCTCGGCATGTTCCATTTCGACATCTACCACTGCCCCGGCCACTCGCCGGGCAGCCTGGTCTATGTGGAAAAAACCCTGCGCTTCGCCTTCGTGGGCGATGTGCTGTTCTGCCGCTCCGTCGGCCGCACGGATTTCCCCTATGGCGACCACGACGCGCTCATCTCCTCCATCCGGCGCAAATTGCTGCCGCTCGGCGACGATATCGGCTTCGTCTGCGGCCACGGCCCCGCCTCCTCCTTCGGCGAGGAACGCAAATCCAACCCCTTCATCCAGTTTGGCGGCTAACCCGCCTTAAGGACGCACCCTCATGACCCTACGCGCTGGCCGCGAATTCCTCGCCATCCCCGGCCCGACCACCATCCCCGATGAGGTGCTGCGCGCCATGCACCGCCCGGCGACGGATATTTATTCGCCGGCGATGAACGGCATGACCCTGCAACTCCAGGCCGATATCAGCCGGTTATTCGCCAGCAGCGGCCGCACCTACATCTATATCGGCAACGGCCACGGCGCCTGGGAAGCGGCGCTGACCAATGTGCTGTCGCGCGGCGACAAGGTGCTGGTGCTGGAAAGCGGCCTGTTCGCCGCCGGCTGGGGCAAAGCCGCCGCCGGCCTTGGCGCCGATGTGGAGGTGCTGCCTGGGGACTGGCAGCGCGCCGTGCGTCCGGCCGAGGTTGAAGCCCGGCTGCGCGCCGATACCGCGGGCGAGATCAAGGCCATTCTGGTGGTGCAGGTCGATACCGCCTCTGGCGTGGTCAACGACATCGCCGCCATCGGCGCCGCCATCAAGGCGGCCGGCCACCAGGCACTGTTCATGGTCGATGCCGTCGCCGCCTTGGGTTGCGTCGAATTCCAGATGGATGCCTGGGGCGTCGATGTCGCCATGTCCGCGGCGCAGAAGGGGCTGATGGGCCCGCCCGGCCTCGGCTTCGTCGTCGCCAATGCACGCGCCCGCGCCGTGCATGATACCGCCAATATGCGCACGCCCTATTGGGACTGGACGGCGCGGGAAGGCGAACAGCACTACCAGAAATACGCCGGCACCCCGCCGATCCACCTGCTCTGGGCGCTGCGCGAAGCGCTGGACATGATCTTCGCCGAGGGCCTGCCGGCCGTGTTCCGCCGCCATGAACTGCTCGCCGGCGCGGTCAGCCGCGCGGTGGAAATCTGGGCCAGCGGCGGCGGGTTGCGCTTCAGCATTCCAGACCCGGCCCAGCGCTCGCGCACCGTCACCAACGTGGTGCTGGCCGATGGCTACAGCGCGGACGCGCTGCGCGCCTATTGTTCAGACAACTGCGGCGTGGTGCTCGGCGTCGGCCTCGGCGCGCTCACCGGCAAGGCGTTCCGCATCGCCCATATGGGCCATGTCAACGCGCCGATGGTGCTGGGCACGCTCAGCGTGATCGAAATGGCGCTCGCCGCCCTGAACATCCCGCACGGCCCCGGCGGGGTGCAGGCGGCGATCCGCTACCTCGCGGACGCCGTGCCGGCCACCTGATCGACAAAGCCGAGCACTTCGGCCGCAAACGCGGCCTTGGTTTCCATGGCGGCGAAATGGCCGCCATGGTCAAGCTCGGTCCAACGCACCACGTTAAAACTCTGCTCCGCCAGCCGGCGCGGCGGGAATTTGAACAATTCCGCCGGGTAGACCGCAACGCCGGTCGGCACCTCCACCCGGCTGCCGGCGGGCAGCACCGTGCCTTCTTCCATCGCGCCGCGATAAAACCAGGTGGCGGTGTTAAAGCTGCGGGTCAGCAGATACAGCATGATGTTGTCCAGCAGATCATCGGTGCTGAACGCGTTGTCCAGCCGGTCGCTGCCATCCGCGCCGCGCCGGTCCGACCAGCGATGGAACTTCTCCACAATCCATGCCGCCACCCCCACCGGGCTGTCCATCATGGCATAGGATAGGGTCTGCGGCTTGGTCATCTGCAGCCGCAGATAGGCGCCTTCCCGCTCCCGCGTCGCCAGTTGCTCCGCCGCCCAGGCCTGCTCCTCCGGCGTTTGCGGCGGCACCGGTGCCCGCAGTGCGAACATGTTCAGATGGATCGCCCGGCAGCCGCCGCCTTGCGCCAGCCCATGCCGGGCACCGAGCCAGCCGGTGACCACCGCGCCCCAATCGCCGCCTTGCGCGATGTAGCTGGCATAGCCCAGTTCCTCCCGCATCAACCGGTCCCACAACGCCGCGGTGGCGCGCGGCCCGATCGGGGTTTTCGGCTTGCCGGACAGGCCGTAGCCGGGCAGTGACGGGATCACCAGATCGCACCGCGCCGCAAGCGGGCCGATCACGTCGAGAAATTCCAGCACCGATCCCGGCCAGCCATGCGTCAGCAGCAGCGGCGTGGCGTTGGCGGCCGGGCTTTTGATGTGCAGGAAATGGATCGCCTGCCCGTCAATCTCAGTGGTGAAATTCGGCCACGCCCCCAACCGCCGCGCCAGGCGCTGCCAGTCATAGCCGCCAACCCAGTGGTCGCAGATCTGCCGCAAGGTGCGCATATCCGTGCCATAGGCCCAGCGGTCGCCGCCTTCCGGCACATCCGGCATTTCATGCCATTCATACCCCGCCACCCTGGCGCGAATGGCCGCCCAGTCCGCGTCCGAAAAAGCGATTTGCAGCGGTGCGACACCCATCAGCCCAACCCCATCGTTTTGCCGTCACGATGGCGCAGCCACAGCTTGCCGCCAAGCCGAGATTTTTTTCCCGTCATCGCGCATCCATCTCCCCGCCCCAACCGTAACGGCGGTGCTGGCCACATTGCCGCAGCGGAAAAAGGATCTCGCCATGCTTGCAAAACCCATACTTGCCGCGACGCTCAGCGTCGTCGCGACGCTTTGCGTCGCCTTCAGCGCTGGCGCCGCACTGGCACAAACCGCGCCGAACACCGGCTACGGCAACCCGATGGAAAGTGGCCGCCTGCTGCTGACCGGCGGGGTCAGCAATGTCGAAGGCGCCGGCGGTGGCGGGCTGGCCACCTGGGCGCTGATCACCGGCTACGGCACCGATGATGCGGTCGGCGCCAATATCCACGGCACCTATGTCCGCCTGTCCGACTACCAACTCGGCAGCGAGGGCTTCGCCTTCGGCATCAACAACCGGGTGGAAATTTCCTACGCGCATCAGGATTTCAACACGCTGAAAGTCGGCGGCGCGCTCGGGCTCGGGCGGAATTTCACCTTCAGTCAGGACATCGTCGGCGCCAAGGTGCGGCTCTACGGCGATACCGTCTACGACCAGGACAGCTATCTGCCGCAACTCGCCGCCGGCGTGCAGTATAAAATCGGCAATAAAAACAGCATCGTCCGTGCCGTTGGTGCCAAAGACTCACAAGGTGCGGATTTCTACCTCGCCGCCACCAAACTCTATCTGGAGCAATCGCTGCTGGTGGACGCCACGGTGCGCATGACGCGCGCGAACGAACTCGGCATCCTCGGCTTCGGCGGCCCGCGCAACAATGGCTACAAGCCGCAATTTGAAGGCTCGGTGGCCTATCTGCTCACCAAATCCATCGCCATCGGCGGCGAATACCGCACCAAATCCAGCAATCTCGGCTTCACCAAGGAAACCGACTGGAAAGACCTGTTCATCGCCTGGGCGCCGACCAAGAACATTTCGGTCACCCTGGCCTATGTCGATCTCGGCACCATCGCCACGAAAAAGGACGAACGCGGCGTCTACCTCTCCACCCAGATCGGCTTCTAACCGCCCTTTCGCCCGTAAGGATCCCGTCGATGAAACACCTGTTCCGCCTTGCCATGCTCGCCAGCCTGGTGCTGTCCTCCGCCCCGCACGCCGCCCGCGCCGATGATGCCATGTTCCAAGCCTTCGGCGGCACGCCGGGCCTGACCCATATCGTCGATGATTTCGTCGCCACCGTGCTGGTGGACCCGCGCATCAAAGACTTTTTCGCCAAAGCCGACATTCCCCGGCTGAAGGCGCAGCTGGTCAGCCAGTTCTGCCAGTTGCTCGGCGGCCCGTGCAGCTATACCGGCGCCGACATGGCCCAGGCGCATCGCGGCATGGGCGTGCACGACGTGCATTTCAACGCCCTGGCTGAAGACCTGCAACTGGCGATGGACCGCGCCGGGGTGGCCTTTGCCAAGCAGAACTACCTCGTCGCCCGGCTCGCCCCGATGGAAAAGCAGATCAGCGTAAAGTGATCCGCCCAACCGGCACGCATTGACGCCGCGCCGGGAAGCCGCCACCTGAGCCCACGCGCGGCCCGTTTCGCCGCCCGTGGTTTCGGAGTTGTCCCATGCGTGCCCTCGGCCCCTTCCTGCGTGATGCCTGGCGCCTCGCCGCGCCCTATTTCAACAGCGAAACCCGCTGGTCGGCGCGCGCGCTGCTCGCCAGCATCATCGGCCTGCGCCTGGTGCTGGTGGGCATCAACGTTGAACTCAGTTTCTGGAACCGCGCCTTCTACAACGCCTTGCAAGACAAAGACTGGGACAGCTTCCTCGACCTGCTGCTGTTCTACAAGCACACCGATCAGGGCTTCATGCCCAGCTTCACCCTGCTCGCCGCCTGTTTCGTGCTGGTGGCGGTCTACCGCACCTGGTTCACCCAGAAGCTGACCATCCAGTGGCGCGACTGGCTGACCCGCTCGTTCCTGGCGGATTTGCTGGCCGGCCGCGCCTACTGGCATCTCAGCCTGCGCGGCACTGGTGCTTCGGACCAGCCGGACAACCCGGATCAGCGCATCGCCGAAGACGTGCGCGGCTTCATCGAAAGCGCGCTCTCACTCAGCCTCGGGCTGATTTCGGCCATCGTCACCCTGGTCAGCTTCGTCGCCATCCTGTGGAACCTCTCCGGCGCAGTCAGCCTGTTCGGCATCGACCTGCCCGGCTACATGGTCTGGCTCGCTTTGGCCTATGCCATCGTCGGCTCCTGGGTGGCGCATCTCGTCGGCCGCCCGCTGGCCGGGCTGCGCTTCCGCCAGCAACGGGCGGAGGCCGATTTCCGCTACGCCCTGGCCCGCATGCGCGACAATGTGGAAAGCATCGCGCTCTATCGCGGCGAAACGCAGGAAGCCGCCGGGCTGCAAACCCGCTTCGCCGCCTTGATCGACAACTGGTTTGTCATCATGCGCAAAACCAAGCAACTCACCACCGTCACCGCGATCTACGACCAGACGGCGGTGATCTTCCCGCTGGTAATCGCCGCCCCGCGCTATTTCGCCGGCAAAATCACCCTCGGCGCGATGATGCAAACCGCCAGCGCCTTCCGCCAGGTGGAGGATTCGCTGTCCTTCTTCGTCCACGCCTATCAAGACCTCGCCGATTGGCGCGCCACGGTGGACCGTCTGACCGGCTTCCGCCAGGCCATCGCCACCGCCCACAGCACCGCCATGGCCGACCTTGCGGTGACCGCCGCGCCAGACGCCAACTGGCACCTGCACGCCCTGCGGCTCGACCTGCCGGACGGCCGCAATTTGCTCGCTGGCACCAATCTCGTGCTGCCCGCCGGGCAGTCCACCCTGATCTCCGGCCGCTCCGGCCAAGGCAAATCCACCATCTTCCGCGCCCTCGCCGGCATCTGGCCGTTCGGCGCCGGCGGCATCGAAGCGCCGGCCGGCCAGTCCCTGTTCCTGCCGCAGCGCCCGTACCTGCCGCTCGGCAGCCTGCGCCACGCCGCCTGCTATCCCGCCAGCCCCGCCGACCTCCCCGACGCCACCATCCGCGCCGCGCTGACCGCTGTCGGGCTGGGCGCGCTGCTGCCGCGGCTGGATGTGGAGGACGCCTGGAGCCAACGCCTCTCCGGCGGCGAACAACAACGCCTCGCCATCGCCCGCGCGCTGCTGCTGCGGCCAGACTGGCTGTTTCTGGACGAAGCCACGTCGAGCCTGGACCCGGAGGCGGAACAGGCGCTGTACGCGCAACTACGCACGCAACTGCCCAACACCACCATCGTGTCCATCGCCCATCGGGAGGCGCTGGTGGCGGTGCATGAGCGGCATTTGGTGTTGCGGGAGGGGGTTTTAACGTAAGGCAAGCAAGCGCTCCTTTTTTGGAAAAAAGGAGCAAAAAACTTTCAAACTACGGTCCCGTACGCACATCCCAACCCGGGAATGTAGGCCGTAGGCCAGGCAGTGATAGAAAGTTTTTTTTGGTTCTTTTTGTTCACAAAAAGAACACCTTAACGCTCACCCCAAAACCGCCATCCCCGCCCCATCCCGGCGCGGATCACCCCCAGCCTGCCACAGCCGCCCATTGCGCACCAGGCATTGC
>CAITOL010000027.1 GCA_903893975.1 uncultured Rhodospirillales bacterium | reverse complement strand
GGCCACGGCGGCCACGGCGGCGGGATTGCGCCACGCGGGCCGGCTGCGCCGGCGGGGCGGCGACGACGGGTTGTTCGTCCTCCGCATCCTCGGCTTCCGCTTCGGCGCGGGCTTCCTCGGCCTGGAGCGCGAGCAGGCGCTGCCGGTCGGCAACCGGGATCTGGTAGTAGTCTGGGTGGATTTCCCCGAATGCGAGGAAGCCGTGCCGGCCGCCGCCATATTCAACGAAGGCGGCTTGCAGCGAGGGTTCAACCCGCACCACTTTGGCGAGGTAGATATTGCCTTTCAGCTGCCGCTTCGTTGAGCTTTCAACGTCGAAATCTTCGAGGCGGTTACCGTCCAGCACCACCACGCGGGTTTCTTCCGCGTGGGTGGCATCGATCAACATGCGTTTGGTCATTAAGCCCTGAGCTCCCGTGAGCCATCAGCCTGCGGGCGTCCAACGGGCAAAGCGCCCGGACGTAGCGGCGACGGCGTAGTCGTGAAGGGAGGGGCAGGCCCGATTGCAGGGAGAGAACGGCGAAATGGTTGGTCGGACGACGCACGCCACTTGCCGGCGCCCGGACAGGGGCGCGGGGATGGACCATCCCAGCAAGAAAAAGCGGCGCAACGTCGGTCATCAGACCCAATCTTCTGCAATCGGGGTCGCAGCCATTGGCCGCGCTGCCCCGGTGGAAATCATTGCCTCCAGGCCTGGGTTGTCGTTCCAGGGTCTGTTCCCGCAGCAGCCTCGCCAGGCCAAGCCTTGCGGCGGCCGGCAGATGCGGCATTCCGGTCGCGCAGACTGCGCGCGGATGCGGGTGGCGTTGCGTTGGCGTGCGGGCATTAGCGCCCGGCCAAGCCGGCATTGCCGAAGCGGACAGACCATGCAGCAAACCGGACCCGACCGCAAGGCCGCCCGATTTGCGCGGCTGGCTTTCGCCATGCATCCGCCGCAATCAACAAGAAGGATGATCTTCTAAAGCCAATATGTTAAGTGGTTATGCATGAACGGCGATCCGCGCCCCTGGCTTTTGCTGCAACGCCGCACCCTGCTGGGCGCGGCGTTTGGCGGTGCGCTTGCAGCGCCGGCCCTGGCCGCCAAAACCGCGCCGCCCGCGAAACCGCCGGGCGGCAAGCTGCCGTTGGTGTTGCTGGACCCCGGGCATGGCGGCAAAGACCCCGGCGCCATCGGCATTTCCGGCACGTATGAGAAGCATATCGCCTTTGCCACCGCGCAGGAATTGCAGCGGCAGTTGCTGGCATCCGGCCGCTACCGGGTGGCGCTGAGCCGGTCGCGCGATGTGTTTATCCCGCTGGAAGATCGGGTGGGGCTGGCGCAGCAGCAGGGGGCGGATCTGTTCGTGTCCATGCATGCCGATGCGCTGACCGACCATGCGGTGCGCGGGGCGAGCGTTTACACGCTGGGGGATACCGCATCGGACCTGCAAACCGCCGCGCTGGCGCAGCGAGAGAATGCGGCGGATCGGTTCGGGGCCGCGCTGCCGGCAACCTCGCCGGAAGTCGCGCATATTCTGGGCAGCCTGGTGCGGCAGGAAACCCGTGCCGGTTCGGCGCGCATGGCGCGCGGCGTGGTGCGCGCTTTGGGCCGCGACCTGCCGTTGTTGCAGCACCCGGCCCGGCATGCCGCGTTCAGCGTGTTGAAGGCCGCCGATATTCCGAGCGTGCTGGTGGAAATGGGCTTTATGTCCAACCGCGAGGACGAGGCGGCCTTGCGCAAGGCGGACCACCGCAAGCGGGTAGCGGCGGCGATGAAGCGGGCGGTGGATGCGTATTTTGCGGCCCCTGTGCCGGCGGTGAGTTGATCGCACCACCGCAGTTTGGTTGCCGCACCGGGCGCAGCGGCCTAGGCTGGCTGGCGCGCCGCGGCGCGTTCGGAAGGTGGAACTATCATGTCGCGCCCCGTGCTTGAGGACGAATTGCGAGCCCTGCGCCAACAGCTGACGCCGCCGCCAGCGGTGAGCGTGGCGCCACCGCCGCCCGAACCGCCGGCTGAGGCGGGGTTGGAGCGGCAGATAAAGGCGCTGAGCGAGGCATTGTCGGCGCTGTCCGACGATGCCGAGGGCAATATCAAGCGCCATCCGCTGGCCGCGGTGGCGGCGGCGTTTCTGCTGGGTTTCATGACTGGCCGCACCACGGGACGCTTGTAGATGAACATCGAACGCCTGCTGCAAAATCTGCGCGTGTTGGTGCATGCGCATGGCATTACCAATGAAATCCGCATCCGCCACGTGCTGGCACGCACGTCCCTGCACATTCTGGCGGGGCTGGCCGGCTGCTTTGGCCTGCTGATGCTGGATATCGGCGTGTTTTTCGCTTTGGCCGGCCAGTTCGGCCAGGTGCAGGCGGCGCTGATCATCGGGGTGGTGAACCTGGTCGTAGCCGGGGTGATTTTCGTGATCTCCACCCGACTGACGCCGGGGCGGGAGTTGGCGCTGGCCAAGGAGATCCAGGACATGGCGCTGGCTGTGGTGGTGCAGGATGCCAAAGACCTGCAAGGGAGCGTGTCCGCCGTGGTGCATCACCCGTTCGATGCGGCGCTGACCGCCACGCTGGGGCATTTGACCGGCATTCTGGTCAAGCAGCTTCGCCCGCACGAGAAGCCACATAGCGGCAGCTAGATCGTTCGGCTTTCGTTTCTCCTCGGTTTTCGTGTATGGGGCGCAGTATGAGCGACCCTTTGATTGCCCGCGAACGCCTGGGCGCCCGCCCTGCCGGTGCCCCCGAACTCGGTATCCCCGACGCCCCGCCGCCTCCGCCGCCGCAGCGGCCCAAGCCGGCGCGGCGCAAGCGCGGCAATTGGTTCACCCGGCTGCTGGGCGCGTTGTTCGCGCTGGCGACGCTGGGCGCAGTGGCGGCGGCCGGCGGCGGCTACATGCTGTACCAACGCTACGGCGCGGATTTGCCGGACCATGAAAGCCTGGCCACCTATCAGCCACGGGTGATGAGCCGGATTTATGCCGGGGATGACCGGCTGATGGCGGAACTGGCCACCGAGCGGCGGATTTTTGTGCCGGTCGGCGCCATCCCCGATGTGGTGAAGCACGCGTTTATTTCTGCCGAGGACCAGAATTTCTACCTGCATCGTGGCTTCGACCCGATTGCCATCGTGCGCGCCGGGCTGACGGATGCGCTGCAATATGGCAGCGGGCGGCGGCCGATTGGGGCATCGACCATTACCCAGCAGGTGGCGAAGAACATGCTGCTGGGCAATGAGACCTCGATTTCCCGCAAAGTGCGCGAGCTGATCCTGGCGGTGCGGATTGAGCAGAGTTTGAGCAAGGAGAAGATCCTCGAACTCTATCTGAACGAGATTTATCTGGGCTTGCAGGCCTATGGCGTGGCCTCGGCGGCGCAGGCGTATTTCAATAAGCCGCTGGATGAACTGACGGTGGCCGAGGCGGCGTTTCTGGCGGTGCTGCCGAAGGCACCCAACAATTACAACCCCTTCCGCTTCCCCGATGCGGCGCGGGCGCGGCGGGATTGGGTGATCGACCGGATGGCCGATGACCGGGCGATTACCGCCACCCAGGCCGCGCAGGCCAAAGCGACCGCCATCGCCCCTGCCCCGTTCCGCCGGCCGGAGACGGTGACGGGGGCGGAGTATTTCGCCGAGGAAGTGCGGCGGCAGCTGATCGACAAATACGGCGCCGACATGACCACGCAAGGCGGGCTGGTGGTGCGGACCACCTTGGACCCGGCCTTGCAAGCCACCGCCGACCGGGTGCTGCGCGACGGGCTGGTGCGCTACGACCAGCGGCGCGGCGGCTGGCGCGGCCCGGTGGGGCGGATGGAATTGGGGCCGAATTTGCGCACCGGCTGGGCCGGTGCGCTGGCGAGCACCACCAACCCGCCCGGCCTGCCGCCGGAATGGCGGCTGGCGGTGGTGCTGGAAATGACCGACAGCGAGGCCAAACTGGGCGTGCTGGACCGCTCCGCCGCTGGGGCTGCGCCGCAGCCCCGCGTGCTGCCGATGCAACTGGCCGATCTCGGCTGGGCGCGGCCGCGGGTGGAAGACCGTCTGGGAGCCGCGCCGCGCAAACTGGCGGATGTGGTGAAAATCGGCGATCTGGTGATGACGCTGACGGCGCCGGCCACCCCGGCGCAGGGCAAGACCGCCGGCCGGCCGGAACGGCTGCTGCTGCGGCAAATTCCGCTGGCGCAGGGGGCGCTGGTATCGATTGAGACCGCGACCGGGCGCGTGGTGGCGATGTCTGGCGGGTGGAGCTTCGAGACCAGCCAGTTCAACCGGGCCACGCAAGCCAACCGGCAGCCGGGATCGAGCTTCAAGCCGATGGTGTATCTGACGGCGATGGAGAACAATATCTCCCCCTCGCAGCGGTTTTTGGATGCGCCGTTCGTGGTGGATGGCGGGGCGGCGGGCAAATGGCGACCGAGCAATTACGAGCAGGATTTTAGCGGGCCGGTGTCGCTGCATGTGGCGCTGGAGAAGTCCTTGAACCTGGTGACAGTGCGGGTGGCCGACCGGGTGGGGATGGAAAAAGTGGCGCAGACCGCGATCGCCTTCCACATGGTCGATAACATGCCGCGGGTGCTGCCGGCGGCCTTGGGCGCGGTGGAAACCACGGTGATGCGTGAGGCCGGGGCCTATGCCAGCCTGGCGACCGGTGGGCGGGAAGTGACGCCGACGCTGATCGACAGCATTCAGGACCGCAACGGTGCGGCGATCTGGCGTGCCCCCTCCCCCAGCTGCACCGGTTGCGACAACCCGACCGCCCGCCCGGTGCTGGCGGAGACGCGCAAGCAACTCTCCGACCCCGCCAGCGTGTTTCAGCTGGTGACGATGATGCAGGGTGTGGTGGCGCGCGGCACCGGCTTCCCGGCCGGCGAGGGGCTGGGCCGGGCAATCGCCGGCAAAACCGGGACGACGCAGGATTTCTCCGACGCTTGGTTTTCCGGCTTTACCCCGGATCTGGCCACCATCGTCTGGGTTGGCTTTGACGTGCCGGCGCCGCTGGGGCCGAACGAGACGGGCGGCAATATCTCCGCGCCGATCTGGCACGATTTCATGGCGGTGGCGCTGAAATCCCGCCCGAAGCTGACCTTTCCGGTGCCGGAGGGGGTGAGCCTGGCGACGTGGGATAGCGGCAGCGGCATGGTGACGGACGCGTTCAAGCCGGGGCAGACGCCGGGGGCGTCGGTGGCGGCAGACAGCCCGGCGCCGGCGGCCAACACCGATGGCACACCTGCCGCGCCGGCGCCGCACGCCGCTGGGGTCGACAGCGATCTGGGCGGGTTGTATTGACCGCCTCCCTCCTGCTCACCAAGTCGGGAAATGCCTGATGTCCGCCGAGTCCGATAGCATCAACGAACAGATCAAGCAGTCCGTGGCACTGCTGAGGAGGCATCTTTGACTGGGATGTCGCCCTTGGACGCCTGGAAGAGCTGAACCACCGCGCCGAAGACCCCAATTTGTGGAACGACGCCGCCGCCGCGCAAGTGCTGATGCGCGAGCGCAACCGGCTGGCGAGCCAGATGGAGGGGGTGCAGAAGCTGGAGCAGGACGTCGCGGACGCGATTGAACTGATCGAGCTGGCCGAAATGGACTCCGACGAAGATATGGCGAAGGAAGCGCATGCCGCCTTGCGCAGTCTCGCCAAGGAAGCCAAACGGCGCGAGATTGAAAGCCTGCTGTCCGGCGAAGCGGATGGCAATGACAGCTATCTGGAAATCAACGCCGGCGCCGGCGGCACGGAAGCCCAGGACTGGGCGGAAATGCTGCTGCGCATGTACACGCGCTGGGCCGAACAGCGTGGCTACAAGGTGGTGGTGATCGAGGAGAGCGAGGGCGAACAGGCCGGGATTAAATCTGTGACCGTGCAGATTACCGGCATCAACGCCTATGGCTGGTTGAAGACCGAGGCCGGGGTGCACCGGCTGGTGCGGATTTCGCCGTTTGATGCGGCGGCACGGCGGCAGACCAGCTTTGCCAGCGTGTGGGTGTATCCGGTGGTGGACGACACGTTCGAAATCGAGATCGACCCGTCAGATTTGAAAGTGGACACGTATCGAGCGTCCGGCGCCGGTGGGCAGCACGTTAACAAGACCGAATCGGCGATCCGCATCACCCATATTCCGACCGGGATTGTGGTGGCCTGCCAGACCGACCGCAGCCAGCATCGCAACCGGGCAACCGCGATGGGGATGTTGAAGGCGCGGATGTACGAGGCGGAATTGCAGCGGCGCGAAGTGGCGCAGAACGCGCAGGAAGCCGCCAAGACCGAAATCGGCTGGGGGCACCAGATCCGCAGCTACGTGCTGGCACCGTACCAGATGGTGAAGGATTTGCGCACCGGGGTGGAAAAGGGCAACCCGGACGCGGTGCTGGATGGCGGGCTGGACGACTTCATGGCAGCGTCATTGGCCGCACGGGTTGGCGCGACACGGAGTGCGGCGAGCGCGCAGGCGGAGTAGGGTTTGGGCGCCTCACGGGGCCTGAAAGCAAAAACGCCGTGCCCATCTTGCGATGGGCACGGCGTTTTGCGTTGCGCTGGCGGCGGGTTTAGCCGCGGCGGCGACGGATTGCAGCGGTGCCAAGCAGGCCGAGGCCGAGCAGCGCGAGGCTGGCGGGTTCGGGGACGCCGGTCGTCGTTTCATCGACGTAGCTGCCGGTGATGGTGGCGGCGTAGTTGTAGCTATAGATGCTGGGTTGGACCGCCCACGACGACGTGCCGTAGCTGTAGAACGCGGTCGGGCCCGCATCATTGTTGTCTGGCTGGGCCCACCCTGATGTCGCATCCACCGGCAGCACGGCCAGCCAGTAATTGGTGCTGGCGTTGATCGCGAGCGACAGGCCGGTGATATCGAGAACCGAATTACTTGCGTTTTCAATCCCCGACGACCAAAGCGCCGTGCCGGTCGGGGTACCTGCCCCACCATCGGCAAGCACTGAGAGCGTATAGGTGCTGGTGTCGGAAACAGGCTGCACGAGCACCGCGATGCCGGTCAGTGTGGTTGCAAGGCCGG
Organism: uncultured Rhodospirillales bacterium; assembly: GCA_903893975.1. Lineage (GTDB taxonomy): Bacteria > Pseudomonadota > Alphaproteobacteria > Acetobacterales > Acetobacteraceae > CAITOL01. The sequence continues at coordinate 20,479 of CAITOL010000027.1, read as the reverse complement.
AGTTGAACACCTGCCCCCAACCTTGGTTGGACGTGGACAACGCGTTCGCAAAAAGATCAGCAAACGTCTGTCCGCCGATTTCATCGTACATCTTGACGTTGGCAGCCATTGCAGGGCTGGCAGCAGCGATCAGGGTGGCAATGCCAGCCGCAAAAATCGATTTCCTCATAACGCGCACTCCGTTCTCTCGTTCGGCTAGGAGAAAAAGGCGGCTCGCAGAAAACGCGCCGCCCTCCGTCCTTTACAACTGGCTACAAACCAAGCAATTTATGTGCCACGAATAAATGCGCGCGATACCAGAAGGTTAGTCTTATAACCAAACGTAACCGTAAACTATTCCGACACTCAACCTGGCGTAGTGCAGATCGGCGCAGCGTCGCCTAGGTGCAGGGACCGGCGCCGTTTTCGACTTTGACGGTGATCGCGGTGGCACCAAATGCGGTGCAGAAGAAATACGTGCCGGCGCGCGGCGTGACCGGGGCGCTATTGCCTAAAACATAGTAGCTGTAGGTGCCGCCGCCGCTGTAGCTGTAGGTGACCAGGCCGTTGGTGGTGCCGCTGATGGCGTAGGTGCCGATGGTCAGGGTTTGGTCGACCACACCGGGGCCGGGAGCGCCATGCTTGTAGTCGATGATGCTGCCCGACGAGGTGCCGGAGTGATATTCCTGGTTCTCCCAACCAAAGCCACCGGCAACACAGGCGATTTTGCCGCCGAGCAGGCTGGTGAGCTGCGTGGCAGATAATGCGCCGTTGGAGGTCGGGTTGTTGGTGCAATCGGCCAGGGCGGCGAACGGCATGGTTGCCGCAAACACCGCGGCTGTAATGAACGACAAAATGCGCATTGCGGGCCTCCAAATCGGACTAAAAACAACATAGACGGCGCGCGCAGTAAAATTCTGACGCTACGACAGCACGTTTTCTAGCAATATCAGGATCGGCCCGCAACGTTTCGTATAAGACGTTGCCAGGATGGCAGCGCCTTATCCCTCATCCGGCACGAATTTGAGCGACACGCCGTTGATGCAATGGCGCATTCCGGTGGGGGCGGGGCCATCGGGGAAGATGTGGCCGAGATGGCCTTCGCAGCGGGCGCAATGGACTTCGGTGCGGACCATGAAATGGCTGCGGTCCACGGTGGTGTCGATGGCGCTGTCATCGAGGGCGGCGGTGAAGCTGGGCCAGCCGCAATGGGCGTCGAACTTGCTGTCCGTGGTGTAGAGCGGTTGGCCGCAGCCGGCGCAGATGAAGGTGCCGGGGCGGGATTCGGCGTTGAGCGGCGAGGTGCCGGGTCGTTCGGTGGCGTGCTGGCGCAGCACGGCGAACTGTTCCGGGGTGAGGCGCTGGCGCCATTCTTCGTCGGTGGTGGGGAGTTGGTCTTCGGCCATTGCGCGCCTCCTGATGAGCGGTGAAGATGTGGGTCCAAAGGGGGCCGGGTCAAGCCGCGCCGAGAAGTAGGATGTTCGCGTGCTGCGTGTACCTGGGTTTCGGGCCTATCTGGTGGCCGCCGCGCTGGCGCGGCTGGGCTATAGCGCGCTGGCGGTGCTGCTGGGGATTACCGTTTATCAACTGGCGCATGATCCGCTGGCGCTGGGGTGGCTCGGCCTGGTGATGGCGGTGCCGGCGATCGGGCTGGTGCTGATCGGCGGGCATGTGGCGGACCGGCATAATCGGCGGGTGATTGCCATTATCGCCCGGCTGTCGATGGCGCTGCTGTGCCTGGGGCTGGCCGGGGCGGCGTTGCTGCCCGCGGCGCAGGGCCTGCCGATGCTGTATGCGATTGCGTTTCTGACTGGGGTGGTGGGCGCGTTCGCCAATCCGGCCAGCGCCGGGCTGGAGGCGCAGGTGGTGCCGGCGGCGCTGGCGTTACGGGGCGCGTCGGTCCTGGCGTCCGTGGGCCAGGTGGCCGGGCTGATCGGGGCGCCGCTGGGCGGGCTGGTGTATGACTGGGCCGGGCCGGAGGTGACGTATCCGCTGCTGGCGGGGCTGTACGGCGTATCGGCGCTGTGCCTGCTGTTCGGGGTGCCGGCGCGGCCGACGGTGGCGGCGATGGGGGTGCGGCCGGGGATGCTGCGCAACATTGCCGAGGGCATTCGCATGGTGTTCAGCGACCAGTTGCTGATCGGGTCCATGGCGTTGGATTTGTTCGCGATTTTCTTCGGTGGCGTGATCGGGCTGTTGCCGCTGTTTGCCACCGATATTCTGGGCGTGGGCTCCGCCGGGGCCGGGGCGTTGCGGGCGGCGGCCTCGGCTGGGTCGGTGCTGGCGATGGCGGTGGCGATGCGGCACCCGCCGCGCAAATATGCCGGGCTGGCGCTGCATCTGGCGATTGCCGGCTTCGGGGTGGGCATTATCGTCTTTGGCCTGTCGACCAATTTTGGGCTGTCGCTGGCGGCGATGGCGTTTACCGGGGCATGCGATGGGGTGAGCGTGGTGGTGCGGCAGGCGTTGGTGCGACTGCTGGCGCCGGAGCATATGCGCGGGCGGATCGCGGCGGTGCGGATGGTGTTCGTCAATTCATCCAACGAATTGGGGGATTTTGAAAGCGGGATGGCGGCGGCGCTGCTGGGGGCCGGGCCGGCGGTGTGCCTGGGCGGCGTGATTACCATCCTGACCGCCGGGTTGACGGCATGGCGGGCGCCGAAGCTGTTGCGGCTGGATATCGGCCGGTTGGTGCCGCCGGCGTGATCGTTGCGGGTTCATGGCTAAGTTGCCTATAACCGCCGCATCGCGGAGGGATTGATGAGCCACGCCCAGACTGATTTGCGCCGGTTCTGCACCCGCTATGGCGTTGATTTCGAACGGCTGAGCCAGGAGCAGCCCGCGCATGTTTACGCGATCGAGGATGCGCCAGCGGGGTGGGACGGGCAGGTTGGCGCGCTGCGGTTGATGGCGGTGGGCGGGTTTGGCGACCGGGTGTGGCAGGTGCTGAACATCGTGCTGGTGGCGCGCCATCTGGGGGTGCGGCAAATCTGGTTCGATGATGTGAGCGCGATGGGGGATTTCCCGGCGACCATCGAGGGGATGGCGTTCGGGCAAACGCCGGCGCGGCGGGGCCAGCCGACGCTGGCGGGGATTTTCTTCACCACTGCCGGGTTCGATGCGGTGCTGGAACCTGTGGCCGGGCGCTATGCCGACGAGACGCTGCGCCGGTTTGTGGCGCCGTTTTTCGGCCGCGATACGGCGATGCCGCTGGGGCCGGAGGTGCTGGCGATGTATTTTACCGGCGGGACGCAGTTCCCGGAGCCGGGAGGGGCGGTGGCCGGGCAGTATGTGCCGCCGCCGGCCGCGTTCTACCTGCTGGCCGCCGAGCGTGCCCGGACGGAAGACGGGGTGCGCGAGGTGCTGCTGGTGCACGAGGATGCGCGCAACCCAACCTTAGCCGCGGTGGAAATCGGCTTGCAGCTGCGCGGGTTTGCGGTGCGGCGGCAGAGCGAAGACCCGGTGGCGACGCTGTTGCGGGCGCGGGCGCTGGTGGCGCCGTTTGGTACGCTGTGCGAGGGCGTGGCGCTGCTGTCGCTGCATCTGCGCCGGCTGTTCAGTTTCCGCCAGGTCGAATCGCATATGTATTTGCAGTCGCGGCCCTATGCGCTGTTGCAGGCGGTGCTGGAGGCGCGCGGGGTGCGGTGCCGGGTGGGGCGCGACACGGCGCCCGGCTTTATCCCGCCGCTGGGCTGGGATGGGTCGTTGCCGCAATGCGCGGTGCTGCTGTCCTACCCCGAGGCCGATCTGGTGCTGGAGGACGCGCCGCCCGTGGTGGTGCCACCGCTGGCGCCGCGCGAGATTGCGCTGGCGGCGGCGCGGGCGGAGGCAGAGTGGTTCCGCACCCCGGTGCTGCCGCCCGCGGACGAGGCGGCGGATCTGCTGGATTTTGGCGAGGCCATGGCCGCCTTGCAGCGCCCGCACGGGCGGGCGCGGCTGCAGGCGGTGCTGGCCGCCCGCTTTGCCGATGATGCGGATATCGGCCGACTGTCCCGCTGGCTGGATGTGGTGATAGACCCGGCCGCCGCGCTGCCGGATGCGCCGAGCGGCGATCCTGTCGGGCTGCGGTTGTGGACCAACCTGGCCCGGCTGCGCGCCATCCGGCAGGGCGGGGCGCCGCGGCGCATCGTGACCATCGGGCCAGATGACGATTTTCTCGCCGAGACCTGCGACCCCGGGCAGTGGCGGCTGCTGCTGTGGGTGACCTTGCTGGCGATGCGGCAGATCGTGCCGCGCCAGCAGGTGGCGGCGATGCTGATGGCGCGCGACGAAGGGATCAACCTGCTGGAATGGATTGCGCATTACCAGGCGATCGGGGTGCAGCGCATCTTCGTCTACACCAACGACAATACCGATGGCTCTGATGCGCTGCTGGATACGCTGGCGGCGCATGACGTGATCACGCTGATCCGCCATCGCAGCGCGCCGGGGGTGAATGTGCAGCGCAAGGCGTTGCAGCATGCGGTGCTGTGCCTGCCGGAATTGCGCGACTATGCCTGGGTGCTGTTTGTCGACGCCGATGAATTCACCATTCCCGCCGCGCGCCACGACCACCAGATCGGCCGGTTGCTGGCCGCCGCGGAACTGGCGCGGCCCGGCGCTGGGGCGATGCTGCTGCCGTGGCAGTGGCGGCTGTGGCCGCATCAGTTCGAGCGTCAGCCGGGCATGACGCTGGCCAACTTTCCGCATGCCAAGCCGCACACGCTGTTCAAGGCGGCGGTGCGGCTGGCGCACTGCGTGAGCATGTGCCAGGTCCATACGCCGCTGCTGGATGCCGGGGTGCCGGTGCTGGACAGCGCGCTGGCCGAGGTAGCACCGGAGCAGATCTGGGCCGAGCAGCCCAAATCCAGCGCCGGTGGTTGGATTGAGCATTTCTGGGCGAAATCCTTCGTGGAATTCAGCGTCAAGAAACTGCGCGGCGATGCGCTTGCCATCCCCACCGGGGAGTTCCGCCGCGAGTTTGCCCTGTTCGTTGACTGGAACAGCGCGATGACCGACGAGACCCTGCACCCGGTGCCGCCGGAGATGCTGAGCCGCAGCCGCGCGGCGCTGGAGCGGCTGCGCGCCATCCCCGCCATTGCCGCTGCCGCCGATGTGGTAGAAACCACCTTTGCCCAACATAGCATCAAGGTGAGCCCCACATTGCGACCCCTGTTCGACGCCCTGCCCCACGGTGCCGCATGAGCGACCCGATTGCCGCCCTCGACGCGATCGGCCAGTTGCCGGATAGCGAAATCGACATCGCCGAAGCCGCGTTGCAACTCGCGCGGATTGACCTGCCGGACGCCGATGAACGCGCGGCGCGGCAGCATCTGTCCGAAATCGCCCAGCAGGCGGTGGCCGCCGGGCGGGAGATCGGGCCGCATGATATCGCCGGGCAGGCCGATGTGCTGGCGCAGTTAATTGGCGGGCAGTTCGGCTATCACGGCGACCCGGCCCGCTATGAGGAACCAGATAACGCCAACCTGCTGCGGGTGATTGAACGCCGCCGCGGCCTGCCGGTGGCGCTGGGGGTGATCTGGCTGCACGCCATCGCCGCCAATGGCTGGCAAGGACATGGGGTGAACTTCCCCGGCCATTTCCTGATCGCGCTGTCCGACGACCAACCCAAAGGCGGGGCGCGGCAAGTGGTGATCGACGTGTTCGCCGGCGGGCAGCCGCTGTCAGTGCCGGAACTCCGCACGCTGGTTAAATCCGTCGAAGGGGAAAAGGCCGAATTGCGCGCCGCCCTGCTGCGGCCAATGTCCAACCGGGCGGTGCTGCTGCGGTTGCAGAACAACATCACCTCCCGCAGGCTCGCCGCCCGCGACGTGCCGGGCGCGTTGGCCTGCACCGAAAACATGCTGCGCTTCGCCCCCGAGGAAGCCAATCTGTGGCGGGAAGCGGGAAACCTGAACCAAACCCTGGACCACCTGGCCGCCGCAATGCGCTGCTATGAACGCTGCCTGGCGCTGATCCCCGAAGGCGAATACGCCACCCAAACCCGCAGCAAAATCGCCGAGTTGCGTTCCCGGCTTAACTGATCCATCTGTTGCTGAAGGCTGATGTGGGAAAGGTTAAGCAAGGCGGGGGCTTCGCCCCTCGACCCCACCAGGGGCAGCGGCCCCTGGACCCATGACTTTTAGTGGGTAGGGGTATCTGCTGCAGGGGGCAAAGATGTGTGAACGAACGCATGCCTCAGCCCCCTGCAGCAGATACCCCTATGCTTAAGTCAGAGGGGTCAAGGGGACGACTGTCCCCTTGCGGGTCCAGGGCAGCGCCCTGGCCTTGCTGAACTTTCCCACCCCCAGCCCATAGCAACTGACGAGGTATGGCCATGACGCGGGCGTTGAAGGTGGCGGTTCAGATGGATCCGATGGACACCGTCAATATTGACGGTGATTCCAGTTTTGCGTTGATGCTGACGGCGCAGGCGCGGGGGCATTTTCTGTGGCACTACGAGGTGCGCCACATGTCGTTGGGCGAGGGCGGCGGTGACAAAGGCCGTTTGCTGGCCAAGGCGCGCCCGGTGGAGGTGCGCCGCGAGCGTGGCAACCATTACACGTTCGGCCCGGAGCATGAGGTGGATCTGGGCAGCATGGACGTGATCCTGATGCGCCAGGACCCGCCGTTCGACATGGCCTATATCACCGCGACGCACATGCTGGAGCATATCCACAAGGCGGACGGCACCGGCACGTTGGTGGTGAACCATCCGGTATCGGTGCGCAATGCGCCGGAGAAATTGCTGGTGACGCATTTTCCGGAGTTGATGCCGCCGACTTTGGTGACGTGGGATGTGGATGCGATCAAGGCGTTCCGGGCCAAGCATCAGGACATTATCGTCAAGCCACTGTTCGGCAATGGTGGGGCGGGGGTGTTCCGGATTAAGCCGGATGATGAGAATCTGGCCTCGTTGCTGGAGATGCATTTTGCCCGGTCGCGCGAGCCGTTGATGATCCAGCGCTATGAGGCCGCGGTGCGGGCGGGCGACAAGCGGATTATTCTGGTCGATGGCGTGCCGATGGGTGCGGTGAACCGGGTGCCGGCGCAGGGTGAGGCGCGCAGCAACATGCATGTGGGCGGGCGGCCGGAGAAATCGGTGCTGACGGCGCGGGAGCGGGAGATTTGTGACCGCATTGGCCCGGTGCTGCGCGAGCAAGGGCTGATTTTTGTCGGGATCGACGTGATCGGCGATTATCTGACCGAGATCAACGTGACCTCACCGACCGGGTTGCAGGAGATTCAGCGCTTTGATGGCACTGATCTGTCAGCAGCGATCTGGGACGCGATCGAGGGAAAGTTGCAGCGTTAGGGCCGGGCAAGCTGGTCACTATGTGACCAGCGACACCTAAAGTCGGAAAGTTTTTTGCTCCTTTTTTCCAAAAAAGGAGCGCTTCCTGGCTGACTATGCAAACAACGCCAGCGTTGGATTGGTGCTGCTGGACGACGACCCGCTGTTGAGACTGTAGAAGGTGGACAACAGATCCCCGCTGGCCACGCCGGCGGTGGGGTAGAGGGCGCCGAGCGGATCAGGCGGGGTGGCGCTGGTGCCGCCGCCGAGCAGGGTGAGGGCGGCGGCGCCGGAGGTGTTGCCGGTGGTGCTGGTGCTGTTGGTGACCAGGTAGTTGGTGACGAAATGCTGCACATAGGCCGCACTGCTGAACTTGGTGAGGTCGATTGCCTTGGTGATCAGCGCCACCTGGTTGCCGTAGTCCATGGTGCCGAAGGTTGACGGCAGGTTGGCACCGCCGACGGCCACTTTGACCAGGAGCGGATCTGACATGAGCTGGGCGATGCTGGTGACGGAGCCAATGGTGTTGGTGAAATGCAGCGCCGCCTTAATGCCCGGGCTGACATTGTCCTCCGAGGTTTCAAAGCTGTTCTGCGAATAAGCCGCGACCAGCGCCTTGACGTTGGCGGCGTTGGCGAAGGGCGGGGTGGCCCACTGGCCCATCGCGGTGCCGAGCCGGGCGAAGGCCGAGTTGCCGGTGCGGTAGGCGACCGAGCTGGGGGTGAGCGGGTTTTCCGACATCACCTTTTTGATCAGCGCCGGGTATTGCTGCTGGTCCTTGACGCCGAAGGCGGTGAGCACCACGCCCAGGGCGCGCTGGTCTTTCATCAGGCTGTCGACGGTGGTGAATTTGGCAGCGTTGGCCTGGAAATAGGCGAGGTCGTTTTTTGATTGCGCGTCCGCCGCCACGTATTTGCTGACGTAGGCGGCTTCATTCTTCGAGATCAGCTGGTACAGCGGCACCGGCTGCAGGCCGGACAGGATGGTGGTCATGGCAAACTGGCTCCGATATGCCAGCCTGCCATGATCGGGTTAAGACTTCGTTACCCGCCATAGACGAGGTTGGGCAGCCACAGGGTAAGCGAGGGCACGTAGGTGATGATGCCCAGCACAATCAGCAGCAGCACCAGGAAGGGGAAGATGCCGCGAATGACCTCGCCGATTGGGGCATCGGAGATGGTGGCGAGCACGAAGAGGTTGAGGCCGACGGGCGGATGCACCAGGCCGAGTTCCATGTTGTGGGTGAAGATGATGGAGAAATGCACCGGATCGACCCCGAGCGGCTTCAGCGCCGGGGCGAGGATGGGCATGATGACCAGCAGGGTGGCGATGACTTCGAGGAAGCAGCCCATGACCAGCAGCAGCACGTTGATCGCCAGTAGGAATTCCCAGGTGGCGAAATGGTGGTCGAGGGTGAATTGCACGAGTTGCGCGGGAACGCCCGATTCGGTCATCCAATGGCCGAAGGCCAGTGCGCTGGCGACGATGAACATGATGGAGCCGGCGCTGCGCAGCGCATCCGAAATCACGTTCAGAGTCTGCGAGATCGGCAAGCCGCGATAATAGAACAGGCTGATGAGCAAGGCGGAGACCGCAGCCAGAGCGGAGGCTTCCAGCACGGTGACGATGCCGCCGTAAATGCCGACCAGCACCACGATAGGCACGAACATCGCCGGGATGGCGTGCAGGGTGACGCTGAGTTTTTCCGCCATCGAGCGGGTGGGTTCGATGGGGAAGTTGCGGCGCCGTGCGTCGTACCAGACCCAGCCGAAGAAGGCGGCGGCTTGCAGCAGGCCTGGCAGAATGCCGGCGAGGAACAGGCGCGGCACGGATTGTTCGGTGACGATGCCGTAGAGGATGAGCGCGAGGCTGGGCGGAATGACGATGCCGATGGTGCCGGAGGCGCCAATGACGCCGAGGGCGAAGGAGCGGGGATAGCCGCGTTCGATCATCGCTGGCAGCAGGATGGTGCCCATGGCCAGCGCAGTGGCGACCGAGGAGCCGCAGATGGCGGCGAACAGGGTGCAGGCGACCACGGTGACCAGGCCGAGCGAGCCCCTTATGCCGCCGAGCCAGGCGGTTGCCAGCCCGACCAGCGCCTGCGCCACGCCGCCGCGGCGCATGAAGGCGGCGGCCATGACGAACAGCGGCAGCGACATCAGCGACTGGGAGTTGAGATGGTCCACCACCACCTGCGCCACGCCGACCAGCGGCTGGCCGGAGAGGAAGAACAGCCCGGCGGCGAGGATGCCGAGCACCAGGAAGATCGGCATGCCGCAGGAAAGCAGGCCAAAGAATGCCGCCAGGAACAGCAGAGTTGCCATGATCAGGGCGCCTTTTCGGGAGCGTTCATCATATCGGCCGGTACTTCGTGCAGCGAATGGCCGATGGTCATGGTCGCCGGGTCGAAGGCTGCGAGGTAGCGGACGAGGCGGATGATGTAGCGCACCACCATCAGCGCCGAGCCGACGGGCAAAGCGAGGTAGTAGAGATACATCGGGAAGCTGAGTTCGGTCGGGCTGCGTTCATCGAGCATCCAGCCGGTTTCGACGATCTGCCAGCCGTACCAAACCATGCCGCCGAGGAAGAGGATGGCGGCGAGGCAGTTCAGCACCTCCATCCAGCGTTGGCCCTGGGGCGGCAGTACGCGGAGCACGAGGTCTGGGCGGACATGGCCGTCCTGGCGGACGAGCTGGCTGGAGACGATCATGATCGACCAGATCAGCAGGTAGATAATGACCTCGTCCCCCCAGCCGGAGCTGAGGGAGCTGTCGAAATAGCGGCCGAGGATTTGCCACATGCCGACGCCCATGGCGCACAGGCCGAGCAAGCCGACCAGTGTTTGTTCCAGACGGTCCCAAAATTTGGCCATGCGCGACGCCCTCCCTGCGCGCCTGATGCGGTGCGCGGGCGGCGGCGTCAAGGCTTAGGCGACGGCGATGCCTTCGATTTCCACCTTCCAGGCCGGATCGACCAGGCCGGCGACGACGATGGTGCTGGCGGGGCTGTGGCTGCCGAGGAATTTGGCGCGCACGGTGCGGACGGTGACGACATCGGCGATGTCGGCGATGTAGGTGGTGACTTTGACCAGATTGCCGATGCCCATGCCGGCGGCGCGCAACTGGGCGGTGAGGTTGCGCCAGGCGATTTCGGTCTGGGTGGCGAGGTCGGTGGGGACGCGGCCATCAGCATCCACGCCGACCTGGCCGCTGAGATAAAGGGTGCGGGAGACGCCGCTGACTTCGACGGCTTGGGAATACTGGCCGACCGGGGCCGGAGCGTCGGGGGCGTTGATGTCTTCGCGTTGCATGGCGGGCCTTTCAGAGCAGAGGGCGGGTTCCGCGGATGGGGCGGCCATGGTTGTCGTTGACACCCATTTCACCCTCCCCCTACACACATCCGGTAACGATGCGCGGCCCGCAGGCCGCCAGAATGAGGGGGATCTCCATGACCGGCAAGCCGTTCGCACTCCGTTTCGCCGCCGCCACGGTTTTGGCGTTGTTGGCCAGCACCGCGCTGGCGGAACCTATTCGGATCGGGGTGTCGATTTCCACCACCGGGCCGGCGGCCTCGCTGGGGTTGCCGCAGCAGAAATCCATCCTCCTGCTGCCGCAGGAGGTGGCGGGGCAGAAGGTGGAATATATCGTGCTCGACGATGGTGGGGATACCACCAAGGCGGTGGCCAATGCGCGCAAGCTGATCGACGAGAATAAGGTGGATGCGCTGATCGGGTCTTCAACCACGCCGGCGAGCCTGGCGATGATTGATGTGGCGGCGGAAAAGGCGACGCCGATGGTGTCGCTGGCGGCGTCGGCGGCGATTATTCAGCCGATGGATGCCAAGCGGGCCTGGGTGTTCAAGGTGCCGCAGAATGACGACCTGATGGCGGATGCGATCGGCGACCATATGGCGGCGCATAAGGTGAAGACGGTGGCGTTCATCGGCTTTAACGATGCGTATGGCGATGGCTGGGCGGTGCAGTTCAAGCGCGTGGCGGCGGCGAAGGGGATTACCATCGTTGCCGATGAGCGGTTTGCGCGCACGGATGCGAGCGTGACCGGGCAGGTGCTGAAGATGCTGGCGGGCAAGCCGGATGCGGTGCTGATCGCAGGCTCTGGCACGCCGGCGGCGCTGCCGCAGAAGACGCTGCATGAACGCAATTACGGCGGGGTGATCTACCAGACGCACGGGATTGCCAATAACGACTTCCTGCGCGTGGGCGGCAAGGACGTGGAGGGGACGATCCTGCCGGTGGGGCCGATGCTGGTGGCGGCGCAGTTGCCGGACAGCAACCCGATCAAGGCGCACGCGCTGGAATACATCACGCGCTACGAGGCGGCGAACGGCGCGGGCTCGGTGGCCACGTTCGGGGCGCATGCGTATGACGCCGGCACGTTGCTGGCGGCGGCGATTCCGGTGGCGCTGAAGCAGGGTGCGCCGGGGACAGCGGGGTTCCGGGCCGGTTTGCGCGCGGCGATGGAAGGGCAGCACGGGCTGGTGATGGCGCATGGCGTGGCCACCATGTCGGCGACCGACCATAACGGCTTTGACAGCCGGGCGCGGGTGATGGTGACGATCCAGGGCGGCGCGTGGAAGCTGCTGCCCTGATGCGAGGCGCGACGTTGGTGGATTGCCGGTTGGAGGAGCGCTGATGGATTCCACCATCGTTGCCATTCTGGTGCAGGACGGCATCGTCAACGGCGCGATCTACGCGCTGTTGGCGCTGTCGCTGGTGTTGGTGTTCGCGGTGACGCGGGTGGTGTTTGTGCCGCAGGGCGAGTTCGTCGCCTATGGCGCGCTGACCTATGCGGCGCTGGATAGCGGCAGCACGCCGGGCAGTTTGTGGCTGTTATGCGCGCTGGGGGCGTTGGCGTTCGTGGCCGGGGTGATCCGGCGCGGGCCGGTGCTGCGGCTGGCGGTGACCAGCCTGGTGCTGCCGGCGGTGGTGACGGGGCTGACGCTGTGGCTGGCGCCGTTGAAGCCGGGGGTGGCGGTGAACGCGGCGCTGGCGCTGGCGATTGTGACGCCGATGGCGCCGTATATTTACCGGATCGGGTTTCAGCCGCTGGCCGAGGCATCGGTGCTGGTGCTGCTGATTGCGGCGGTGGCGGTGCATCTGGTGCTGGCGGGGTTGGGGCTGGTGTTTTTCGGGCCCGAGGGCTCTCGCGCCACCGCGTTTGCCGATTTCAGCCTGAGCCTGGGGGATTTGACCCTGCCGGGGCAGGCGTTGTGGATTTTGGGGCTGACGGCGGCGTTGATGGCCGGGCTCTATGGGTTTTTCGGCTTCACGCTGCTGGGCAAGGCGCTGCGGGCGACGGCGGTGAACCGGCTGGGGGCGCGGCTGGTGGGGATTGCCACCGCGCAATCGGGCGGGATTGCCTTTGCGCTGGCCGGAGCGATTGGCGCGCTGTCCGGCATTCTGGTGGTGCCGTTGACCACGGTTTATTACGATAGCGGGTTCGTGATCGGGCTGAAGGGCTTTACCGCGGCGATTATCGCGGGGATGGGCAGCTACCCCGGTGCGGTGCTGGCGGCGTTGGCGGTGGGGGTGCTGGAAAGTTTCTCGTCGTTCTGGGCCAGCGCGTTCAAGGAGGTGATCGTGTTCACCGCCATTATCCCGGTGCTGCTGTGGCGCAGTTTGCGGCATGTGACGTTGGAGGACGAGGAGGAATGAGCCGCTATTGGCCCCTGCCCGCTTTGGCGGCCTGCGCGTTGGTGCCGTGGTTGCCGGGCTTGCCGGTGTTCTGGCTGACGTTGCTGAATTACATCGGGATTTCCGCCATTCTGGTGGTCGGCGTGGTGGTGCTGACCGGGATTGGCGGGATGACCAGCTTTGCGCAGGCGAGTTTCCTCGGGTTTGGCGCCTATGCCAGCGCGGTGCTGTCCACGCATTACGGGCTGTCCCCCTGGCTGGGGCTGCCGGCGGCGATTGCGGTGAGCGCGGTGGCGGCGGGGCTGATCGGGGCGGTGACGCTGCGGCTGCGCGGGCATTATCTGGCGCTGGGGACGATGGCGGTGGCGATGTCGCTGTACTATCTGTTCGCCAATTTGGATTTTTTCGGCCGCAATGACGGGATTTCCGGCATTCCGCCGCTGAACCTGTTCGGGCTGAGCCTGGTGGATGGGCGGCTGTATCTGACGCTGATCTGGGCGGTGCTGGTGCTGGTGATTGTGGCGACCAACAACCTGCTGGACAGCCGGGTGGGGCGGGCGATCCGGTCGTTACGCGGCGGGGCGCTGGCGGCGGCGAGCTTTGGCGTGAACACGCCGGCGGCGCGGCAGCTGGCGTTTGTGTATGCCGCCGTGCTGGCGGCGATTGCCGGGTGGCTGTACGCGCATTTGCAGCGCAGCGTGAACCCGACGCCGTTCGGGCTGAATGCGAGCATTGAATACATGCTGATGGCGGTGCTGGGCGGGGCCGGGCAGGTTGGCGGGGCGGTGCTGGGCGCGGTGCTGGTGACGGTGATCAACGACCAGTTGCAGGATTGGCTGCCGCGGCTGCTGGGCCAGCGCGGCAATTACGAGAGCATCGTGTTCGGGCTGATTTTGCTGGCGGTGCTGCAAACGGCGCCGGAAGGGCTGTGGCCGCATCTGTTTCGCGGGCGGACGCGCAAGCGGGTGATTGCGCCGGCGGAGGCGTTGCCTCGGCGGGTGATGCCGCAGGCCGGCAGCCCGGTGCTGGCGGTGGAGCGGTTGAGCAAGCGGTTTGGCGGGCTGATCGCGGTGAACGAGATTAGCTTCGCGGTGAATGCGGGCGAGATTGTCGGGCTGATCGGGCCGAACGGGGCGGGCAAGTCCACCAGTTTCAACCTGATTACCGGGGTGGCCGATCCGTCATCCGGCGCGGTGCGGTTGTTCGGCACGGCGCTGACCGGGCAGCCGGCGCGGGAGATTGCGCAGCGCGGGGTGGCGCGCAGCTTTCAGCATGTGAAGCTGGTGCCGGGGATGTCGGTGATTGAGAACGTGGCGATTGGGGCGCATCTGCGCGGCCAGGCGGGCGCGTTGGCCGGGGTGCTGCGGCTGGACCGGGCGGAGGAGGCGCGGCTGTTCGCCGAGGCGGCGCGGCAATTGGCGCGGGTGGGGCTGGCGGAGCAGGCGGACCGCAAGGCGACCGACCTGGCGCTGGGGCAGCAACGGGTGGTGGAGATTGCCCGGGCGCTGTGCCTGGACCCGGTGCTGCTGCTGCTGGACGAGCCGGCGGCGGGGTTGCGGCATAACGAGAAAGTGGAGTTGGCCGCCTTGCTGCGCCGGTTGCGCGCCGAAGGGGTGGCGGTGCTGCTGGTTGAGCACGACATGGATTTTGTGATGAACCTGACCGACCGGCTGGTGGTGATGGATTTCGGCACCAAGCTGGCGGAGGGCACGGCGGAGGCGGTGCGGCGCGACCCGGCGGTGATTGAAGCCTATCTGGGGGCGGCGCAATGAATGTGCTGGAGGTGGAGCGGCTGAGCGTGGCCTATGGCGCCATTCCGGCGGTGGAGGAGGTGTCGCTCGCGGTGCCGGAAGGCGGGCTGGTGACGGTGATCGGGCCGAACGGGGCCGGCAAATCCACGCTGCTGAACGCGATTATGGGGGTGCTGCCGTCGCGCGGGGCGATCCGGTTTGATGGCGCGGCGCTGGGCGCGGCCGGGATTGAGGCGCGGGTGGAGCGCGGGATGGCGCTGGTGCCGGAAAAGCGCGAGTTGTTCGCGACGATGACGGTGGCGGATAATCTGCTGCTGGGCGGGTTCCGGTTTCGCCGGCAGGCGGGCGGCGAGTTGGAGCGGGTGTACGCGCTGTTTCCGCGGCTGAAGGAGCGGCGGGCGCAGCAGGCGGGCACGCTGTCAGGCGGGGAGCGGCAGATGCTGGCGATGGGCCGGGCGCTGATGGCCAAGCCGCGCCTGCTGATGCTGGACGAGCCGAGCCTGGGGCTGGCGCCGTTGATTGTGCGCGACATTTTCCGGATTATCGCCGATTTGCGCGCGACCGGGGTGGCGATTTTGCTGGTGGAACAGAACGCACGCGCGGCGTTACAGGTGGCGGACCGGGGATATGTGCTGGAGACCGGGCGGGTGACGCTGGAAGGCGATGCCGGGGCGCTGGCCGGGGATTCGCGGATTGTGGAGATGTATTTGGGGGCGGGGTGAGTTGGGGGGAGTGGCAGGCGCCCGGAACACCGCCATCCCAATTGCATCTGGCACGGAATGAGCGGTAGGGTCCTCAAACGCCACCCTTTTCAGGAATTCCGATGTCCCTCGATCCAAACCGGCTTATCCTGACCGGCGAAAACCCCTTCATTCGCCTGAGCGAAAGCGAGGGCGGCGCGGTGGTCACCCACGCAAGTTTCTGGCGCATCCTGGTCTCGCCCGCCGGCGCCGGCCATGTGCTTTACCTTAAGAGCGAGCTGACCCAGGACGGGTGGAAGATCTATTCCGACAACATCGCGATGGCACGCTGGCTGCAACAGACCGTTCAGGGAATGCTCAACGACGAACTTGCAAACCTCGCGATTCCGGTTATCGACGCGACGTTCGACAGGACGGGAGATGTGCGGGATTTCTGGACCGAGCGGGCGGTATCGCACGATGAGGAGATCGCGCTTACCTGGCACGATATCGGTGAGCCATTGTTGATCCACACGCACCCAGGCCCTCGCCCAGCAAGCAAGTACGGTGTTTGCACTGTGCTGATGCCGGCGCTCGGGGCACGCGTGACGATCAATGGCGTTCAGGCGAAGGGCCGCCCATTTCCCACCCAGCGCGATGGGAGACCGTTCAGCACCTGCGCGTTGGCGTTCTCCGAAAGCTGGACCGAAATGCGCTGACGCCTTCGGTGATCACCGGCGAGAACCGCCCCCGCGAGGCAGGTTCACCGCCCTGCGGCCGCATCTCGATAAAATCTGTTATCAAGATTCAAAGGTAGCTTCGTAGGTGTGTGCAGCGAACCGGCTAGAAAATGCGCGGATAGGGCAGTTCTAGGATTTTCAGGCAATGCCTCCGCTGCTGATGCCGGACGCGCTGAGCCTGGGGCTGGCGCCGCTGATTGTGCGCGACATTTTCCGCATTATCGCGGATTTGCGGGCGACCGGGATGGCGATCCGCGGATTATAGAGATGTATTTGGGGGCGCGGTGATGGGGCACAGGGTATGGCCGACTCGATCTTGGACACCGATGGACATGGCGACCACCCGGGCGCCCAGGGCTATACCACGCAATTGAAGGACATCCGCAAGGCGCACTTGAAGCGGGCGATATGCTGATTTTCAACAGCCAGCTGGCGCATGGCGTGCGCCCGAACATTTCCAAGAGCGCCGTGCGCATGGCGCAGTATATCTCTATGTTTCCGGCGGCGTTTGACAATGCGCCGTTGCGGCAGGCGCGCATCAAGACGTGGGCAGAACAGACGCACCCGATTGGCGATCCGTTTCCTGGCGACCCGCGTGAATTCGAGAAAAACAATTTCACCGTCGCCAAACTCAATCCGCTCGGGCGCAAGTTACTCGGCCTCGACCAATGGGGCTGAGGCTGATGGCCAGTGCGCGCGAGTGGTGCTGGGTGTTGGCACATTGGATTGATTGCTGGGTGGTAAGTGAGAGCGAAACTGCTTGCAGCGGCGCTTTCATTTGGTTATTATTTTTGACATGTTTCCGTTCACCGCCTTTCTGCGCTGCCCTGATGTTGCACCGGAGGTGGTGCGGCGGCTGGCGATGATTCTGGCGGGGATTGCGGCGGTGGTGGCGCAGCGGTTTTTGCGGCAGCCGCGTCTGGTGGGGCTGACGGTGCCGCTTTGGGGTTGGTTGCGCCGGTCGGCGCAGCGGTTTGAGGCGGCGGTAGCGCGGCCGCGCGTGGTGCGGGCGGTGGTGACGGGTTCGGTAACGGAGGCACCGGAGGCACCGGAGGTGCCAGAGGTGCCGGAGGTGCCGGAGGTGCTGCCGCGTACGGTGCGGGTGGCGCCGGCACGGGTGCGGTTGCCGGCGGGGAAGGCCTGGCTGGTGCGGGCTTTGGGCTGGGAGGTGGCGGGCTACGGCTCTCAACTGGCGGCGTTGCTGGGGGAGGCGGAGATGCAGAAGCTGTTGGCCGAGGTGCCGTCGGTTGGGCGGATTTTGCGGCCGTTGTGCCGGATGTTGGGGGTTGAGGCGCTCGAGCCGGTGCGGGCGGTGGTGGCGGTGGTGCGCCAGGCGCGGGTGCCTCGGCCGAGGGTGATGCGGGAGAAGCCGTGGTCGCCGGGGCCGATCCGGGCGCCGTGGCAGGTGGGCCAAAAACGAGCTTCTTGGGATCGGGGGTAATCGTGTTGTTTTTGTTGCGTTTTCGTTATTATTTATGGTTAGGGTTTTGTTGTTGCTCTGGATTGCCGCGCTTCGCTCGCAATGACGCGGTGGCGTGGGGGGCAGGCCGGAGGCAAGATTGGATGAAGGTTTTTTGCTGCTTTTTTGCAAAAAAGCAGGGCTTGCTTAACCTTGTTCTGGCTTGCTCGCGCGCATGCGCACCTTAATCGCTCTGTTCTGTTTGATTGGCTTTCCCGTCTATGCCGACTGCGCCAAGCCGGAGCAGCGGGAGGTGGAGGTGGTTTTGCCGGGGCAGCTATTTTTGCCGGGGACGCAGCAGTTGCGGATGAAGGTTCCGGTGACGGTTACGGCGGGGGATTGTCCGGTGGAGGATGCGCCGGTGGAGGATGTGTTGCATGGGGCGCCGGCGCCGACGCGGGGGGTGTTGCGGGGCGATGGCGAGGGGAATTTGCTGAACCCGAAGCCGGTGCGACCGCAGACGCCCTAGGCGCGTCGGGGCGCTGGCGGGGGCTTTGCGCGGCCGATGGGATGGGGCAATGTTTGGCCAAATCGAGGGGAGCCATTGCGATGTCCGGATTTCCGTTAGCCGTGAGCAGCCTGGAGGCCTGTCAGTTGCGGGCCGAGCCGATCGAGCGGCTGGTAGCGTTAATGGAGCGGCATATCGCCGATGACCGGTATCCCGGTGGGCAGATTGCGATCGCGCGGCATGGCAAGCTGGCTTATGCGCGGAATTTCGGCCAGGCGCGGGCCGGGGTGGCGGTGCAGGATGATACGCTGTGGCTGCTGTATTCCAACACCAAGGTGGTGACGGCAACGGCGATCTGGCTGCTGGCGGAGCGGGGGGCGTTTCGGTTTACCGATAAGATGACCGACCACGTGCCGGAATTTGCCCGCAACGGGAAGCAGGACATCACCATTCAGCAGGTGATCACGCATCTGGGCGGGTTTCCGTCGGCGCAGGTGCCGTAGGCGGCGTGGGAGGACCATGCAGTGCTACGGGATGCGGTGTGCAATTTCACGCTGGAATATAGCCCGGGCAGCCGGCTGCATTACCATGGGCAGTCCGCACACTGGACGTTGGCGGTGCTGATCGAGGCGGTGACGGGGCAGGATTTCCGCACGTTCATCCGCGATGAGGTGCTGGTGCCGCTGGGGCTGGCGGATGAGTTGCATGTGGGGCTGGCGGAGGCGCGGCATGGGCAGGCGGCGGATATGCATGTGCCGGATGCGCTGACCTATAAAGTGCTGCCGGAGAATAATACCGCGGCGTGGAAGCGGGCGGGGTCTCCTGGAGCGGGCGGGTATGCGACCGCGCGGGCGATGGCGGCGCTGTATCAGATGATGCTGCAAGGGGGCGAGTTGGCGGGGACGCGGCTGCTGTCGCCCCGGGTGTTGCAATACGCGATCCGCAACTGGACCGGCGATATGGTGGACCACTACATGCAGCAGCCGATGCATCGTGGGTTGGGGCCGCATTTGCGCGGGACGACGGCGACGATCCGCGGGTTGGGCAGTTTCGCCAGCCCGACGACGTTTGGGCATGGCGGGGCGGGGATTTCGTATTGCTGGGGGGACCCGGAGTCCGGTGTGTCCTTCGCCTATCTCACGAATTGCCGGATTCCTGATCCATGGCACAGCAAGCGGTTGGATGTGGTGTCCAACTTCGTGCATGCGGCGATTTTGTAGGGCACGCAGGCGCCAAAGCAGGAAAGTTTTTTGCTCCTTTTTTCCAAAAAAAGAGCACTTGGCTTTCACGCCTTACGCCGGCAAAGCCGCCCGAACGGCAGGGCTGAGAAGGGCAGCAAGTTCGGCCTCGTGCTGATAGCTGGGCATGAGGCGGTCGAGCGTGGCGTCGCGCCCGGCGGCGGGGTGGAAGTAGATTTCGCACGCGCCGGGGGGCAGGTTGGCGAGCAGGCGGAGCAGGCGGGGTTCGGTCATGGCACCGGACCAGGCGAGGCCAAAGACGGCATCGGGGGTGCGCAGGCCGGCAAGCTGGGCCTGGCGGCGGAGGAGGGCGGACCAGCGGGGCAGGAGTTCGCCGCCGAGGCCGATGGTTTCGCCGCAGGCGCGCAGGGTGGCCGGCGGCTCGGTGGGGACGCGCAGGGTGGTGAGGCCGAAGTCGCGGCCGGTGCGGATGAGCAGATTGCCGACGGTGGGATGCAGATGCATGTGCTTATGGGCATCGGCATGGCCGAGGGGCAGGCCGGTGGCGGCGAAGGCGGCGAACTGGGCGCGGATTTCGGCGGCGAGCTGGCGGCGGATGCGGGGGCGGAAGAAGTAGTTCAGGCCGAGGCGGAGTTGGTCTGACGGGAACTGGCCGTTGGGGCCGAGCAGATCGGGGATTTCGGAGGGGGGCAGGATGGCCGGCCCCTCGATCACCACCAGATGCAGGCCGACGCGGAGATTGGGCAGGCGGCGGGCGCGGCGGACCGCGTCCTCCGCCGCATCCCCGGCGACCATGAGGCTGGCGGCATTGAGTACGCCGTCGCGATGGGCGCGCTCTATGCCTTCATTGACGGCTTCGGAGAGGCCGAAATCGTCCGCGGTGAAGGTAAGCCGGCTCAAGCGGCCTTGTGCCGCTCACGCAGGAACTGGAAGAACTCCACGCCCTCACGCAGGCGGCGGACCATCATCTGCGGGCTGGTGACCATTTCGCCGACGATGGAGGCGATCTTCGGGGCGCGGAAGTAGAAGCGGCGGTAGAAGGTTTCCACCGAGTCAAAGATTTCGGTGTGGCTGAGATGGGGGTAGTGCAAGGGGGCGATCTGGACGCCGCTATCGTCGATCAGTTCGGCGTTGGCTTCATCGAGCCAGCCGTTTTCCAGCGCCTGCTTGTAGAGGAAGGTGCCGGGATAGGGGGCGGCGAGGGAAACCTGCATGGTGTGCGGGTTCACTTCGGTGGCGAAGCGGATGGTTTCCTCGATGGTTTCCTTGGTCTCCCCGGGGAGGCCGAGGATGAAGG
>CAITOL010000026.1 GCA_903893975.1 uncultured Rhodospirillales bacterium | reverse complement strand
TATCAGCCACCGATCCATTTTTGTCTCTTCGTTTTATAAAAAATTGAACTATTATTTATACTACCGATTTGTCAATTTCTTCATCTGCTGACATTCAGCGCGGCGGCGTTGCGAGCGACATTCGGCGCAGGTCCAGGCTGCACGCCTATACACTCCGCGACCGAACCTGCCACACCGCATGCGTCGCCACCACGGCAAGTGTGGTCAACGTCACCCCCGCTACCGGCACCAGAACCGCCCAGCGCACCCCCATCACACTGACCGCCAGCCCCATCATCGCCGCCCCCACCGGCCCGCCCCCTGCTGTAGACAACGCATGCGCGGCCATCACCCGGGATTGGTGTGTGGCCGGCGCTTGTTCCTGCAAAATGGTGCGTGACATTGCCATCGCCAGCCCGCCGCTCATGCCCCAAACGAACAGGCAGATATGGAATACCCAGCCGGGCGGCGCGAAGAAAATCGGCACCAACGCCGCACAACCGGAAGCCATTGACAGCACCAGCGCCCGACCGGGAAAGGCCAGCCCACCCCGGCTGGTCAGCAGGGCGATGCAACTCAGCGTGCCGGCGCCGAACATCATGAAACCGGTGGCGATGTCCTGCGCTCCGCCACCAAACAGATCACGTACTGCCAGCGGAATCAGCACCGGCAGCACCCCGCCGAAAAACACCCCAACCCCCAACATGATCAAAAATGCCGCCCGCATCGGCGCATCATGGAATATCAACGGCAAACCTGCCCCCAGGCCGCGCCAGGCCGCCAAATACCAGGGGCCAGCATGGGGCAGGGGGGCCGCCACCATCGGTGGCAGACGGCTCGCGGTATGGATGCCCATCGCGAGCACAGCACATTGCATCAGCAAAATTCCAACCGGTCCCCATTGTGCCACCCGTCCGCCCAGCGCCTGACCGATCATTTGCATGCCAAATTGGGTGCCAATCGCCCATATCACCATGCGTTGAATGTTGCTGCCTGCCACCCGTCGCAACAGCCCATCGCGCGCCGGCATGGCAAACGCCGTGACCAGGCCCCAGGCCAAAGCGTAAGCGACCAACACCGCCTCGGTCACCGTCCCGCGCCAGACCACTACCGCCAGCACCGCTGGCATCACCAATGCCGCCGCATGTAACCCGATGAGCATCCGGCGCGGGTCCACCCGGTCCGCCAACCAGCCACCGAACAGCAGAAACATCAGCACTGGCATTTGCCCGAACATTTGCGTCAGCCCAAACCGTAACGCGGGCTGATGCAGTTCAATCGTCAGCAAATACGGCAGCAGCACCATCTGAATACCCGCTGGCACCATGAAACTGGCAACGCTGCCCAGATACCACGCCGTCGCAAAACGCTGCTGCCCGTTAGCATTTCTTTGCATATGCCAAGCCCTTTCACGTCGGCCATTGATCGCCCTTGGCGAAACCCTAGTCACGCTCGGTGCCGAATTGCAAAACTGCGCGTCATCTGATGGTGTTACTTTGTATTATGTTGTAATATTACTGATTTTTCTACTGATATTTTTAGCGTTTATCGTTTTTTCAATATATCCCGCGCTAAGCCTGCCCGAGCAGTCGTTTTATAAAAATAAGGATCAATTCAATGTGCGTTCAGTGAAATGTCATGCGCCGCCGCGGCTTTCTGTCGCTTTCCGCTGCCGGATTGGTCGGGGCGGGTCTGGTCGGTGCCGGTCTTTCAGCGCGCAGCGCGCGCGGCCGATGCGATTTCACCGGATGAAGCCCTCGCCCGCCTGAAGGCTGGCAATCAGAAATTCATCAACGCCCCGCAGCTTTGCGAATCCGATATGGCCAAGCAGCGCGCTGGCGTCGCCAAGGGCCAGGCCCCTTGGGCCACCATCCTCACCTGCGCTGACAGCCGCGTGGCGCCGGAACTGCTGTTCGGTGGCGTCGGCCTCGGCGAGTTGTTCGTCGCCCGCAACGCCGGCAACATGGCCGACACGGCCACCATGGGCACCATCGAATACGGCGCCGAGCATCTGCATTCACCGCTGGTGGTCGTGCTCGGCCACCAGAATTGTGGCGCGGTGCAAGCCGCCTGCGAAGTTGCGGACAAGGGCACCAAACTGCCGGGCTCCATCGGCCCGATGGTTGCCGCGATCGTCCCCGCCGCCAAGGCCGTCAAAGGCAAGCCGGGCGATTACGTCGACAACGCCGTGCGGGAAAACGCCAAGCGCACGGCCGCCAAAATCGTCAAGGAAAGTGAAATCGTCAGCGAACTGATCCATCACGGCAAGGTGAAGGTGGTCTACGCCCGCTACGACCTGAACACCGGCGCCGTCGACTTCCTCTCCTAACTCTCCGCCTGCCCTGGCCCGGCGCACGCCGTCGGGCCAGGGCCGTTTTTTCGCGTAAGGATCCGCCGTCAATGAAATATCTGTTGTCCGTGATCGGTCTCGCCTCGGCGTTGACCGTCTCCAGCCATGCCCTCGCCGAAGACCCGCACGCCGTGCACGACGACCACGCCGGCCATGGGGTGAATAGCGAAAATCTGTTTGGCGTCCTCGCTGGCTCCGACCTGCTGCCCGCGGGTGCGTTCGAACTCACCTCCGACACGGCCGCCCGCCTCGGCAAACGCGGCGGCAGTTACAGCGCCGTGGGTGAAAACCTCGGGGTTAGCTACGGCGTCAACAAAATCCTCTCGGTCTCGCTCTCCGGCCTGGCGTCGTCCTACTCGGTCAAGAACGTCGAAGGCCTGGAAGATACCTCCCGCACCGCGTTCCCCGCCGGCCTGTCCGGTGAACTGCGCCTGCGCCTGCTCGACCGTGCACACGCCCCGGTGGGGGTCACGCTTTCGGTCGCCCCAGGCTGGCAGACGATCGACCAGCGCAGCGGCCAGCGCGCGACCGTGCTCTCGGTGGAGGATGTGCTCAGCATTGATACCGCCATCGTGCCGAGCAAGCTGTTCGCCGCCATCAACCTGACCCACGGCTACGAGCACGGCAAAGAAACCGGCGCCGCGGCCTGGGCCAATGGCACCACGCTCGGCCTGGGCGGCGCGGTCACCTACGCCGTGCTGCCCAACGTCTTCGTCGGCGGCCAGGTGCGTTACAGCCGCGCCTATGAAGGCTCCGCCGCCGATCGCTTCCTCGGCGATGCGGTCTTCGCCGGCCCCAGCGCCTACGTGCAGATCTCGCACAATACCTGGGCCTCGCTGTCCTGGTCGATGCAGCTCACGGGCCGCGAGGTTGGCGTCTCCAACGGCCTGAACCTCAGCGATTTTGAACGGCATCAGGTGCGGGCGAAAATCGGCTTCGAATTCTAACCCCGCGCGTTCTCTGCGACATCAGCGCGGCTCGGGGGCAACCTCGGGCCGCGTTTTGCGTTTCACTGGGCTGGCGACGCCCCCAACCCTGCGCTATCCCATGGCAAAACAACAGCGAGCCGCCCCATGGACCCCATCCTCGTCGAAGTCACCCGCGCCGCCCGTGTCGAATCCGCCCATCGCGGCGCCGTTGTGGTGCTGGATGCTGCCGGCGCCGTCGCCTTCTCCGCCGGCGATATCGATCAGGCCGTCTACCCCCGCTCCGCCGTCAAAGCGCTGCTGGCCTTGCCGATGGTGGAAACTGGCGCCGCCGATCGCCTCGGCCTGACAGAAGCTGAAATCGCCTTCGCCTGCTCGTCACATAATGGCGAGGCGTTTCACGTCGCTGCAGCGCAGTCGATGCTGCGCAAAGCCGGGCGGGATGAAACCGTGCTGGAATGCGGCAGCCACTGGCCGGGCTATGAGCCCGCCGCCTATGCTCTGGCCGCCACCGGTGCCAAGCCCTCGGCGCTGCATAATAATTGCTCCGGCAAACATAGCGGCTTCATCTGCCTCGCCTGCGACCGCGGCGACGATCCGACGGGCTACGTCAAGCCGGATCACCCCACCATGCGCCAAATTACTGCCGCCCTCGCCGACATGAGTTCGGCGACCCTCGATGATCGCAACATTGCCGTCGATGGCTGTTCCATTCCCACTTATGCCATCCCGCTGCGCGCCCTGGCGCTGGCCTTCGCGCGGTTTGGGGCCGGGCAGGGCATGTCGGCCGATCGCGCCCGTGCCGCCGCGCGCATCCGTGCCGCCGTCGCCGCGCATCCGGAAATGGTCGCCGGCACCGGCCGGTTCGACACGCGCCTGATGACCGAACTCGGCGCCCGCGTCTTCGTGAAATCTGGCGCTGAGGGTGTGTTCTGCGGCGCGATCCCGGAACTCGGCCTCGGCATCGCCGTCAAATGCGACGATGGCGCCGGCCGCGCCGCCCAACTCGTCACGGCCGCGATGATTGAGCGCTTCCTGCCCGGCAATGCCGGCCCCACCCCGGTGCTGGCCGAACTCGCCCGCCCGCGTCTGACCAACTGGAACGGTATTCATGTCGGCGATATCCGGCCGAGCGATGCACTGACCGCAAATTAGCCTTGCGGCAGAGAGGTTTAACGCTACAGTCACATCACCTTTGATCCGGAGAGACCAATGAAGAAATATCTGCTTGGCTTCGCCGCCTCCGTCGCCCTGCTCTCTGCAGTGCCGGCGCAGGCTGTCACCTTCAAATGGGCCAATGATGGCGACGTGCGGGCGATGGATCCGAACACGCTCGACGAAACGGTGCAAAACTCCTTCCTGGGCAATATTTACGAGCCGCTGGTGCGGCGGAATAAGAAGCTGGAAGTCGAGCCGGCACTGGCCGTCAGCTATAAGCAGACCAGCCCGACGGTGTGGACCTTCAAGCTGCGCCCGAACGTGAAATGGCAGGACGGCCATGCCTTCACCGCGGACGACGTGGTGTTCTCCTTCAAGCGCATCACCTCCAAAACCTCGCAGACCGGCGGCAACGTCGCCTCGGTGAAGGAAGTGCGCAAAATCGACGATTTGACCGTCGAGTTTGAAACCAAGGCGCCGGACCCGATCCTGCCGCAGGCCTTCACCAACTGGCCGATGCTGCCCAAGCATTGGATGGAAGCCAATAATTCGGCTGAACCGGTCGTCATCGGCACCGGCGAGAACTACGCCCTGCGCAACGCCATGGGCACCGGCCCGTTCAAGCTCGCCTCGCGCGAAGCGGACCGTAAATCGGTGCTGGAAAAGAACCCGGGCTGGTGGGACAAGCCGGAACACAACCTCGACCGTTCGGAATTCAACGTCATCACCAACGCCGCCACCCGCGTTGCCGCCCTGCTCTCGGGCGAGATGGACATGATCTACTCCGTGCCGCCGCAAGATATTGAACGCCTGAAGGCCGCCGAAGGCATCAAGGTGCTGCAAGGCCCGGAACTGCGCACCATCTATCTCGGCATGGACGTGGACCGCGACGAACTCCTGTTCTCGTCCGTGAAAGGCAAAAACCCGTTCAAGGATCTGCGCGTTCGTAAGGCCTTCCTGCTCGCCATCGACACTGATGCGATCACCAAGCGCGTCATGCGCGGCCAGGGCTTCCCGCTGTTCGAAATGTGGGCCAATGGCGTGAACGGCTACAACAAGGCGCTGGATGTTCGCCCGAAGGTCGATATCCCCGCCGCGAAGAAGCTGTTGGAAGAAGCCGGCTACAAAGACGGCTTCACCGTCACGCTCGATTGCTCGAACGACCGCTACATCGCCGATGAGGCGATCTGCACCGCCATCTCCTCCATGCTGGCCCGCATCAACGTCAAGGTTGAGGTCTATGCCCGCACGAAGGTGAAATTCTTCGCCGATATCGCCTATCCCGGCTATAAAACCAGCTTCTACATGCTGGGCTGGACGCCTTCGACCTACGATGCGGCGAACGTGATCGGCGACCATATCGCCTCGCGCAGCCTGAAGCTGTCGGTCGGCAATGTCACCGGCTACTCCAACGCCCGCGTCGATGCGCTGATCGGCATGATCAATCAAGAAATTGATCCGGCCAAGCGTCAGGCGCAGATCGATGAAGTCACCAAAATCGTGCAGGCCGAACTGCCTTACATCCCCCTGCATCAGCAGGGCCTGACCTGGGCGACCCGCAAGAACATCGACCTGGTGCAGCCGGCGGATAACACTATCCCGATGCGTTGGGTGCAGGTGCACTAACCCGTCACAGAATGCTGGCGGCGGGGATACCCAAGCCCGCCGCCAGAGACTATAGACGTGCCGCATGACGACTGATCCCATCGCCGCGCACGCGGCCACCGAAATTGCGCGGCGCCGTACCTTCGCGATCATCTCCCATCCCGATGCCGGCAAAACCACCCTGACCGAGCGCCTGTTGCGCGCCGGTGGTGCCATTCAGTTGGCCGGCAATGTGCGCGCCAAAGGCGAACGCCGCCGCACCCGGTCAGACTGGATGGGCATTGAACGCGACCGTGGCATTTCCGTCGTCACCTCGGTGATGACCTTCGAATACGCCGATTGCGTGTTCAACCTGCTCGACACCCCCGGCCATGAAGACTTTTCCGAAGATACCTACCGCACCCTGACCGCGGTGGACGCGGCGGTGATGGTGATCGACGCGGCCAAGGGCATCGAGGCCCGAACGCGCAAATTGTTCGAAATCTGCCGTCTGCGCGATATCCCGATCATCACCTTCATCAACAAGATGGACCGGGAATGCCAGGACGTGTTCGCCCTGCTGGATGAAGTCTCCTCCGGCCTCGCGCTCGACTGCGCCCCGGTCACCTGGCCGGTGGGCCGCGCCGGCACCTTTGTTGGCACTTACGATGTCCGCAAGCACAGCTACCATCTGTCGGAAAACCTGCCGCAATCCGACGATCGGATGATCGCGCTGAACGACGAGATCGAACTGGTGCGCGCCGCCCTGCCAGAATTTGATGCCGAAAGCTTCGCCGCCGGCCATCTCACGCCGGTCTATTTCGGCAGCGCGATCAAGGAAATCGGCGTGTCCGATCTATTGGACGGCTTGGCCGAATACGGCCCCAAGCCGCGTGCCCAACCGGCCGATAGCCGGGTGGTGGATGCCTCCGAGCCGGGACTGACCGCCTTGGTGTTCAAAATCCAGGCCAATATGGACCCGAACCACCGCGACCGCATCGCCTTCGCCCGGATCTGCTCCGGCCGGCTGGTGCGCGGCATGAAGCTGAAGCAGGTGCGCACCGGCAAAACCATCCCGCTGCACGCCCCGCAATTCTTCTTCGCCCGCGACCGCCAGCTGGCGGAAGAAGCCTTCGCCGGCGACGTGGTCGGCATCCCCAACCACGGCACTTTGCGCATTGGCGATACGTTGAGCGAGTCCGAGGACATCAACTTCATCGGCGTGCCGTATTTCGCCCCGGAAATCCTGCGCCGCGTCCGGCTGGATGATGCGATGAAGGCGAAAAAGCTGCGCCAGGCGTTGCAGGAACTGGCCGAAGAAGGCGTGGTGCAGTTGTTCCGCCCGCAGGATGGCGCGCCGCCCATGGTCGGCGTGGTCGGTAGCCTGCAACTCGACGTGCTGCTCGCCCGCATGGCCGCCGAATACGGGGTGAAAATCGGCTTCGAGGAAACCCCGTACTCGCTCGCCCGCTGGATCAGCGGCGACCGCGCGGCGCTGGACCGGTTCGCCGCCGCTAACCGCTCCGCTATGGCCGATGATGTGGACGGCGACCCGGTCTTCCTCGCCACCTCCTCCTTCATGCTGCGGCGGACGGTGGAGCTGAACCCGAGCCTGACCTTCCGCGACATCAAAGACTTCAAGGCGGAGAAAACCGCCGCGTAGACAGCGCCGACGCACCATCAGGGGGGAAAATTCATGGGCAAAACCGTGGTCCATCACGCCGCAACCGATACGTTCGACGGCGGGCTGCGCGCGTTCTTCGAATATCGCCATCTGGGCATCCCCGAGGCCACCGGCGGCAAAATGGGCGCCCATGTCATCCGTGGCGTGGCCAGGGAGGGGGCAAAGCCGGAATGGCATGTGCATGAACTGGATTTTCAGTTCGTCTACGTGCTGAAAGGCTGGGTCGAGTTTGAGTATGAAGATCTCGGCTTCGTGCGGCTGGAAGCCGGCTCCTCGGTCTACCAGCCATCGCGCGTGCGCCACCGCGAAGTGCGGCACAGCGCGGATGTGGAAATGCTGGAAGTGACCAGCCCGGCCGAATTCGTCACCCGCACCGTGCCGGCCCCGGTTTAACGCCCGCCAGAGGATATTCGCCCATGCAGACCATTCCCTTGCCCACGGCCAAGATGATCGGTGCGATTGAAGGCGGCATTGGCTGGGTGATCTTCAACCACCCGGAACGCCGCAACGCGGTCAGCCTGGAGATGTGGCAGGCCATTCCCACCATCATGGATGCGCTGGAAGCCGATCCGTCGGTGCGGGTGATCGTGCTGCGCGGCACTGGCGGGCAGGCTTTCGTCTCCGGCGCCGATATCTCCGAGTTTGAACGGGTGCGCGCCACGCCAGCGCAGGTCGTTGCCTATGAAGCTGTCTCCGGCGAAGCGCAGCGCCGGCTGAAGCAGACCACCAAACCGACCATCGCGATGATCGAGGGCTTCTGCATCGGCGGCGGCATGGGCATCGCCATCGGCACCGATCTGCGGGTGGCCAGCGCCAACGCCACCTTCGCGATTCCGGCTGCCAAGCTCGGCCTTGGCTATGGCGCGGACGGGATCAAGGTACTGATCGACCTGGTCGGCCCATCATTCGCCAAGGAAATCTTCTACACCGCCCGCCAGTTCACCGCCGAAGAAGCCACCCGCATGGGGTTGGTGAACCGCGTGGTGCCGGTCGAGGCGCTGGAAGCCACTGTCCGCGCCATGGCCGGCATGATCGCGGAAAACGCGCCGCTGACGGTCAAGGCGGTGAAAATCTGCGTCGGCGAAATCGTCAAAGGCCCACAGGCAATGGATCAGGCGCTGTGTGATCAGGTGGTCGAAACCTGCTTCGCCAGCGCCGATTATATCGAAGGCCGCCGCGCCTTCATGGAAAAACGCAAGCCCGCCTTCCAGGGGCGGTAGGACGCGGCTACTCTGCGGCCACATTCGGAGGAACACCCACATGGCACCCAAAATCGTCTATGCCCCCCTCGGCGATGCCGACCGTAAAATCGCGCCGGAAATGGTGCCCGCGGGATTCGAACTGATCGAAGGCAAACTCGGCACGCCCGAGACCACCGCCG
The DNA here is from genome assembly GCA_903893975.1 of uncultured Rhodospirillales bacterium. Classification (GTDB taxonomy): domain Bacteria; phylum Pseudomonadota; class Alphaproteobacteria; order Acetobacterales; family Acetobacteraceae; genus CAITOL01. Next base: position 11,477 of record CAITOL010000026.1, on the reverse strand, counting down.
CGCTGGCGGAGGCCGAATACCTCGTCGGCTTCGGCGATCCGGCGATGAACGATGCGTTTTTCCAGGCCGCCCCGAAGCTCAAGCTGATCCAACTGCTCAGCGCCGGCTACGACCGCTGCGATATCGAAGCCGCGCGCCGCGCCGGTGTGCCGATTGCCAATAATGGCGGCGCCAACTCGGTGGCGGTGGCCGAACACGCGCTGATGCTGATGCTCGCGGTCAGCCGCCGGCTGATCTGGCAGCACAACTCCGTGGCAACTGGCATCTGGCGCGGCAATGACTGGCAGGACAAGCATGTCTACGAAGTGCAGGGCAAAATGCTCGGCATTGTCGGCCTCGGCACCATCGGCAAGAAGGTGGCGCGCCTGGCGCAGGCTTTCGGCATGCGGGTGCAGTATTACGACGTCGCCCGCCTGAACGAGGAGGGGGAGGACGCGATCGGCGCCCGCTTCCGCCTGCTCGATGAAGTGCTGGCGACCTCCGATCTGGTGTCGCTGCACGTGCCGTTGCTGCCCAGCACCCGGCACATGATCAGCACCCGCGAACTGGGGCTGATGCAAAACCACGCCTATCTGATCAACACCTGCCGTGGCCCGGTGGTGGATGAAGCGGCGCTGATCCAGGCGCTGCAGGATGGCCAGATCGCCGGCGCCGGGCTTGATGTGTTCGACAAGGAACCGCCCCCGGCCGACAATCCGCTGTTCAGCATGGAAAACGTCATCCTCACCCCGCATCTGGCCGGCCCGACGTTTGAAAACCGCGCCAAACGCTTCCGCAACGCCTTCGACAACGTCCAGCGCGTCGCGCGTGGGCAGGAGCCGCTCTGGGTGATCCCGGAACTGCGCCCATGACCACCTGGTGGGAAATTGTCCGCGACGTGCTGAAGCGGAACGAGGTGAAACTGGTCACCTACGTGCCGGACAACGTGCTCAACCCGCTGATTAAAGCCATCCACGCCGATTCCTACTTCAACGCCTTCGTCACCGCGCGGGAAGAAGAAGCCCTTGGTATCGTCGCCGGTGCCTGGATGGGCGGCATGCGCGGCATCGTGCTGATGCAGACCTCCGGCTTCGCCACCCTGCCCAACGCCATCGCCTCGCTGGCGCTGCCGTATCAGATCCCGGTGCTGATGATGGTTTCGGAACGCGGCACGCTGGGCGAATTCAATGTCGGCCAGGCCACGGTGGCCCGCACCATGCGCCCAGTGCTGGATGCAATGGGCATGGAGCACCATACGATGACCCGGCTCGATGAAGCGGACTTCATCCTCGACCGCACCATCCGTCAGGCGGTCACCACCCAGCAACCGGCCTGCCTGATTTTGTCGCCGTTGCTCACCGGGGGGAAAGCGCCATGATCAACGCCGCCACCACCCGCGACCAGGCCAAAGTGATGGGCCGGTTCGACATCACCAAGCGCCTTGTCGCCAAATTGCAGCATGACGAGGCGGTGATCGGCGGCATTGGCCACACCAACTGGGATTTGTGGGCCTCCGGCCGCCGGCCGCAGAATTTCTACATGCTCGGCAGTATGGGGCTCGCGGTGCCGATCGCCATGGGTGTGGCGCTGGCGCAGCCTGACCGAAAAGTGTTCGCGCTGGAAGGCGACGGCTCCATCCTGATGCAACTCGGCAGCCTCGCCACCGTCGCGCACCAGAAGGTGCGCAACCTCGCCATCGTCATCATGGATAATGGCATCTACCAGATCACCGGCGGCCAGCCGACTGCCACCGGCCTGGGCACCGATGTGGTCGCCATCGCCCGCGGCGCCGGGCTGGCGCAGGCCGCCTGGGCCACCGATGAAGCGCATTTCGAGGCACTGATGGACCAGGCCCTGGCCGAACCCGGCCCGTTCCTGGTCGGCGTGCGTACCGACGAACAAAAGCCCTTCGGCCAGACCGAACGCGACCCGCCGCAACTGCGCGACCGGTTTATGCGCGGCCTGGGAGTGAAAACGTAAGATGCACATCAGCGTCAACGGCGCCCGACTGTATTTTGATGTCGAGGGCGCCGGTCTGGTACCCGACGGCCCAACCATGCGGCAAAAGCCAACTTTGGTGCTGCTGCATGGCGGGCCGGGCTTCGACCATTCTGCCTTCAAGCCGGCGTTCTCCGCCCTCGCGGATATTTGCCAGATCATCTACCTCGACCATCGCGGCAACGGGCGCAGCGAGTACGGCGATCCCGCGCATTGGACCTTGGCGCAATGGGGCGACGACGTGCGCGCCTTCTGCGACGCGCTCGGCATTGTGAAACCTATTGTCTACGGCGTGTCCTTTGGCGGTTTCGTGGCGCAATCCTATGCCACCCGCCATCCGGACCACCCGGCCAAGCTGGTGCTATGCAGCACCGCCGCCCGCATGGACCTGCCAGCGGTATTCGCGGCCTTTGAGCGCATTGGCGGTGCCGAGGCCCGGGCGCTAGCCGAAGCGCGCTGGCTGCGCCCAACCCCGGAAATCCGCCGCGAATACATCCGCCTGTGCCATCCGCTGTATAACACCAGGCCCAATCCAGACCCCGATAGCCGCCTGCGCAGCGTGCAGCACGATGCGGTGGCCATGGTCTTTAAAACCGACACCATGGACTTTCGCGCCGATCTGGCCCGCATCGCCTGCCCAACCCTGGTGATGGCCGGGGATGCCGACCCGATCACCCCGATCGCGTTTTCCGAGGTCATCGCCGCCAGCCTGCCCCCCGCTTTGGTGCGGTTCGAACGCTTCGCCCAATGCGGCCATGGCGTGACGGCCGATGCCGGCCAGGCCGCATTCGACCTGATGCGAGACTTCATCCTGACTGAGGACGCCCCGCGATGACCGACGACGCCCTGGTACTCTGCGCGGTGGAGGACCGACCGGATGGCCGCGTCGCCCGCGTAACGATCAACAATCCGCGCAAGCTGAACGCGATGAACTCCGCGCTGATGGAGCAGTTCGTCGCCGTGTTCGCCACCCTCGCTGAGGATGACGCCTTGCGCGCCGTTGTGCTGACCGGCGCCGGCCCGCGCAGTTTCGTCGGCGGCGCCGATATCGGCGAGATGGGCGCGATTGAAACCCCGGCCCAGGCGCGCGCCTTCATCACCCGCGTGCATCAATGCTGCGACGCCGTGCGCACCTGCCCGGTGCCGGTGATCGCCGTGGTGCAGGGCTTCTGCTTCGGCGCCGGCATGGAACTGGCCGCCGCCTGCGACCTGCGCCTGGCCGGCGATGCCGCCACGTTCGGCATGCCGGAGGTCAAACTCGGCATTCCCAGCGTGGTGGAAGCCGCATTGCTGCCCGGCCTGGTCGGCTGGGGCAACACGCGGGAAATGCTGTTGCTGGGCGAAAACTTCTCCGCCCAACGGGCGCTGGAGGTCCGGCTGGTGGAAAAGGTCGTGCCGCAGCCAGACTTGGACGCGGCGCTGGAGGACTGGCTGGCCAAGCTGCTCACCAGCACCCCGCGCGCGGTGCGGCTGCAGAAAGCCCTGATCCGCCGCTGGGAAAAACTACCGCTGGCAGAAGCCATCGCCGCCGGCATCGATTGCTTCGCCTCCGCATTCGACACCGATGAACCCAAGCAGGCCCTCGGCCACTTCCTCACCGAAGCCGCCGCGCGCCGGGCGCAGAAACATGGTGTTTGACCCCAGTCAACATCGGCTGGCAGCCCAACGCTGGTTCGAGGATTTCACCCTCGGTGAGCGCTTCCTGCTGCCCAGCCGCACGATGACGGAGGCCCTGTTCCTCGCCTTTCAGGCCGCCAGCGGCGACAATCACCCGATCCACTACGACATCGAATTCTGCCGCGCCCGTGGCATGCCGCATATGCTGGCGCATGGCTATCAGGTGCTGATCCAGACCGCCGCCGGCGCGGGCATGTTCCCCTTCATGGTCGAGGACAGCCTGCTCGGCTTCCTGGACCAATCCAGCCGCTTTCTCGCCCCGGTCTACGTCGGCGATACGCTCTACGGCGCCTTGGAGGTGAGCGAAATCGCCCCCAACCGCTCCACCGGCGTCATTGGCCTCGCCAGCACCGTGCACAACCAGCACGGCGCCTTGGTGCTGGACGGCAAACAACGTTACCTCATCAAAAAGCGCCCGCAATGACCGCGATTGCCCCGGACACCACCGGCCAGAATTTCTACCGCAACGACCGCGCGCTGCGCGACCTGCTCGGGCTCTACCTGCCAGCCGATCTGGTAGCGCATCTGCACCCGCATCTGGACCGGCTCGGCGAGCTGGCCGGCGGCCGGCTGGATGAATGCGCCCGCATCAGCGACCGCCATACCCCGGTGCTGGTGCATCGCGACAAATTCGGCCGCGACATCCAGCACATCGAATACCATCCGGCCTATCGGGAACTTGAGCACGCCGCGTTCGGCACCTTCGGCATTCACGCCATGTCGCACCGCAAGGGCATTCTCGGCTGGCCGGACACCTATCCCGCCGCCGCCAAACACGCCTTCACCTATCTGTTCAACCAGGCCGAATTCGGCCTGGGCTGCCCGATCAACGTCACCGATGGCGCGGCGATGCTGCTGTCACGCTACGGCGGCGACGAATTGAAGGCGAAATACCTCGATGGGCTGACGCAGACCGACATGGGCAAGCTCACCCAAGGCGCGCAGTTCATGACCGAGAAGGAAGGCGGCTCCGATGTCGGCCGCCTCACCACCCGCGCGGTGGCGGAGGGCGAGCATTTCCGCCTCTACGGCGAAAAATGGTTCTGCTCCAACGCCGATGCCCCAGTCGTCACGCTGCTCGCCCGGCCAGAAGGCGCCGGCCCCGGCACCCGCGGCGTCGGCCTGTTTCTGATGCCGCGCTTCCTCGACGATGGCAGCCCGAACCATTACCGCATCGTCCGGTTGAAGGATAAGCTCGGCACCCGCTCGATGGCGTCCGGCGAGATCAAGTTCGACGGCGCCATTGCCTACCCGATCGGCCGGCTGGATCGCGGCTTCGTGCAGATGGCGGAAATGGTCAACTGGTCGCGCCTGTCCAACGGGGTGAAATCCACCGCCCTGATGCGCCGGGCGCTGCATGATGCCTTCACGGTGGCCAATGGCCGCGTGGTGTTCGGCAAACGCATCATCGACCTGCCTTTGGCCCGTCGCCAGTTGCTGAAAATGCTGCTGCCGATGGAGCAGGCTCTCTCGCTCTGCTTCGCCACCGCCGCCGCGTTGGACCGCGCCGAGGCCGGCAGCCAGGATGCGGCGACCTTGCTGCGCATCCTCACCCCGGTGCTGAAATTCCGCTCCACCCGCGATGCCCGCAAACTCTGTGGCGATGCCTTGGAGTTCCGCGGCGGCATTGGCTATGTCGAGGAATTCGTCAACGCCCGCCTGCTGCGCGATGCGCATCTCGGCTCAATCTGGGAAGGCACCGGCAATATCGTCGCACTCGATGCGCTGACCCGCGCCGTCGGCCGCCATGGCGCGGAGGCCGCCTTGCTCGCCGAACTGCACGCCAAGCTCGATGACGTGCCGGCCGCCTGGGCCGAACGCCTGCGCGGCCTGGTGGACAAAGCCGTCGCCTTCGCCCGCGCCGTCGCCGCCGATGCCGCGCAGGAAGCCGATGCCCGCCGCGCCACCAGCACGCTTTACCACGTCGCCAGCGCCGTTACCCTGGCGTGGGAGGGTGTGCAGATCCACGCCGCCAACGGCGATGCACGGCGGCTGCTGCTATCGAAACTGGTGGTCGAGCACCGGCTGCACACGCCCGACCCGTTCGCCCTCAGCGGGGCAGGGGAGGCGATGGCGGCCGCCTTGCTTGATGACGCGCCGGTGCCGCTGGCAACCGCGCTGGATCTGCTGGGCTAACCGGCCAGGTCCAGCACCACCGGCACATGGTCGGATGGCTGCATCTTGCCGCGCTCGTCCTTATCCGGCCGGCAGCCGGCCAGCCGCTCCGCCACGCGCGGTGAGAGCAGGAAATGGTCGATCCGCAGCCCGCTATTGCGCTGCCAGGCGGCGGATTGGTAGTCCCAGAAGGTGTAGACCGGGCCTTCCGGCACCAACGCCCGCAGCGCATCGGTCATGCCCAGCCACAACAGCCGGCGATACCGCGCCCGGGTTTCCGGCCGCACCAGCGCATCATCGGCTGACAGCGCGCCCTTGGCGTAGTCCACATCCTCGGGCGCCACGTTGAAGTCGCCGGTCAGCACCACATCGGCATCATCGTCCAGCAGCGCCTGCACCCGCGCGGCCAGCGCCTCCATCCAGGCGAGCTTATAGGCGTAGCCGGCCTCGCCGCCGGAATTGCCGTTGGGCAGGTAAATGCCGATGATCGTCAGTGCACCCGCGCGCAGTTCAATGTAGCGCGCCTGCGCGTCATCCTCCGGCAGGCCGGGCAGCTTGCGGTGCACCACCTCAACTGGCACCCGGGCGAGGGCGGCCACACCGTTATAGGCCTTCTGCCCGACCACGGCGGCGCTGTAGCCAAGTTCGGTGAAGCCGGCGGCGGGGAAGGCCGCCTCTTCGCATTTCAGTTCCTGCAACAGCAGCACATCCGGCTGCACCCGGCCCAGCCAGTCCCGCACATGCTCGGCGCGCTGGCGGATGGAATTCACATTCCAGGTGGCGATGCGCACCGGGTTAATCGACGGAAAAGCTGGTGCCGCAGCCGCAGGCGGAGCTGGCATTGGGGTTTTTCACCGCGAAATGGCTGCCCATCAGGCTGTCGGTGTAATCCAGCTCCGCGCCGGCCAGCAGGTCCAGGCTCGCCGGGTCGATGAACACCTGAGCCGCCCCTTCGGCAATTACCACGTCATCCTCGGCGCGGTTGCCGTCGAGTTCGAACTTATACTGAAAGCCGCTGCATCCGCCGGCCAACACCGCCACGCGCAGGGCGTGGTTGCCACCCTCGGCCGCCACAATCGCGGCGATACGGGCGGCGGCACGGTCGGTCAGGCGGAAGGGGGGGGCAATGTCATTGGGCATGCACGCAATATAGGCGCGCTGCGGCAAACATTGAAGGGCGGGCGTGCAGCGTGTATCCCAGCACCGTCATGCAACACGCACCCAGCCTTCATGCGCCGTGGGCTGTCCGCGCGGAAACCTCGCGCGGCAGGCTGTATCCGGAACCGGAATCGCCCACGCGCAGCCCCTGGCAGCGCGACCGGGACCGCATCATTCACAGCTCCGCCTTCCGCAAGTTGCAATATAAAACCCAGGTTTTCGTCAATCACGAGGGTGATTTCTATCGCACCCGCCTGACCCACAGCATCGAAGTGGCGCAGATCGCCCGCTCCATCGCCCGCGAATTGCAGCTTGATGAAGACCTGACCGAGGCGCTGGCCTTGGCGCATGACCTCGGCCATCCGCCCTTCGGCCATGCCGGGGAAGATGCGCTGGCCATCGCCATGAAGCCCTATGGCGGGTTCGACCATAACGCGCAGAGCCTGCGCGTGGTTACCCATATGGAAGCCCGCTACGCCGCCTTTGACGGGCTGAACCTGACCTGGGAAACGCTGGAGGGCCTGGCCAAGCATAACGGCCCGCTGCACCGGCCCAGCGCCTATTTCCTGGAATATGACGCGCTGCACCCGCTGGAACTGCACACCCATGCCTCGGCCGAGGCGCAGGTGGCAGCACTTGCGGATGATATCGCCTATCACAGCCACGACCTTGATGACGGGCTGCGCGCCGGGCTGTTCGGCTTCGGCGATATCGCCCATCTGCCGGTGGTGGGGGAGGCGCTGACCGCCGCCCGCCATGCCAGCTTTGATGTGCCCATCCCCCGCCTGCGGCATGAAATGAACCGACGGGTGATCAACGCGCTGATCACCGACGTGGTGGCCGAAAGCCACCGCCGGATCGCCGCCCTGGCGCCGCGCGATGCCGATGCCATCCGCCTGCACACCGCCCCGGTCATCGCCTTCAGCGACCCGCTGGCCGAGGCGAACCGGGTGATCAAGGAATTCCTCTACGCCCGCATGTACCGCCATTGGCGCCAGGCGCGCATGCACCACAAAGCCCGGCGCACCACTGGCGAGATGTTCGCCATTCTGCACGCCAACCCCAGCCTGCTGCCGGATGACTGGGGCAAGCGGGCCGGTGGCGGGGCGGATGCCAAACGCACCGCCGGCGTGGTGGTGGACTACATCGCCGGCATGACCGACCGCTACGCAATGGACGAGCATTTGCGGCTGACCGATATCTCTGTTTCAGGCTGACAGGTACCCAACCGATATGACGCATAACATCTTCGCTGATCTGCGGACGCGCGTGCTCGCCGCCCTGCACACCGTGGTGGCCGACCTGCCGGGCGACATCGCCGCCCGGGTGGAGGTCACGCCGACGCGCGATCCGGCGCATGGCGACATGGCCACCAACGCCGCCTTGCTCGCCGCCAAGCATGCCCGCCGCAAGCCGCAGGACATTGCCGCCGAACTCTCGGCCCTGCTCGCGGCCGATGCGGCGGTGGCGGAAGCCAGCCCGGCCGGCCCCGGCTTCGTCAATCTGCGGCTGTACCCGGCCACCTGGCGTGCCGAACTGCCGGCAATCCTGCATGCGGGGGAGGCGTTCGGCGATAGCGCTGCTGGCCAGCAGCGCCGGGTCAACGTCGAATACGTCTCCGCCAACCCGACCGGGCCGATGCATATCGGCCATTGTCGCGGCGCGGTGGTGGGCGATGCGCTGGCCAATCTGCTGTCGCGCGCCGGGTATGCCGTCACCAAGGAATATTACATCAACGACGCCGGCAATCAGGTCGCGGCTTTGGCCTGGGCCGCCTACTGGCGCTACCTGCAAACCATCGGCACTGCGCTGACCGAGGAAGACTTCTCCGCCCTGGTGCCCGGCGGCCTGCAATATCGCGGTGAATATCTGATCCCGGTCGGGGAGGCACTGGCCGCCAGCCACGGCGCCGCGCTGGCCAGCGCCGATCGCGGCGTGGCGGACACCGCGCTCTGGTTCAGCACGGTGCAGGAAACCGCGCTGGCGATGATGATGGCCTCCATCCGCGAGGATCTGGCCCAGCTCGGCGTGACCTTCGATGTGTTCAGCTCCGAACGCGCCCTGGTGCAGGCCGGGGCGGCGGAAGCCACCATTACCCAGTTGCAGGACAAGGGCCTGATCTACGAAGGCACGCTGGAGCCGCCGAAAGGCAAGCTGCCGGATGACTGGGAAGCCCGGCCGCAAACCCTGTTCCGCGCCACCGAATTTGGCGACGACGTGGACCGGCCGCTGCGCAAATCCGATGGCAGCAACACCTATTTTGCCAACGACATCGCCTACCACGCCGACAAGGTCGCCCGTGGCGCGCAGGACATGATCGACGTTTGGGGCGCCGACCATGGCGGCTACGTCGCGCGGATGCAGGCCGCGGTGAAAGCGCTCGGCGCCGATGCGCGGCTCGATGTGGTGCTGTGCCAGATCGTGCATGTGCTGAAGGACGGCGAACCGGTGCGCATGTCCAAGCGCGCCGGCACCTTCATTACTTTGCGCGACCTGCTCGATGAAGTCGGCCGCGATGCGGTGCGCTTCACCATGCTGACGCGTAAATCGGACGCGCAGATGGAGTTCGATATCGCGCAAGCCGTTGCCCAGACACGGGAAAATCCGGTGTTCTACGTGCAATACGCCCATGCCCGCTGCCGCAGCGTGCTGCGTGCTGCCGCGGACATGTTCGGCGCAGAAACGATTTCGGCCAGCGCATTGCAGACCACGTCGCTCGACAGCCTCGGGCACGAGGCGGAACTGACCCTCATCCGCCGCCTCGCCGGGTGGCCGCGGGTGCTGGAGAGCGCGGCGCTGGCACGCGAGCCGCATCGAATCGCGTTTTTCCTCTATGATTTAGCGGCCGACTTTCATATGCTGTGGAACCGGGGCCGCGACGATGCTGCACTGCGATTTCTCCAGGCCGACCACAAGGTGGAAACCTTGGCCAAGGTCGCGCTGGTGGAGGCGACAGCCATCGTCATTCGCTCCGGTCTGGCAGTCATGGGCGTAACTCCGGTGGAGGAGATGCGCTAAAAGCAGGAGCTATGCTGTGCGTGAAGAGCTGAATATTGGCCAAGGCCGTTTCGCCAGCGCCACGTCGGGCGCGTCGATGGATATCGGTGGGGTCAATGCCAACTTCCGGGTGCCGCGCCGCACCGATGCCAGCACCTCCAACCCGCGCAAAATGGCCTATGTCGCAGGCGGCATCGCCGTGGTGCTGGTCGGCATCGTCGCGGCCTCCAGCCTCTCCACCTCGCGCCACGGCGGCAGCGGCGTGCCGGTGGTGGAAGCCGATAGCCGGCCGCTGCGGGTCAAGCCGGATAAAGCCGGCGGCATGGCGATGGAAACCGGCGACGAAGTGCTGAGCGCGAACGAAAAGCCGGGCACCGAAACCCTGGCCCCGGCGCCGGAAGCCCCGGCCCCGGCGGCATTGAAGCGGCAGGCGCTGGAAGCCGCCCAGGCCGAAGCCGCCGCGCAAGCCGCCCGTGTCGCGGCCGCCCAACCGCCGGCCCCGGTGGCGGCCGCGCAGGCGGCTTTGGCGGTGGCGTAGGAGGAGGAGGAGGACGCGGCGGTGGTGGAGGCGGCCGTGGCGGCTTTGGCGGCGCCGGCGGCGGGCCCGGAGGCGGGCCAGGCCAGGGTCCGGCGCAGGGCCAGTTGCAGCTGGCCTTCTACCACACCCTGTATTTCAACGATCAGATGCTGGTGCGCCCCGGCGGCCCCCTGCTGGACTATCTGAACGGCGCCGCGTCGGGCGCCAACGGCGGCCAGCCGCAGCAGCAGGTCGAGATGCAGGCCGGCTACACCTACAACAACCTTGGCGTGCGGATGAGCGCCAACTGGCTGAGCGGCACGACGGTGCAGAGCGGCGCGGCATCGACTCTGGGCAACCTGACCTTTTCCGACCTGGCCACCGTCAATCTGCGCTTTTTCGCCAACGCCGGGGCCATGAGGAGCGTGGTGGCCAAGCATCCCTGGCTGCGCGGAACGCGCCTCACCCTTAATCTCACCAACCTGTTCGACCAGCGCATCCGAGTGGTGGACGCCAATGGCCAGACCCCGCTCAGCTACCAGCCGGCCTATCTGGACCCCACCGGCCGGGCCATCAGCCTGAGCCTCAGGAAGCTGTTCTTCTAAAAACTGGGCGGGGCCGGCCTATGCCTGAATCCGACTCTCAACTCCACCTGCGACATCCGGGTGCGACACCGTCGGGCCTTATCGTAAACGCGCCCTTTACCCTATTGGTCGCCCTTAGGAATCGAGCCGGATCTGCCAGGGGTGGGGGGATCGCGGGCGCCTATTGCCATTCTCCCGAACCCTCTCAGGCGCGCACGACTTCATGGAAGCTGACCGAGGCCTTCGCCGACTGACCGCCCTGGAGAATTCCGCCTCCACAGCGCGCGTGCTCAATCTGCTGTCCGTCCACCGCAAATTTCCCGATGACGTCGAACTTCAGGAAAACCCCTTCTTCCGCAACCGGGTGCTGAACCGCTGCATCATCCTCAAGCACCGCCTGAGGCCGCACGAGTATCAGAGCTTTCCCTCACCCCGGCCCACGGTCACCAAGG
>CAITOL010000025.1 GCA_903893975.1 uncultured Rhodospirillales bacterium | reverse complement strand
CGGTGCCCCCACCGCCGGCGCCGCCAAGCGTGACCTCGCAGCCGAACCCGACCAAGAACCCGGCGCCGGATAGCAAGGAGGTGGACAACACCCTGGAACGGCTGCGCGCCATGCAGCGGCAGAACAAGCCGCCCACCGCCCGGCCCAACCCGGCCGCCGCCACCGCCCCCACCGTCGGCGGCACCCGCGATGGCGACATCACCGCCAGCCTCAACGCCACCCAGTCCGGCGCCATCGGCGACCATGTGCGCGAATGCTGGACCAAGGATTCCGGCGCGCTGGATATCGACAAGCAGTCGGTCCAACTGGTGGTCACCTTCGATGAGACCGGCACCGCCCGCATCGCCGATGTGGGGGATGCGGATCGTGGCCGGCTGAGCGACCCCCGCTTCCGCGCCTTCGCCGAGCGTGCCATGCGCGCCGTGCGCGATCCGCGCTGCGCCAATCTGCCAATCCCCAAGACGGATCTGGGGAAACGCGGTACACTGACCTTCCGCTTCAAACCCTGAGAGCAGGTTATACGATGACGCGACAATTCACCGCTCGCCCGATGACCGGGATCGACCAGTCTCCGCTGCCCGCGCTCACCTTCCGCCTCGGCCGTCGCGGCCTGCTGGCAGGCTCGGCCGGCCTGATCACGCTGCCCATGCTGGCCAACGGCCAGGCCGCCAAAGGCGGCACGGCGGAAATCACCGTGGACCGGGCGCGCAATGAGCCGATCCCCATCGCCATCCCCACCTTCGTCGCCGGCGGCGGCGATGCGGCGCGGCTGGCGGCGGATATCGCCAAGGTCATCACCAACAACCTCTCGCGCAGCGGCCTGTTCCGCACCATCGACCCGGCGGCCTTCATCAATGCCGGCGGCGGCGATGCGCCCAACTTCCCCAACTGGAAGGCCGTCGGCGCGCAGGCGCTGGTCACCGGCAAGGTCGATAGCCAGGGCGGCGACAAGGTCCGGGTGGAATTCCGCCTGTGGGATGTGCTGCAAGGCGCCCAGATCCAAGGCACCGCCTACACCGCCACCTTGTCCAACTGGCGCCGCATCGCCCATATCATGAGCGACGTGATCTACGAGCGTATGCTGGGCGAGAAGGGCTATTTCGACACCCGCATCGTCTACATCGCCATGTCCGGCCCGCGCGACCGCACCGTTAAGCGGCTGGCGGTGATGGATCAGGATGGCGAGAACAATCGCTTCCTCACCGATGGCAGCTTCCTGGTGAACTCCCCGCGTTTCCACCCGACGCAGGACAAGATCACCTTCATGAGCTACGTCAACAACCGCCCACGGGTCTACGTGTTCGACCTCGCCAACGGGCGCCAGCAGTTGCTGGGCAATTTTGAGGATATCACCCTCTCGCCGCGCTTCCACCCGGATGGCAATTCGGTGGTCATGGCGCAAACCCGTGGCAGCGGCTCGGAAATCGACTCGGTCGGGCTGAACGGCGGCGGCGTGCGCCGGCTGACCGACCCGGGCGGCGCCATCGACGTCTCGCCCTGCTACTCGCCCGATGGCAGCCAGATCGTCTTCAACTCCGATCGCGGCGGCGACCAGCAGCTCTATGTGATGGATGCCGGCGGCGGTGGCATCAAGCGCATCAGCTTCGGCGCCGGCCGCCGCTACGGCACCCCGGTCTGGTCGCCGCGCGGCGATCTGATCGCCTATACCAGCTTCAACGCCAGCGCCTTCGCCATCGGCGTCATGCGTCCCGATGGCACCGGCGAACGCATCCTGTCGGAAAGCTTCTTCTGCGAAGGCCCAACCTTCGCGCCCAATGGCCGGGTGATCATGTTCACCCGCGAAACCGGCGCCGTGGATGCGCGCGGCCGGGGCCATACCTCCAAGCTGGTCACCATCGACATCACCGGCTTCAACGAACGCCTGGTGCCGACTCCGACCGATGCCGGCGACGCCGCCTGGTCACCGCTGGGGCAATAACGGTGCGAAACGCCGCTCAAATCGGGCAGAAATGTCACGTTTGGCGCAAAAGACACATAAACATGGATGATATGTGTCTTCCGAGATACAGCAGGCTTGACCCCGCACGGTGTCCGGCGTTAAGCGGCTGTTGTGATGACGAAACGCGGTGACCGCGAGGAATTTTCCTCGCGCTCGTCGTTCTTCGTTTTCCACCTTAATCGCCCGCTGGCTTAATCGCCGACTGGGGCATCAACCGCTGCATCCTACTCTCAGGGACCCAACTGTCATGAACATCAAAATTGTTGGCGCCTTAGCCGCCGTTGCGCTGCTGGCGGCATGCTCCTCCGACGACAAGACCGCCGCCACCACCGCGCCGACCGGCGTGACCTCGGGCCCGGTGCCGGGCAGCCAGGAAGACCTGGTCGCCAATGTCGGCGATCGCGTGTTCTACGACCTCGACAAGTCCGCCCTGAAGGCCGAAGGCAAGGCGACCCTCGACCGTCAAGCCGCTTGGCTCGCCAAGTGGGCGAAGAACAACGTCCAGGTTGCCGGCAACTGCGACGAGCGTGGCACGTCTGAATACAACATCGCCCTCGGCAACCGCCGCGCCAAGGCCTCGCGCGACTATCTCGTCGCCAAGGGCGTTGCCGCTTCGCGCATCTCCACCATCAGCTATGGCAAGGACCGTCCGGTCGCGCTCGGCTCGAACGAGCAGGCTTGGGCGCAGAACCGCAACGCCATCACCTCGGTGAAGTAATGCGGCGTCGGCTGGCTGGTTAACCTCAGCCCGCCGACACGCTTGCGGCTTTTTGCGAATAAGAAACCGGCAGCCTCAGGGCTGCCGGTTTTTCTTTGTACGCCGTTGCGCTATCATCCAGGGATGCAGATCATGACCCGCACCTTCCTCGCCGCCTGTGCCGTCCTCCTCAGCCTCGCCGCCGTCCCGGCCCAGGCGCAGCTCGACAGTCGGGAAGCCATCCAACTGCAAAACCAGATCGCTGAATTGCGCCGCGACGTCATGGGCCTGCGCGACCAGATCAGCCGTGGCGGCAGTTCCACCCTCGGCAGCAACCGCAACGCCCCGGCCCCGGTGGCGTCGAACAGCGGCAACGGCGATATCAGCGCCGCCCTGCTCGATCGCATCGCCCAGCTGGAAGATCAGGTCCGCCGCCTGCAAGGCCGGGTGGACGAAGTCGATAACGCCCGCCAGCGCCAGGGCGACGACCTGAAGAAAGACCTCGATGATCTGAACTTCAAGCTCGGTAACGCCCCGGCCGCGGCGCCGGCCGCCGCCCCGGCGGCCAACCTGCAATCGGCCAAACCGCTGAACGCCCCGGCCAGCACCGCCGCCGTCCCGACCGCCGCCGCCCCGTCCACCGCGCGCCGCACCCCGGAACTGGCCATGCAGGAAGGCAACGCCGCGCTGGCCCGCCGCGACTATTCCGCCGCCGAGGCTGCGGCCAAGGAAGTGCTGGCCTTCCCCAAATCGCCGCGCGCCTATGATGGCCAGTTCCTGCTCGCCCAGGCGCAAGCCGGCAAGAAAGACTTCCAGGGCGCCGCCGTCGCCTATGACGACACCTACAACAAAAGCCGCACCGGCGCGCATGCCCAGGATGCGCTGGTCGGCCTGGCCAATTCACTGACCGCGCTGAATGAAAAGCGCGCCGCCTGCGCCACGCTGGACAAGCTGCGCGCCGAATTCCCCACCCCGCGCGCCGACCTGAAAGACAGCATCGCCGGTGCCCGCAGCAAGGCCGCCTGCCACTGAGCGCGCCGGCCGGGGAGGGGATTGAGCCCGCTTTCGCGGCCGCACTCACCCGCCTCGGCCCGTTCGGCCCTGCGCCGCATCTGGCCGTCGCGGTCTCCGGCGGCGCCGATAGCATGGCGCTGGCGTGGCTCGCCGATCGCTGGGCCCGCCGCCAGTCCGGCACCGTGCTGGCGCTCATCGTCGATCACGGCCTGCGCGCCGCCTCGGCGGCTGAAGCCGCCCTGACCGCGGCCCGGCTGGCCGAACACGGCATCTCCGCCCGCATCCTCACCCTCACCTGCCTCACCCCTGGGCCCGGCCTCGCCGCCCGCGCCCGCAACGCCCGCTATGCCATCCTCGCGGCATGCTGCCGGGCGGAGGGGATTTTGCACCTGCTGCTCGGCCACCACGCCGCCGATCAGGCGGAAACCCTGGCCATGCGCCAGTTGGCCGGCAGCCGCGAAGCCGGGCTGGCCGGCATGGCGCCGCTGGTGGTCACCGAAGACCTGCTGCTCCTGCGCCCGCTGCTCGCCATGCCGCCCGCCGACTTGCGCGCCACCTTGCGCGCGGCCGGCTGGGACTGGGTGGAAGACCCGTCCAACCACAACCCGCTCTGGCAACGCGCCCGGCTGCGCGCGCTGCGCCGCGATGCCGATGGGCGCGGCCCGGCCACCCGCGCTTTGGTCGCGCTTGCCGCCCAGCGTCAGGCCCGGCGCGAGCAACAGGCGCAGGCGGTGGCCGCCACCCTGGCCACGCGCGCCACCCTCTCACCGCTTGGCTACGCGCTGCTCACCCCCGGCCCGATCCTACCCGCCGCGCTGCAAGCCCTGCTGCACATGCTCGGCGCCGCGCTCTATCCGCCCGCACCCGCCGCCGTTGCCGCTTTGGCCGCCGAGCCGCGCCCGGCCACCCTGGCCGGCGTCCGCCTGCTGCCCGCCGGCCGCCTCGGCCCGCCCGGCACGTGGCTACTGGTGCGCGAAGCCGCCGCCATGGCCCCGCCCGACACCGCCCCACTCTGGGACCGCCGCTTCCGCCTCGGCCAGCCACTGCCCGCCGGCGCAACGCTCAGCGCGCTCGGCGCCGACGCCCGGCACTACCGCCACGCCACCGCATTGCCCGCCGCCATTCTCGCCACGCTGCCGTGCCTCCGCCGCGCCGGACAGGTGATCGCGGTGCCGCATCTCGACGCCAGGGCCCCCATCGCCTTCACCCCGCCCAACCCGGCCACACACGGCGCGCAACCAGGCTGAAACCATCGCCATGCGCAGAATATGCCGGTGGGGGGTGCGAACCGCGCCCGGACGCACTATGTTAGCCTACGCCGTTGTAATTGTGTTTCAGGCCAAGATGCTGGCATGATGGCGGCAACCAAATGGGATGGCCGGGCGCGCACGCCTTTGGCCGCCATAGCGAGAGGACAGGTGGGCGCCAGCCTGCCAGGGACAATAGACAGAAATGAGCAATTTCGGCCGTAATCTCGCACTCTGGGTGGTGATCGCCCTGCTTCTGGTGGTGCTGTTCAACCTCTTTCAGCCCGGCAGCAGCCGCACGCCCTCCACGCAGGTCGCCTATTCGGACTTCATCGGCGAGGTCAATGGCGGCCGCGTCCGCAGCGTCGTCATCCAAGGCCGCACCGTCACCGGCACCCTCAGCGATGGCCGCCCGTTCCAGACCTACACCCCAGAAGACCCGTCGCTGGTCAGCCGCCTGACCGATAAGGGCGTGCAAGTGATCGCCAAGCCGGAAGAAAGCGACGTCAATCCGCTGCTGCATTACGTGCTGTCCTGGTTCCCGATGCTGCTGCTGATCGGCGTCTGGGTGTTCTTCATGCGCCAGATGCAGGGCGGCGGCGGCCGCGCCATGGGCTTCGGCAAATCCCGCGCCCGCCTGTTGACCGAAAAGCAAGGCCGCGTCACGTTTGACGACGTCGCCGGCATCGATGAAGCCAAGCAGGAATTGCAGGAAATCGTGGACTTCCTGAAAGACCCGCAGAAATTCCAGCGCCTCGGCGGCAAAATCCCTAAAGGCGTGCTGCTCGTCGGCCCGCCCGGCACCGGCAAAACCCTGCTCGCCCGCGCCATCGCTGGCGAAGCCAACGTGCCGTTCTTCACTATTTCCGGCTCGGATTTCGTGGAAATGTTCGTCGGCGTCGGCGCCTCCCGCGTGCGCGACATGTTCGAGCAAGGCAAGAAAAACGCGCCGTGCATCATCTTCATCGACGAAATCGACGCTGTCGGCCGTCATCGCGGCGCCGGCCTCGGCGGCGGTAACGATGAACGCGAACAAACCCTCAACCAGATGCTGGTTGAAATGGACGGCTTCGAAAGCAACGAAGGCGTCATCCTGATCGCCGCCACCAACCGCCCGGATGTGCTAGACCCCGCTTTGCTGCGCCCCGGCCGGTTCGACCGTCAGGTGGTGGTGCCGAACCCGGACGTGAACGGGCGGGAGAAAATCCTCCGCGTCCACATGCGCAAAGTGCCGCTAGCGTCTGACGTCGATCCGAAGGTGATCGCCCGCGGCACCCCCGGCTTCTCCGGCGCCGACCTCGCCAACCTGGTCAACGAAGCCGCCTTGCTCGCCGCCCGCATGGGCAAGCGCGTAGTGGCGATGTTCGAATTCGAAGCCGCCAAAGACAAGGTGATGATGGGCGCCGAACGCCGCTCCCTCGTCATGTCCGATGCGGAAAAGAAAATGACCGCCTATCACGAAGCCGGCCATGCGCTCTGCGCGATGAACGAGCCGGAATGCGACCCGGTGCACAAGGCCACCATCATCCCGCGCGGCCGCGCTTTGGGCATGGTGATGAGCCTGCCGGAAGGCGACCGCTACTCCAAATCCAAAGCCAAATGCCTCGCCGAACTGACCATGGCCATGGGCGGCCGCGCGGCGGAGGAAATTATCTTCGGTGCCAACAACGTCTCCAACGGCGCCTCGGGCGACATCAAAATGGCCACCGATCAGGCCCGCCGCATGGTCACCGAATGGGGCATGAGCGAGAAACTCGGCATGATCGCCTATGGCGATAACGGCCAGGAAGTGTTCCTCGGCCACTCCGTTACCCAGCACAAGAACGTCTCCGAAGCCACCGCCCGCGATATCGACGGCGAAATCAAAGGTATCATCGACAACGCCTATCGCAGCGCCCACCGCATCCTGACCGAGCAGATCGACCAGTTGCACGCCATCGCGCAGAACCTGCTGGAACACGAAAGCCTCTCGGGTGACGAAATCCGCGGCGTTCTGCGTGGCGAAAAAGTCGTCAAGCGCGTCGTCGATGAACCCGCCGCCGACAGCCGCCGCTCATCCGTGCCGCAATCCGGCCGTCCGGTGCCGCCACCGGCCGGTGGCCTGGGGGCCGCGCCGCAACCGGGCTAAAGCATGACCGACTGGCCAGGCCTTCCCCCCCATCGCCCGCTGGTGATGGGGGTGCTGAACGTCACCCCTGACAGCTTTAGCGACGGCGGCAGATACCTCGACCCCGCCGCCGCCATCGCCCACGGCCACAAACTGCTGGCCGATGGCGCCGACCTGCTGGACATCGGCGGTGAAACCACCCGCCCCGGCGCCGCCCCCACCGCACCCGACGCCGAACAAGCCCGCATCCTGCCGGTGATCCACGCCCTGGCTTCATCCGGCGCCATCATCTCCGTCGATACCCGCAACGCCAGCACCATGCGCGCCGCGCTGCGCGCCGGCGCCCGCATCGTCAACGACATCTCCGCCCTCCGCCACGACCCTGTTGCCGCCAGCGTGCTGGCTGCTGCCGATTGCCAGGTCATCCTGATGCACATGCGCGGCACCCCGGCCACCATGGGCCAGCATAAAACCTACGGCGACATCGCCGAGGACGTAACGCGCGAACTCGCCGAACGCATCGCCTTCGCCGTCGCCGCCGGCATCGCCCCCAGCCGTATCGCCGTCGATCCCGGCATCGGCTTCGCCAAAGGCAAAGCCGAAAACCTGGCACTGCTGCCCAAGCTCGACACCCTCAAACGCCTCGGCCACCCGATCGTCGTCGGCGTCTCCCGCAAAGGCTTCATTGGCCTGCTCTCGGGCGAGCCCAACCCCGCAAAAACCGCCCCCGGCTCCATCGCCGCCGCTTTGTTTGCCACCCTGCACGGCGCCTCCATGCTCCGCGTGCACGATGTCGCCGAAACCGTGCAAGCCGTTCGGGTCTGGCGTGGCCTTGGGGCGATGGGGTAGGGCTGAATAGCTAAGCAAGGTCAGGCCGCCGCCCGCCGCGCAACGTGGGGTCGACGGGCGAATCACCTTCTTTACCGAACCCGCCTGCCAACCACGCCTGACAGGGCCCTCACAGCACCGCGTCGGTCAATCACACCGTGGGGTGGACGGCTTGTCCACCCCCGCGGCGTGGTTGCATAGCCGGTTACAGGTGGAAGTTTGCGGCGGTGAGGTTTGGGGTTCCCAGCAGTTCGATTTTCATGGCGGCCGCCGCGAGGGTGGCGGTGCCGCCGGTGGTGTTGACGTAGACGAAGGTGTTGCCGCCGCTGGTCTGCCAGCCGACGCTGCGGCTGGCCAGGGTGGTGGCGTTGCCGAGGGCGGTGGGGCTGCTCAGGCCGGTGATGGCGGTCAGGTCGAGGCTGTCCTGGGCGCCGAAGTTGGTGATGATGTCCATCGCGCTGGCGGTCGACTCCGTGGCGGCGGCGTAGGTGTAGATGTTGGCCCCCGCCCCGCCGGTCATGGTATCCGCGCCGGCGCCACCGATGAAGGTGAAGGAGCTGGTCATGCCGGTTGCATCGATCACGTCCGCCCCGGCGAGGCCATAGATGAAGGCCGGGGTGCTGGCCGCCAGCCCCAGCGTGCTCAGGCTGATGCTGTCCGCCCCGGCGCTGCCGACCACCACATCCACCGGGCCCAGCGCGGCGCTGACCCCGCTGGTCGTATCCGTGACCGCTACGTTGGCGGTGTAGACCGCCCCGCCCGCCGCACCGGCCAGCCCGGTGGTGGACAGCACCCCCGCGCCGGACAGCGCCAGCCCCGCCGAGGACCCGGCGGCGAGTGTGGTGCTGTAGCTGTCGTTTGCCGGGCCGCCGGTCTCGGTCAGCGTGCCCAGCGTGGTGGCATTCAGGCCGGCGCTGCCTTGCACCCCGACGGCGGTCGCCGTCGCCACCAGACCGGTCGCAGGTTGGGTGTCATAGGTGAAGGTGAGACTGGAACTGCCGGTGTTCCCGGCCGCATCTGTCTCACTTGCCGTGAGCGTATTGGCGCCCTGCACAAGGCCGGTGCTGGGGGTGAAGCTCCAGGCGCCAGTCGCGTTGGCCGTGGTGGTGCCCAGCACCGTGGTGCCTTTGGTCAAGGTGACCAGCGCATTGGCATCGCCGGTGCCGGCGAGTGTCGGGTTGCTGGTGATTTTGTCGGTGGCCGAACTTCCCGTGTCACGCGCCAGCACCATCCGCAGCATCGGGGCTTTGGTGTCGATCACCACGCCATACGGGGTGGAACTCCGGCTGGCATTGCCCGCGGCATCGCTCGCCAGCGCGGTGAAGCTGTAGCTGCCATCGCTGAACGATGAGGTGACGGCGAAGCTCCAATGCCCGGACGCATCCGCCACCGTGCTGCCGCTGGCCACTCCGCCCCCGGCCGAGATCGCCACCGTGCTGCCAGCCTCCGCCGTGCCGGTCAGCACGGGTGTGGTGACGTTGGTGATGCCATCGCTCGCCGACAGGCCGCTATCGAAGCCGCTGCTCAGCCCGGTGATGACCGGTATGGCCGGCGCCGAGGTGTCGATCGTGACCGCGTAGCCGGCGGAGAGCGCGCTGACATGGCCGCTGGCATCGGCACATTGCACCGTGACCACCTGGGTTCCCTGCGCCTGGGTCGGCAGCTTGTAGATCCAGTTGCCGTTGCGGTCGATCAAGGTGTTGCCGACATAAACCGCATTGACGAACACGTTGAGCTGCGCCCCCGCCTGCGCGGTGCCCATCACGATCGGGGCGGTGATGTTGGTCAGCCCATCGGTCTGCGAGGTGCCGCTATCGGTCAGGATTGTCAGCCCGGCGATGACCGGCGACGGCAGCGGGCTGGCCGCCAGCAGGGTATAGGCCTGGATGAAGCTGTTGCCGCCGGCATCGGTCACCTGCACCGCGACATGGTAGGCGGTGCCGGCGAGGAGCCCGGTAGACCCCACCAGCAGCGTGTTGCCCGAGAGCA
Organism: uncultured Rhodospirillales bacterium; assembly: GCA_903893975.1. Classification (GTDB taxonomy): domain Bacteria; phylum Pseudomonadota; class Alphaproteobacteria; order Acetobacterales; family Acetobacteraceae; genus CAITOL01. Next base: position 8,965 of record CAITOL010000025.1, on the reverse strand, counting down.
GGAAGCTGGCATTGTCCGCACTGGCGGCACCATTGGCGACCAGGGCATAGGTGAAGCTGTCCCCCGGTGTGGCATCGGTCGGGCTCAGCGTGCCCACCAGCGTGCCGGCTGGGCTGCCGACGGTGCTGGCGGACAGGCTCAACGCCGTCGGGGCGTGGCTGTCGATGGTGGTCGCGGGGATCGGCAGGCTGGCGAGCCGGCTGATATTGCCCGCCGCATCGGCCACTTGCACATGGCTGGCCACGGCGCCGGCGATCACCTCGGTGCTGGCGCTGGTCACCACGAAGCTGGCGGTGCCGGTGGCGGTGGCCGCGTTGTAGCTCCAGCCGGTCAGCGTCATGCCGTCCACCGTGCTGCCGGTGGCCAGCGTGTAGGCGCCGTTGCCGTCATCCTGGCTCAGGCTGATGCTGGCGGTCACGGTGTCGCCGAGTTTGTAGACGGATTTATCCAGCGTCACCCCGGTAATGACCGGCGCGGTGGTATCGACCGTATAGGCCTGATCGCCGGGATGCGTGCCGGCCAGGGCCAGCGCCAGCCCGCCCCCGGCCAGCGCGATGCCGCTGGTGGAGGTCAGGTTCAGCGCCAGCGTGCCATTGCCGGCAACCCCGGTGACCGGCACCGTCCAGGTGATGCCGTCGCTGCTGGTGGGCGTGCCCACCACCCCGGTGCCATCGGTGCCGGCGAGCGCGAAGTTGCCGGCGCTGACCCCGGTGACCGCCGCGCTGAAGCTGACGGTGAAGCTGTCGCTGGCCGCACGGGTCAGCGCCGCGCCGCCGCGGTTGATCGCCACCACCGTGGGGGCGGCCACCGCCGTCAGGCTGAAGGCCTGGGTGAAGCTGTTGCCGCCGGCATCGGTGACCTGGATCTCCACATGATCCGTGCCCGCCGCCAGCGCGGTGCTGCCGACGCTGAGCATGGCGCCGGTTAGCACGAAGCTGGCATTGTCGGCGCTGTTGGCCGGCGTGCTGGCATCGGCTACCAGCGCATAGGTGAAGCTGTCCCCCGATGTGGCATCGGTGGGGCTGAGCGTGCCGACCACGGCGTTGGCCGCCGTTGCCAGGCGCAGCGAGGACAGCGCCAGCGCGGTCGGGGCGTGGCTGTCGATCGTGGTGCTGGCAACGGCCGTGGTGTAGGCGGCGCTGGTGTTATTGGCGGCGTTGGTCACCTGGATCGCGGTGGCGACGTTGCCGGCAATCACCTCGGTGCTGCTGGCGGTGACCACGAACTGCGCCGTGCCGGTTGAGGTGCCAGCGTTGTAGCTCCAGCCGGTCAACGTCATGCCATCGATGCTGCTGCCAGCGGCCAGCGTATACGGGCCGTAGCCGTCATAGGTGCTGGTGCTAATCGTGGCCGTCACGGTATCGCCGAGTTTGTAGACGGCGTTGTCCAGCGTGACGCCGGTAACCACCGGTGCGACGGTATCGACGATATAGGCCTCGTCGCCAGTGCGGCCGGCGCTGAGCGCGTAGCCGTTGCTGACCGCGCTGATCCCGGCCGGTGTGGCCAGGTTCAGGCCCAGCGTGCCGTTGCCGCTGACCGCCGTGACCGGCACCACCCAGGTGAGGCCGCCATCACCGCTGGTCGGCGTGCCGATCGTGCCGGTGCCATCGCTGCCGGTGAGGGCGAAGTTGCCGGCCGCCACCCCGGCCACGGCGGCGCTGAAGCTGACGGTAAAGCTCTCGCTGCTGGCATTGGTCAGCGCCGCCGCGCCGCCACGGCTGATGGACAGCACCGTGGGCCCGGTGACGGCGGTGATCGTCAGGTCTTGCAGGAAGCTGTTGCCGCCGGCGTCGGTGACCTGCACCGCGACATGCTCGGCCCCGGCAAGCAGATTGCTGCCGCCGACACTGAGCGTGTTGCTGGTGAGCACGAACTTGCCGTTATCGGCACTGGCCGCGCCATCGGCCACCAGGGCGTAGGTGAAGCTGTCATTCGGCGTGGCGTCGGTGGGGCTGAGGGTGCCGACGATGCTGTTGGCGACGATGGAGGTGGCGTTGGACGACAGCGCCAGCGCCGTCGGGGCGTGGGTGTCGATGGTGGTGCTGGCGACCGGCGCGGTCGCGGCGGCGCTGGTATTGCCGGCGGCATCGACCACCTGCACGGACACTGCGACCAGGCCGGCGACCATCTCGGGGCTGGCACTGGTGACGGTGAAGCTGGCGGTGCCGCTATGGCTGGCGGTGCTGTAGCTCCAGCCGGTCAGCGCCATGCCGTCCACCGTGCTGCCGGGCGCCAGCGTGTAGGCGCCGTTGCCGTCATAGGCATCGGTGGTGATGGTGGCGGTCACGGTATCGCCGAGCTTATAGGCGGATTTGTCCAGCGTGACCGTGGTGACGACGGGGGCGGTGGTATCGACGGTGTAGAGCGGCCCCACCAAGGTTCCGGCCAGCGTTTGCCCGCCGGCCACGGCGGTGATGCCGGTGACCGAGGACAGGTTCAGCCCCAAGGTGCCATTGCCACTCACCCCGGTGACCGGCACGGCCCAGGTGATGCCGTCGCTGCTGGTGGGCGTGCCGATCAGGCCGGTGCCGTCGGTGCCGGCCAGGCTGAAGTTGCTGGCTGCCACGCCATTGACGGCGACACTGAAGCTGACGGTGAAGCGATCGCTGGCCGCGTTGGTCAACGCCGTGCCGACCCGGGCAATGCCCGTCGCCACCGGCTGGTTCAGCACGGTGATGTTCAGCGCCTGCGTGAAGCTGTTGCCACCGACATCGGTGACCTGGATCTCCACATGATCGGTGCCGGCGGCGATGGCGGTGCCGCCCACGCTCAGCGTGGCGCCTGCCAGCACGAACTTGCTGTTATCGGCGCTGTTGGCCGGGGTGGTGGCATCGGTGACCAGCGCGTAGGTGAAGCTGTCATTGGCCGTGGCATCGGTTGGCAGCAGCGTGCCCACCACCGTGCCGGCCGCGTTCGCCACCGTGGCGACCGACAGCGCCAGGGCGGTTGGGGCGTGGCTGTCGATGGTGGTGTTGGCGAACGGCGCGGTATAGGCGGCGCTGGTATTGCCGGCGGCATCGACCACCTGCACGGGGGCCGCGACCTGGCTGGCGACCACCTCGGTGCTGGCGCTGGTGACGGTGAAGCTGGCGGTGCCGCTATGGCTGGCGGTGCTGTAGCTCCAGCCGGTCAGCGCCATGCCGTCCACCGTGCTGCCGGGCGCCAGCGTATAAGCGCCGTGGCCGTCATAGGCATCGGTGGTGACGGTTGCGGTCACGGTATCGCCGAGCTTGTAGGCGGCTTTGTCCAGCGTGACCCCGGTGACGGTGGGGGCGTTGGTGTCCACGGTGTAGCTTTGGTCGGCGGTATGCGTGCCCGACAGCGCCACGCCGCTGGCGTTGACCACCGCCCCGGCCGCCGACTGGTTCAAGCGCAAGCCGCCGCTACCGGACACGCCGGTGACCGCCACGGTGTAGCTGCTGCCAGACCCGGTAATGGTGCCAATATTGCCGACCACGCTGCCAGTGGTGGCCAGGCTGAAGGCTGAAGCCGTCACCCCGGTGACGGCGCTGCTGAACACCACATCGAAACTATCGGTCGAGGCCGCACTCAACGCACCCGCGACGTGGCGGGTGATCGAGGTCACCGTGGGCGCGGGGACGGTGTAGTTGAATTGCAGCGTGCTCGCCGCGACATTGCCGGCCACATCCGTGCTGCGGGCGACGACGGTGTGCAGGCCGGCCGACAAAGCGGTGGGGGTGAAACTCCAGACGCCGTTGGCGTCCGCGGTGGCGGTCCCCAGCGCCACTGTGCCCTCGGTCAGCGATACCGTCGCATTCGGCGCCGCTGTGCCGGTTAATGCCGGGCTGTCGGTGTTTTGCGTCAGGCTAAAGACCGCCCCGGCGCCGGTTGGCCCGCCGCCCGAAGCGGTGCCGAGCAGCACGCCGGTGGCGTCGGCGATCAGGCCGCCGCGAGGGTTCGCGCCATTCGCACTCGTGAAATTCGCCACGACGGTCGGCGTGCTGGCATAGCTGCTGCCGATCTTGCGGATCTCAAACACCGTGCCATTGTCGTTCGCCCCACCCCCAAACGTGGTGCCGAACAGGTTGCCGTTCGCGTCGGCATACAAATCGCCCAACGGCAAAATGCCAGTGGCAGAGTTGAAATTCACCAACACCGTCGGGGTGCTCGCGTAGCCGCCTGCATCGTGCAGAATCTCGAACACCGTTCCCGCATTGCTGGAACCGCCGGTTTGCGTCGTGCCAAATAAATCCCCGTTGGCATCAGCGATTAAACCAGCCTGCGGTGACGATCCGTTGGCGCCGCTAAAGCTCACCAAAATCGTCGGCGTGCTCGCATAACCACCAGCGCTGTGCTGGATTTCGAACACATTGCCTACGTTATTCAGGCCTTTTGATGCGGCGGTGCCAAACAAATTCCCCTGCGCATCCATGAGCAGGCTGCCGGAAGGGTAGGCACCATTGCTGCCATTAAAGCTGGCCAGAATGGTCGGGGTCGACGCGTATTGTCCGAGTGTTTTGGCGAATTCAAAGACGGTCCCATACTGGCCGGGACCGCCGCGTTCGGCCATACCGAACAGATCCCCGGCAGCATCGGCAATCAGACCACTTAGGGGGAAGTATCCGGTCGCGCTCCGATCAGGGAAATTGTAGACGACCGTAGGCGTGCTCGCATAGGTCCCATTGTTATTCACCAATTCGAAGACGGTACCGCTATTGCCGCCGCTGCCACCTGAACCGGCGGTGCCAAATAAGTTGCCGCTGGCATCGATCAACAGGCCTGCGCGCGACATATTACCATTAAGACTGGCGTTGAAATTCGCCAGCACGGTGGCTGTGCTCGCATAAACCCCGCTTTGATTGGCAATTTCAAACACCGTGCCATTGCTGTTGGTGCCGCCAAGGAACGTGGTACCGAACAGGTTGCCGGACGCATCTGTGATCAGGCTGCCATACGGAAAGCTTCCGCCGGTGGCGCTATTGAATACAACCACATCGCGGAAGAGATCGGGTAGATCCGCGTTCCCCAGTTGCAGGCTGACCGGCGTTGCGGTGGTAAGATAGGTGACGTTCAGCGTTGTCGTGGGCAGGGCGGCATCATCGAGCGCGGTCACGGTCAGACTATGCGCGCCTTGCGCCAAACCGGTTGGCGTGTAGTTCCACACCCCCTGGGCGTTGGCGGTCACGGTGGACAGCACATTGGCACCGTCAGCGATTTTGACCTTGGCGCCGGCAACGACCAGGCTGCCCGCCAGAACGGTGCCGGTCATGGCGAGATTGTTCGTGATGCGATCGGTCGTGGAGGCGCCGCTATCGGTCACCAGCGCTGCGGAGACCGTCAACGGCACGGTAGTGACCTGGCTGCCGCCGTTGCCATCGTTGATGACTTTGAAGAAGCTGTTCCCTGGCGTCGTCAGGGTGAGTTTCTCGCTCGTGCTGCCCGAGGTGACGGTGAGCAACGTGCCGCTGGTCAGCACCGCCGTGGCCCCGGTGGCGAAGGTCAGGCCGCGCAGGTCGATCGTTTCGGAATCACCGAAATTAATCAGTTTGGTAGCAAAACTGTTGCTGGTGCCGGTCAGGGTAGCGTCTAGCCGAAGCGAGGATGCGGCGGTGAAGGTGATGGCACCCGAGCCCACCGCTGCGCCGCTGGCGATTTCCAACGTGCCGGCTTGCAGCGTGGTGCCGCCGGTATAGGTGTTGGCGCCCGTAAGTTTCAGCGTGCCGGCCCCGTTGACCACCAGCGAGGCTGCGCCGCCCGCCCCAGCCTGGTCGGCGATCACGCCGGCCACGATTTCGGTGCCGCCCGCACCCGGTGCCAGCGTCAGGCTGTTGGTGCCCTGCATGAAAATGCCGGACCCCAAGCCCTGCCCGCCATTGGCACCCGAGCCACCGGCGACCGTGCCGGCGCCGAGGTTGGAGGTGCCGGCAATGGTGATGCTGGCACCCTGCTGCACGAACACATCCGCACCCGCGCCCAGGCCGCCGCCGCCCGTGCCGGTGTTCCAGGTGGTGCCGAGGAAGCCAGAGGTATACGCGCCCGAGCCATTGCCAGCGCCAAAGCCGCCCGAGCCACCGCCGCCGAAATTAAGCGCCGCATCATAGCCGCCGCCACCACCGCCGCCGAAGCCGCCATTGCCGCCGGTTGTATTGGCAAACAGCGCGCTGCTGCCGCCGCTGCCGCCGGCCCCAAAATTGCCCGCACTGCCAGCATTGTCCGTGCCACCAGCGCCGGTCGACCCGCTGCCAGACCCGTTACCCCCCTGCGCCGCATCGCCGCTGAAGGTGACGTTGGTCAGCGTGACATTGCCGACATTGCCGGCGGTATCCGCGCCCACGAACAGGCCGCCGCCGAGGCCGGCGCCACCGCCCCCCAGGCCGTTGCCGTTGCCGCCTTGCGCCTTCATGTTGGCGATGGTCATGTTTTGGAACGAAACCGATCCGGCCTGCACCACAAACCCAGCTTGGGCGTTGGCGCCGTTCAGCGTCGCCCCATTGCCCACCACATTGAGCACTACCCCGGAATGCAGGTTAATGCTGGTGATGGAGGTGCCGTTGAGCGCAACCGTGCCGCTGAGGGTGATGTTCACCGTACCCGGGCTGGTCACCGCGTTGGCGATGGCGATTTCCTGGTTCAACAGGTTGATCGAGGTGACCGGCGCCATCGCCACACTCACCTGATCGGTCGCGCTGGCAGTGCCGCCGATCGCATCCGTGGCGGTGTAGGTGACAGTCCGGTTCACCACTGCGCCATTGGCGGCAATGGCCAGGCGCACGGCATCGGCCACGGCTTGCACGTCGGCGGTGGCAGCGGTGCCGTTGAAGGTTAAGGTCCAGGCGCCGCCGCCGGCAACGCTGGCCGCGCTGGCAGTGCCAATTTGGGTCGCACCGGCCATGAGATTGGTGCCGCTGAGCCAAATGCCGCTGCCGCCAGGATTGCTGCCGGGCAGGCTCAGCGTGTCGTGGGCCGCATCGGCATTGCCGGTGATCTGCACCACCAATTTGCCGCCATTCCAGTGCGGGGTGGCCGCGTTGATGGCGACGCCGCTATCGATCACCGCCGCCGCACCGCCTTGGGTCGCAGCGGCGGTGCCGGTGGTGGTGAGGGTGGGGCGAATATCCTCGGTGATGGAAATGGCGGCGGTCGTGGAGGTGTTGCCCACCACGTCCGCCAACGTAACGTTGACCGTGCGGGTGGCAACGGTCGCGTTCGGGTTGGTGTCGGTATAGGTCAAGGCGTGCAGCAGATCGGCCACCTGGGTGGCGGTATCACCGCTGCTGAGGGTGATAATCAGCGGGTTGCCGGCGCTGCCGCTGGCGCTGGTATAGCTGCCGATGGCGGTTCCTGCGTCAGAAATGGTGACAACACCCGCTGCGGTGGCAACCGTGATGCCGCCAATGGTGGTCTTGAGGCCCAGCAGATCTTCACCCGCGATCACATTGGCCAGGCTCGCGGTCAGGGTGCCGCCGGCGTTGATATTGGCCTCCACAATGCTGGCGGCGGTGCCGGTATCCAGCAGCGCCGCCGTGCCACCAATTACAAAACCGGGAGTATCACCATTCAAATTGGCAATGACCGGGGCCGTGTTGTCGATGGCGAAACTCTGGCCGCCAGTGAAGCCGCCGAGCATCGGGACGTTGTTGCCATCAACAATGCCGGTGATGCTCGTCAGGTCGAGCCGCAAGGTTCCGTTGCCGGACACGCCACTGACCTGCACCAGCCAGGTGGTGCCGCCATCCGCAGTGCTGGGGGTGCCGATGCTGCCAACCGCATCCGTGCCGGACAGGGAGAACGCGGCGGCCGTCACCCCGGTGACCGGCATGCTGAAAGCAACCGCGAACGTAACCGTGCCGCCATGGGTCACCACCGGCGAGCCCACCGCGCAGGTAATGCCATTCACCGTCGGTGCGCCCGGCATATCAAATGCCTGTAAGGTCAGGCCTTCGGATACGTTGTTCGCGGTATAATCAGTTTTAACGACGCCCGCGCCACGGCTGTACCCACTGAAGAGCTGATATGATGGCGAAACGGAATGATTGTAGTCGAACGACACGCCGCCGCCTTGTGTTGTATAATAAAGCTCATTCACATAACCGGCATCGGTTGCCGTCTTCGTGACGAATGTGCCGTAGGTATTATAAAAATTGAGCTCAGCGGATTGCGTGGCGATGAAGTGGGCATAAGGAGTTTTGTTGGCGATGAACGTATTATAATCGGCAAATGCACTCCCGGCGCTCGCCACGGCATCATTATACGTCAGAATCGCGAAGCCTTGCGCGCCCGGTGTATAAATCGGTGCAGCGAACCCGGGCATGTTACGCCATTCGGTCGGGTTCATCACCCCAGCTGAGCTGACGAAGTCGCCGATGACCTCGCCGTTGCCGTGCTGGACCATGACCAGATAGCCGCCAGCCGGGTTGGCTATGGCCTGCAGCCAGTTGTTCTGATCGTAGTCTCCTTGGAAATAATCATTGGCGGTTATCAGCGACCCGCCACTATTATAAATTTTATAAGTCTCGTGCTCGGTATAATTTCCACCACTGTAAACAGCGGTCGAGTACGCGATCATGAAGGTGCCATCATTGCCGATCGCAAGACTAGCTTCGGAGACAGCACCTACAGGCGCTTCATCCGTCAACCACGAATTGGTTGTGGTCGACCAGATGCGGAACTCCGTTGTTGCATTGTCGGTCCGTTGATATTCGAAAACGATATTTCCGTTTGACAACTGTCCCATATTCACGAAGCGCGTAATCGGATTATCCCAATATACACTTGGCGCGGTTTGATTAATTATGGTTCCAGGCGTGATCGTATTTCCATTTTGATCAATAATAGCAAAAAATGCATTTTCAGATCCACCAGCACTAGGCCGTGTGGACGGATTTAACCAGCATCAGCCCGCATGCAAAACTGATGATGGCTGAGTAACTGACGTCGGTCTTCTCGCAGCGCATGGCGACGCGTTTGAAGCGCTTAAGTTTGCCGATTGTCTGTTCAATGCGTG
>CAITOL010000024.1 GCA_903893975.1 uncultured Rhodospirillales bacterium | reverse complement strand
CTAAACCCCTCCCTTTTCCACCAACCCCTGCGACAAACAATACCGCATCGCCACCCGCAACGCCGGCGCCAACGCTTCCTCCCCCACCGCCGCCACCGGCCCCACCGCCTCCAGCCGCCCGAACAGCCGCAGCAGCGCCGCCACCGTTTCCGGCTCGCGCGCGGCAATTTCCTGCCGGATCGTCAGCACATGGTTCACCGGCACAAATCCGTGCCGCGCGAAAAACGCCTGCCCCGCCGCCACCGGGTCCGCGAACACCGGGCGCAAATCCGCCCCCGCCGGCACATCATTGCCCACAATCACCGCATCCAGCGCGCCCGCCCGCAGCAGCGCCATCAGCTCCGCCCCCTCCTCCGCCCTTTGCACCCAAGGCGGGTCCTGGCACTCCACCACATGCGCGCCCTCGAACGTCGTCCAGGCGATATCCTGCGGCCGCACCCCGTGCGCATCCTCCAGCACCCCGCGCAGCCACACCCCCGTGGTCTGGCTATAACTCCGCACCCCCACCCGCCGCCCGGCCAGGTCCTCCGGCCCGCGCAACGCGGAGGATTTCAGGCACAGCAACGCCGCCTCCTGATACCGCGCCGCCAGCACCACCGGCAGCAGCACAATCGGCTTCCCCACCGCCCGCGCCTGCAAATACGTGGCAATCGCCAGTTCGGAGACCTCAAACGCCAGGCTGCGCACCATCGGCGCGAACGCCCGATGAATGGTCGGGAACGGCACCAGATCCAGCGTCACCTCGGGCGAGGTCACCACCCCGCGAAACAGCGGCTCGGTAAACGGCGTGCGGCCAATGGCGGTTTTCAGCGTCCGGGTCATGCGGTGTCGGGGTCCTGCGGGCCATGCGATGTGGGCGTTACGGCGGAGTTTGCCATAGCCGTCGCCCGGCGCCAGTCCGCATGCCAGCGTCCCAGCCCGGTTTCTGTTCCAACCCCGACCCGTCCCCTAGCTTGCGGCATGCCCAGTGATTCCCCAGCCGCCCCGCGCTCCGCCTTTCTGGTGGTCTTCCCCACCATCATGCTGCCCATGTTCCTGGCAGCGTTAGACCAGACCATCGTCTCCACCGCCCTGCCGGCCATGGCGAGCACGCTGGGCGATGTGGAACGCGTCTCCTGGGTCGTCGTCTCCTACCTGCTCGCCAACACCATCGCCGCCCCGGTCTGCGGCCGCCTGGGCGATGCGCTGGGCCGCAAGCGCATGATCTTCGTTGCGCTCGCCGTGTTCATGTTCGCCTCACTGCTCTGCGCCATCGCCGGCTCGCTCATCACCCTCTCCGCCGCCCGGCTGCTGCAAGGCGTCGGCGGTGCGGGGTTGATGACCTTGTCGCAGGCGCTGATCGCCGGGTCCGTGCCACCCCGGGAACGGGCGCAATACCAGGGCTACCTCGCCGCCATGTACGCCTCCGCCGCCACCTTCGGCCCGGTCGCCGGTGGCTGGCTCACCCAGGCCTTTGGCTGGCAGGCGGTGTTCCTGGTCAACCTGCCGCTCGGCCTGCTCGCGGCCGGCCTGCTGATGCGCCTGCCGGTGCGCCCGCATGTCGGCGGCGCCTTCCATTTTGATGCACTCGGCACCCTGTTCTTCGCCGGCTGCATCGCCCCGGTGCTGCTGGCCATGGAACGGGCGCAGCATTTTGACGTGCAAGCCTTGCCCAGCATGCTCGGCCTGCTGGCGCTGTCGGTGCTGTCGCTGCTGGCGCTGATCTGGCAGGAGAAACGGTCCCCCATGCCGCTGCTGCCCGTGGCCTTGTTCCGCAAGCCGGATATCTGGCGCACCGACGCCCTGGCCGCCTGCGTCGCCGGGCAAACCGTCGCCATGGTCACCTTCCTGCCGATGTATCTGCAAGTGGTGCGCCACAGCACCACCGCGCAATCCGGCTGGATGCTGCTGCCCTCCACCGTCGGCGTGGCCACCGGGGCGCTGCTTAGCGGCAAAATCATCGGCGCCACCGGGCGCACCGCCATCCTGCCCTCCATCGGCCTCGCGGTCAGCGCCGGCCTGCTGCTCTCGCTCGCCGCCTTCGCGCCCTACCTCTCGCTGCCCACCCTCATCGTCATGCTCGGCCTCGCCTCGGTCGCCACCGGCACGGCAATGCCGGTGGTCCAGCTCACGGTGCAAACCGCCGCCGGGCCCGGCTTCTTCGGCGCCGCGGCCGCATCGGTGCAATTCTCCCGCTCCGTCGGCGCCTCCATCGGCACCGCCCTGGTCGGCGCCGTGCTGTTCGCCACCCTCGCCGCGCAAGACCCACAAACCGCCGACCTCTTCGCCAGCCTGGTGCGGCAAGGCCCCCAGGTGCTCGCCGGCCTCTCCGCCCCACAACAACAGGCCATCCAGGCCGAAATCGGCACCGCCTTCCGCGCCGCCTTCATGACCATCGCCTGCTTCACCTCCACCGCCATGCTCTTCGCCTGGTGGCTGCCGCTGCGGCGGATATAACGCGGGCGATAATGGTGTCCCCGGCGGGATTCGAACCCACGGCCCCCAGATTAGGAATCTGGTGACAATGGATAACCGGGTTTAACAAGGCCAATGCCAAATAGCATATCAAGCTACTGTTAAAGCTTCTTTTTACGGCGATGTTATGCCGAATTAATAACATTTGAAAACAGGCCATAACCGGGCTAATCTGTTACCCCAGTGTTACCCCGGAAGATCACCAGATTTGCCAAAGATCAAAATGACCGATGCCGCATTGCAGCGGCTCAAGCCTCCCGCCACCGGGCGGGCGGAGTATTTCGACGTGACGTTGCCCGGCTTTGCGCTGCGCATCGCTGCCGCAACTGATCGGCGGCCGGAGGGCAGCAAGACATGGGTGCTGTTCTACCGGCACGGCGGGAAGCTGAAGCGGCTGACGTTTGAACCCAGCTATCCTGCGTTGGGGTTGGCCGGCGCGCGTAAGAAGGCCGGCGATGCCCTGGCGTTGCTGGAAACCGGCAAAGACCCTGGCGAGGCAAAGGCCGCGGTGAAGACAGAAGCGGCCATCCAGCCGGACACCGTGGCCGGCGTGGTGGCGGATTTTGTGAAGCGGCACCTACAAGCCAAAGGCCGCGCGCCGCGCTACGTGGTCGAAACCCAGCGCAACTTCGACCTGCACGTTCTGCCGCGTTGGGGCAAACGGCCGATAAAAAGCATCACCCGGCGCGACGTGACCGAATTGCTGGACGAGGTTGCCGAGCAAGGGAGCACCGTGAAGGGCGAGGATGGCAAACGGCGGCACATACCGGGCGGGCCGATTGCGGCCAACCGGGTGCTGGCTGCGGTCCGCGCAATGTTCAATTGGGCGCTCCGGCGCGGCGTGGTGGATGCCGTGCCGACAACCCTGGTTGAGCGACCCGGAGCGGAGCGGCGCAAAGAGCGGACGCTATCGGCGGACGAAATTAGGACCATCTGGGCAGCCGCCAAAAAGACGGCGGCGCCGTTCGGGCCGTTCCTGCGCGTCTTGTTGCTGTTGGGGCAGCGACGCGAGGAAACGGCACGGATGCGATGGGCCGATCTCGACTTGCCGGGTGCGGTCTGGAACATCCCGCCGGAGATGACGAAGAACCGACGCGGCCATATCGTGCCGTTGCCGCCTCTGGCCGTGGCCACGCTGCGCACGATCCCGCGCAATGCGCTGCTGCAAAAGGACGGCACGACGCTACTCAGCCCGCACGTATTTTCCAGCACCGGGGCGGCGCCGATCAGCGGTTACTCGGCATTCAAGCGGCGATTCGATGCGGCCGTAACAAAGGCCCTGACAGAAGCCGAAGCCAATCCGATTCCCGACTGGGATTTGCACGACCTGCGGCGCACGGTCGGCACCGAACTCGGCCGGCTTGGCGTGGAGCGATTCACCGTTTCCAAGGTGCTCAACCACACCGACCGTTCCGTTACCGGCATATATGACCGTCACACCTATCTGCCAGAAAAGCAGGCGGCGCTTGGGGCGTGGGCGGCGTATGTGGAGTCGATAATGCCGAAGGAAGCCGAAGCATGAGCGAACTACCGGTCATTCAATCAATATTCTCAGACGTGCTTGCGAAGCACCCGCGTTCGCGCATGCCGACCGATGACCAGCTAACCCGGCTCGAGCGATGGGCGCGGCCGGAAGAACCAGTCGGGCGGGCTGACGAGTTTGTAAACCGCGTTCACGCTTCACATGATACGTGGAAGAAAGTGCAACATTCCGCCTATGAGATTGTGAAGCTGATCGAAACGGGTTACTCTACGTCACCAAGCCGAAATCCACGGCGCAGGTTATAGAATGTGAGAGTGTGATGCGCAAGCAAAATTCAACTGCGGACAGCCCGGAAGCGACGGATGTTGCTGGCGATGTTCTGCTAACGAGCAAAGATACCCGCGCCCGCATAGGCGGCGTATCGACTATGTGTATTTGGCGATGGATGCGTAATGAGCGCGTCCGGTTTCCAGAGCCCATCAAGATCAATAATCGCAACTATTGGCGCGCTGGCGACCTTCGCCGTTGGCAGGACGCACAGCGCCAGCATAACTCGGCTTGATACCCACACAACAACAGGAGCACGTCGTGATGACGCCCTCGACCCATTACCCGCAAGCCGGGCCGCCAGAACGAAAAAGCCCGGTGCTGGGGCAAACCAGCGACCGGGCGGAAGTTCACTCAAGCAGCACCGAAGAAAACATACAGATTCTCGACGTAGATTGCAATGGCCGCGTCAAAAAACTACACGATGAAATCGCAGAACTTGACGCGCGATGCCTTGCGGATATGGAAGCGGAGGAAGCGGCGCGGCCGGCGTGGGATGACCACGAGGCCACGCTTGCTGATTGCGTGGACCGCGCTGCGGACGAACTGCTTGCCATCGTGCGATGGCATGGCCTGCGGGCAGACGAGCGGGAGCTAGAGCGCACTCCTGGCCGGGCGGCTTTGGTGGCTTTGTTTGAAGCTGTGGAGGTGCTGCAACAATGCCTAATCGTAGCGCCTGATGAGGAAATCGACGCGGCGGTTTCCCTGGTTAGTCATGCCGCAGACGAGGCGAAGCACGCATCTGGCCTAAGCCTGCGGCAGATACCGACGACCAGCACGACCATCAATGCCGACGCTGTGAACCAGTTTGAGGAACTGGATTCCAGCCCGTTGCGCTGTTGGTTGCGGGTGCTGCTGTCGGTTGAGCACTGCCGGCGTGTAGCCCGTCAAAATCCCGCCCGAGGCGGCGAAATGGCCGTTGCTGCCTTGAAACTGATTGCGTTCACCGCACCCATTCGCGCGCAGGACCTGGCATGAAGATCAACCCAACCGCGCGGCAACTGCGGGTGCTGGCCGGAGGCCGCGCCGAGGGCGCGGTGAAGCCGACCTTTCCGGCCGAGTCGCCCCTGCGGACGATTGGCTTGCGCACCCTCGAATGGTCGCAATACCGGGCGGGGGCGATCCAGTCCGGCCCGGCGCCTGTGCAACGGTTCACGCTGGCGCCGCTGTTTCCGCTCGGCACCCTCTCAGTGCTGTTCGGGCCTGGCGGCGTGGGCAAGTCACTGGTGGCGCTCGACCTATGTCTTGCGGTCGCACGGCAGGCGCTGAAGCACGGCATGGGCAATCTGGATCATGCCCATGCCGCCGGGCCGTTGGGCGCGACGGTGCCGCGCGAGGCTGCCGGCGCATCCGTGTTCCTGACGCTGGAAGATTCGCGCGATGAAATCCACCGTCGTCTTGCGGCGATGAACCCCACCGGTGCCGATCCTGACGCGCCGGTTTTCATTCTGCCGGCGGCGGACTGGATCGGGTTTGATCCCACCATCGTTCGGCCGGCCGAGATCGGCCGGCAGGTTGTGCAGACGACGCTGGCCTATGGATCGTTGGACTCCAAGGGCAACTGGCAACCGAGCGATCTTGATGTGCTGCTCGACGATATCGAGGCCGGCACTGGCCACGCCGTGAAGCTGTTGGTTCTCGACCCAGCCGGCGATTTTCTAGCCGGGCCGGAGAACGATGCCGAATACGTGAAAGTGATGATGCGGCTGCTGCGCGACATGGCGGCGCGGCGACGTATGAGCATCATCCTCGTTGGTCATGTCGCCAAAGGCGAGGTGTCGGCTGAAGGGCCGACCATGCGCGGCAGTAGCGCGTGGATCGACAATAGCCGCGCGGCCTATGCCTTGTGGCCACCGGACCGCAAGACCGCCGGAGAACTGGCCACCAAGACCGGAGCACCGCCCGAACACCTTGTGTTCGGCATGCTGCGAAAGGCCAACCATGCCGGCGCGCCGATCAGTGAACGGCGGCTGTTCCAGCGCGACGCCACATGCGGGCGGCTGATCGACATCACGCACCTGATGAAGCCTGCCGGGCGGCCGGCTGACAACGTGCTGATCAACGCGCTGGTTGCCGCCTGTGCCGAGGCGGCGGCGGCAGGCATGCCCTTTGTTGAGCATGCAACCGGCGGCCTGTATGACCAGCGCGACGACCTGCCGCCGATGCTGGCCAGTATGTCCAAGGGCAAGCTGGCGGAACTGTCCGGCGCTGCCCTTAAGGCGGGCCGGCTGGTCAAGGCGAAGATCACGCCAGCGGGTGTGCTGAAGTATCTGGACGCGCCCGATGGGACGCTCGCACGAGGTCACACCCTACATGCGCCGACCGGTTCACGCCGTGAAGCGGTAGCGCGGTATCGTGCTTTCCCGGCTTCCCAGACTTCCCCGGAGGCGGGGAATGACCGGGAATGATACATTATTACTTTCCCACTCCCGTTCTTCCCGGTTTTCCAAAATCGAGCGGGAAGCCTGTAAAGCATTGAAATCAAACAGGTTTTCACTTTCCCACGGAGTGCTTTCCCAGCACCCTTGGGAAGCCCGTAACCCATTGATTTTAGGCGCTTTCCCGGTTTCCCGGTTTCTACCCTTACAGGGGGTGTGCGGTTCGGGAAACCCGCATCACCCCTGCGGGTGTGATTGCGCTGAGGGCAGGACGCCACCAGCACACCGACCACCGCCCGCCCCGCCGCATCCTGCCGCGTTGTGCGCCCGACGCATGGCTAGGGGGGTGGGGGTTTGCCGGTCAGGCCGGACCCGTCCGCGTAACCGTGGCGGGCCTTTATTTTCTCAAAATCCCCAAACGCCTTTGAAAAAATGCCACGCATCCCACGCATAGTTGGAGCCTCTCAAAATGACCAAACCACCGACCGTCACCACCCGCCGCGCCCGCTCGACCCCGCCACCCGCACACCTCGCCGCACCCGAGGCCGCGTTGTGGCGGTCGCTCGCCGCTGAATACGCTTTCACCGACCCGGCAAGTTTGGCGTTGCTGCAAAGCGCGATGGAATCGCACCAGCGCGCTCGGAAATGCCGCGAAGCGGTTGATGCCGATGGCGAGACCCTGCTCGACCGTTTCCAGCAGGTGAAGCCGCACCCGTTGCTTGCGGCCGAGCGCGATGCCCGCGCCGCGTTCCTGAACGCAATGCGGCTCTTGCGGCTCGACGTGACCGGAGACGTTCAATGACCGCACCCCGCGCCGGCCGGCGGCGCAATGCCGGCACGAAGCAACCGATGCGCCAGCGTTTGCTGGCTCGCCAGACGATCGAACGGACGCCCGAAAATCGCGGCGAGTTGATTGACCTCGCGTTTTTTGCCCAGCCCGCAGACCTGCCGCCGGAGGTACCTGCCCTGGCGCTGGCCGTGCTGGTCGAATGGCACGAGCACCCCGATGCGTAGTGCCACCCGCCCCACGGCGGCCGACGTTCAGGACGCGCGAGTCCTCGCTGCGCTGCCGCTGCGATATCTGGCGGGGCAGGCCCACCGCCAGCCGCACAAATTCCGGCTTCTGGCGCGCGACCTCGCAATACGGCAAGCCAGCATGGCGCGGCATGTGGGCTTGCCACGAACCGCGAAGGCTGCGGCGCTGGCAGCGGACCTTGCCACCGCTGCCGCCGCCCCAGCGACCGCCCCAGACGACCTAGCGCGGGTGTTGGTGCTTAATGGTGGCAAGACCCTCGGAGCACGCCAACTGCTCGACCTGCTCGACGATGGCCGGGCGGTTGGCTGGCGCGGGAGGTAGTTCGGATTACGGAGGTTTCTGGAGACCTTGCCAGAAACCTCCGAGGCGACGACGCCCGGCGTGCTGTCTGACCGTTACGCAACAATTACCAAGTCATTGCGTTTTGCTTCCAGCCGCATGCGCATCGTCGTAGTTTCTAGGTGCGGGCATTGCTGCCCAAACCACATAGATGAGGCGTCTTGCTTATGGGTATTTTGAAGCAAATTGCAGATCGACTCCCCGCCCGACGCGGCAGGGCAAGCGATCCTGTCGCCGCCGTGGGTGCCAACATCGCGGCGATTGATGAGGCGTTGGCGGAGATCGAGATCAGCCGAACCGAGGCCAATAAAACCTTGGCGGATGGCGAGGCGCGCAAGCGGGAATTGCTGCTTGAAGATGCGGGCATTGATGCGCTCGACCTGCACGACCGGACGATCCGAGAAGCGCAATACAACCTCGACGCGCTGGCGTTGTGGGAAGCCCGGCAACGCGGCATTCGCGCCGATCTGCTGAAATCCCGCGATGGCATGGTTGCGACATCCCTTCGCGCTGAATGGCAGGTTGCGGCTGAGGCCGCGCTGACCGCCCTACGCGCGGCCGACGCTGCCCGCGCGCATTGCATTGCCAAAAATCAAGCCATGCGACTGGCCGGCTTTGAGGCGTTGGCGAACCAAGTCAGCCCACCGCCGCAAATGCTGGCTTACGAGTTGATCGATCAATGGGAACGCGAGGTTCGTCCATCTGCACCGGCTCGCACCACCGCCGCGCCTCCCGCTCCCCGCCCGATGCCGCGGATTACCGGCAAGGCACCGCCCTGGCAGCAACGTGAACCTATGCCGAAGCCTCCCCGGCCGGTGTTGGGCGACCAGCCGGAAGGCGCAATCAAGGTTGTCGTCCTGCGCGCCGGCCTGGAAATGAACGGCGCGCAATACCTCGCCGGCGAGGAAGCCTGGATGCAGCCCGAGGCGGCCAATGCGGCATGCTTGGCCGGCGGCGTGGAGATCGTGGCCTGATGCGCGCGGCGAACGGCACCGCCGAGACCGCCCGGCTGCTGACGGTCGGCACCGTCAACTCGACACCGATTCAGGTTGACGCAACGCACCTGTTCCACACCGTACCAGTCTACGTGACCCTGACGAGCGGCCATCCCTATGTGCTCGCCAATCCGCCCGGATGGCCGGCGCGCCCGCACATGACCGGCAAAGGCCACGCCACCACCGCCGCGACCACCACGGTAGCGGCCGGCACGCGCATCGCGTTGCTCCAAGTCGAAGCTGCCGCCCTGGTTGCTGCCGGCGCGGCGGTTTATAGTTAGGAAAAAGCAATGAGTATCAACGGCACGAACGAGGCCGCCCGGCTGGTCTGCGTTGGATCCGTCGGCGGCGTGAACATCTACGCCGACGTGACCCGGCTCGAACCCGCATCGG
Source organism: uncultured Rhodospirillales bacterium (assembly GCA_903893975.1). Taxonomy (GTDB): domain Bacteria; phylum Pseudomonadota; class Alphaproteobacteria; order Acetobacterales; family Acetobacteraceae; genus CAITOL01. Next base: position 5,443 of record CAITOL010000024.1, on the reverse strand, counting down.
CCGTTTCCGTGACCATCGGCGCCACTGGCTACGCGATGAACTATCCGCCCGGCTGGCCTCAGATCCGACCCACCGCGCTCGGCGCGGGTGCGGCGGCCGTTGCCGCGCAGATCATACAGCCTGGCGCTCGGGTGGCGCTCCTGGCTTGCGAGGCTGCGGCGTTGGTTGCGGCCGGCGCGGCGTCCTATTCGTAAGGAATATGAAATGAAAGCTCCATTGATGCGGTTCCTGGCCGCAAGCACTGCGACAAGCCTGGGCGATGACGAGGTGGACGTGACCATTTCGACCGACCAACTCGCCCGCGACGGGAATATCTGGATTCCGTCCGGCTGCGATCTGACCGACTACCGGCGCAATCCGGTTGTATTGTGGCAGCACCGGCCGGACCAGCCAATCGGCACCGCTTCCAATTTGCGGGTTGTTGGCGGCTCCTTGGTGGGGCGCATCAAATTCGCTCCGCTCGGAGTGTCGGCAACGGCGGACACCGCGCGCGGTCTGATGAAATCGGGCGTTCTGTGCGGCATCTCGGCAGGCATCGAGGCGGTTGATGTGGTGCCGATCGACCCGGCGAAACCGCGCGGCGGACAGAAGATAACCAAGTGGTCGCTGCTCGAAATCTCGGCCGTTTCCATCCCCGCCGATACAGGCGCGGTTGTGACCGCCCGCGCGCATCCCATGACCCGCAAACCGGCCGGACCAGCTGCACCGCGCCGCGCCACAGATCCCGGCTTGCCCGCCCGGCTGGCGGCGCTCGATGCGCTCAACCGGACGGCGCAGCAATCCCGCCGCGCTGCGGTTGAGGCCGGCGGCGCTGCCGGCGTGGTAGCATTCCGCGAACAAGCGGCGGCCGATGCCCTAGCACGATCCGCCGCCTATCCACGGACGCAATCCCGCGCCGAACGGCTGGCGGATGTGGCGCGGCTGTCGAAATGACGCTGGTGGGCTTCACGGTGGGAGACGCAAGCCATGCGACCCTTTGGTGCGACACGGAGACATATCTCGCCGGGAAGCCTGCGGCTCAGGCTTCAAAAATGGCGATCAACCCTTACGCAGTTTGCGCTGGAACTGGCTGCGGCAATCTGCTGTTAATCCGTGAGGCGGGCGCGGCTGTGACCCGCGCTCGGTCTACGGACGCCGCGGTTGCGGCCTTGCCTGCGGTCCTGCGTGGCGTGGCATGCGCGGGCGGCTCATATGGGCTGGTGGGCTACTCGACCTTGTTGGGGCGGCTGGTGGGCTGGGAATTTTCGCACGGCGCGAACTACGCGGCGCGGATGGCGAACGCATGGGCGCGCCCGCACCTCGATCGTTTCGACCTGGTGGACGACGGCGATGCGCTGGCGGTTGCCCAACAGCAACTTGCCCGCATTCAACTCGACATGCCCGACGCGACCGGCGGCGCGCTGCTGATTGCCACTATCGACGGCGACGCGATCACCGTGCGGCCGGCGTTCAATTTGCTTACCGGCCTGCGACCGACCCGGCGCAGGCAAACCAATCCGCCGGCCGGCGCATCAACGGCCGGCGGCTAGGCGCAGGCGGCGGCGGATGTGATGGTCACGTCGCCGCCTGTCGTCGCTTTTTGAAAGACCCCACATCATGGCCGGCGCATCAGCTCTAAATGTCAGCCTCACTGCCGACGCGACCCAACTCCGCACCCAACTTGCCTTAGCGGAAGCCGACCTGCGGAACTATTCCGCAGCGGTCAAAAAGGCTGCGACCGAAATCCAGGGCATGGGGCCGCCCACGGCGGATGCGGTCAACAACATCGGCAAATACGCAGCCGGCGTGAACGCCGCGAAGGAAGCCATTGCCAGCACCAGCAGCCAACTTGCGGCGCTGAAACCCGCGATGGAGGCCGCCACCAACGCCACAAAAAACCACGGCGCCGCCACCGAGGCGATGGTGCTGGTGCATGAGGCCATGTCCGGCCGGTTCTCGAAGATGGGCGGTTCGCTGATGATCCTGACGCAACGCCTTGGCGGCGCGTCACTGGCAATGATGGCGATGGGCGGCGCGGCCGGCGTGGCTGCCATGGGCCTGATGCACCTTGTCGAATGGATGGATAAGGTGAGCGCGGCCAAACTGGCGGCGGAAGCCGGCGGCGTCGGGAGCGGCATTGCCGTCAAAGACCTAGATGCGCAGGTGGATAAGCTGCGCAAGGTGACGACCGAAGCGGAACAGGCCGGCGCGGCTGTGCATACGATGGCGTCACTGCCCGGCATGAACTTGCCGGTTATGGACCAACTCAGCACCGATCTGCATGCCCTATCGCTGCGCATGGGCGAGGATATTCCATCGGCGGCCAAGAAAGTTGGCGAGGCGTGGAACCTGAACGCGGTTGCCGGCGCGGAACTGCTCAACAAAACCCGCGCCACCACGGCGGCTGTGCAAGAATTTGTGAAAGCCGCGCAGGAAGGCGACGCGCTGAAGGCGCGATCAGTCCTACTCATGGAGGTGGCGCGATCCACGGCGGAGGTTGCAGCGCAGACCAAGCTAGGCGCTAAAGCGGACACTGAGGCGAACACGGCGCGGGCGCGGGTCAATGCGGCAATGGCGAATGCGCCGGGCGCAAAAACGCCTGCATCAGCGTTGAAGCTGATTGACGCTGCTGAAACTAGAGATGCGGGCATGCAAGCCAACCGCCTCGCTGCGGCGCTGGCCAATGTCTCGACCGTCGTCAAGGGCGCGGAAGTTACCTCCTGGTCGCAACGTGTGGATGCGGACTTGCAAAAGGCCGTATTCGCCACCGAGCAATCCGCCCATGCCCAAGGCGCGACCTGGCAGAAAATCCATGAGGCGATGGCGGACACGTCCGTAAAATTCTGGCAGGACCAAGTCGGCCAAACCAAAGAAGGCACGAAAAACCGCGAAGAAGCCGAGCGGCACTTGATGACCGCGCTCGAAGCGCAGGACATGGCGCACATCAAGGCGGACGCGACCGGCGCCAAGCAGGCGCTGCATGAGCAACTAACCGCCCTGACCGAGCAACAGGCCGCGCATCATGACGACTTTCAAGTCGTCATGCAGATCGAAGACCAGAAGATTGCCCTGCTACGCGCGGCAGGCAAGGAATACACCGCCGAACTCAACCGCGAATTGACCGCGCGCGAAAATCTGATCCGCGAACACGCGAACAAGGTGGCGGGGATTGATCTGGAGACGATCAAGCAGAAGATACAGGACGGGCGGGCGGCGCGCGATACCGAGCGGAATGAACTTTCCGCCGATGTCGCTGAGCATGAGATGACGAAGCAGGCGGAAATTACCCAACTGCGCAGCTTGGCCGATCTGGAATTTGCCGTTGATAATCTCCGGCTGCAAAACTTTATCGACGTGCAGGACAAGGAGACCGAGGCCTATCGCGCGGCGATTGCCGAACAGAAGGCCATCAAACGCGATTACGTTCGCACCCTGTCGGCACTAGATGCCCAAATGGCGGCGGCCAACGCGGCGGACCAGCGGCGGAATCTGCAAAACTACCAGCAAATGTTCCAAGGTGTCGGCTCGGCCGGCAAGTCTGCGGTCGAAGGGCTGATTACTGGCAGCATGACCTGGCAGCAGGCCGAGGCCAACGTGGCGAAGCAGGTGCTCGGTTCCGCCATCAATCTGAGCACCGATCTGCTTTCCAAATGGATGGCGACCGAGATTGCCAAGACGATGTATTCCAAGACGGCGCTGGCGGACCGCGTGGCGGCCGAGCAGACGGCGGGCAGTTCCGGCTTTGGCGCGATCCTGGCAAAGTTTCTCGGACTGGAATCCGCCAAGACGCTGGCCACCGATGCAGGCGTGGCGGCGCGCATCACGGCAGAGGAAGCCGCCAGCACCGGGGCGCAGGCTCCGGCGGCGGCTGCGGCCGTGGCAGAGGTGGAGCGGCAGGCGGCGGTTGCCGGCGCGGGTGCGTTCGCGGCAACGGCGGCCATCCCCATTATCGGGCCAGAACTGGCACCGGGCGCGGGGGCTGCGGCGCTGGCAGCCGTGCAGGCGTTCGCACCGATGGCGTCCTTCGCGGTTGGCGCATGGGAACTGCCGCACGACATGATTGCGCAGGTGCATGCCGGCGAAATGATCATCCCGGCCGGGCCGGCTGCGGCCATCCGCGCCGGCGGCAACGGCAGCGGCACGGTGGCGACCGGCGGCGGGGGCGGAGACGTGCATCTACACGTGCATGCCGTGGATGCGGGCAGCGTTACGGCGCTGTTCCGCTCGCAGGGTGCCGACCTGGCGCGGATTGTCTCGCAGCAACTGAGCAATAACCCCAGCCTGCGCCCGAGGTATTAGGGCTGGCGATCCCGCAACCGAACACCTGGGCCGTTGCCGTTCTGGTCGATGAACACGACCCCAGCGGCTTCGAGGACGGCGGCGATTGCCTTGACGGTCCGAGGTTGCAGCACATCGCCGCGCTCAAACCTGACAATCGTATCAGGCGACACGTCTGCGGCCTTGGCCAGTTCGCGCATACCCCAGCCGAGGGCGGAGCGGGCCATTTTGCATTGAACAGAAAAAATCATAACCCTGTAATCATTTCATTGCATTGTTCAGATCGTGCGATTATCCTAACAGGGTTCGGATTTACGGACAACATACAAAGGACCACCATCATGAACGCACCCACCAACACCCACCCCGACGCGGGCCTGATTGCTATTGTCGATTTGTGGCTTGGCCATCACAAGGCCGTGCGGGAGGAAGCCAACCCCGAGGACAACAGCGCGACGCTGTTGGAGTGGCAGGCGACCAACGAGTTGCTGCACACCATGCGGCCCAAGACGCTGCTGGGCGTCCTGGCGCTGGCAATCGTGGCGAAAGACTATGCGCAGGTGCCCGGTGGAAAGGCGGAGAACCCCGAGGCGTCAAAGGCGATGGCCTGGGCTGTCGTCAACGACTTGATCCGTCTGGCAGCATAGCCGGACCCGGCGCGGTGAAGCTGGACCCCAACTTCGTGAACGAGACCAAGCCCGATTGGCGCCGGGCCTGCTTCCAGTTCACCGCTGCCGGCAAAACGGCTGTCCGGCGTGATATACGTCAACCGCACCATCGCGCCGGGTGCCGACCTGATGGACGAGGCGCGCAAGGCGGCCAAGGTGGCGGCCAAGCGGGCAGGCGCGGACGAGGTGACGCTGCACCGGGTGCAGGCGCCGCGCCGGTAGGGGCAGTCACCTCCACCAATGCCAACGGCTCTGGGTGCGAACCTGGGGCCGTTTTTTTTTGCCGGGGTGCCATCAAGGTGCCGACCATCGCCACATCCAGACGCTACGGCGGCGGCGCTGGCGTCGGCATGCTCGACGTGAACCTGATGACGAGGAGGGGCTTCGTGTTACCCCAAATGTTACCCGCGAAGGGGTTGAGGAAATCGTTGACCGTCTAAGCTATTGATTTAATGGTGTCCCCGGCGGGATTCGAACCCACGGCCCCCAGATTAGGAATCTGGTGCTCTATCCGGCTG
>CAITOL010000023.1 GCA_903893975.1 uncultured Rhodospirillales bacterium | reverse complement strand
TTGAAGGTTTAAGGTGTTCTTTTTGTGAACAAAAAGAACCAAAAAAACTTCACCACTTCCTAGCCTACGGCGTACTCTCGCGGGTGAGTGTACGCCGTAGGCAGGCAAGGCCAGTTTCGAAAGTTTTTTGCTCCTTTTTTTCAAAAAAGGAGCGCTTCCCTTCCTTACTTCCCCCGAAGCGAAACCCCATTCGGGAACTTCTTCCGATACTCCTCCACCGCCGTTTCCATCGTCACGAACTGCGCCCCTTCGGCCCGCAGCGTTTCGATCATGTGTTCGAACATGAACATCCGGTGGCCACGGCCGATCACATGCGGATGGAAGGTGTAGGTCAGCACGCCCCAGTCGTAGTATTTCTTCATATATTTGAATTCGTTGATGAAATTCTCGATCACCAGCCGCGCGTTCATCCCGCCCGGCAGAATGCCGGCGTCGGAGCGGGTGTATTCGAAATGCGGATGGTCATCGAGCGCCCAGGAAATCGGCATTTCCACCAGCGACGTATCCGGGCCGAACTCCATCGGCGCCAGCAATTCCACCTTGTCGCCCTGCCGCGCCTGATAGGGCAGGTAGTCATGCCCCATCATGGAGCTGTCATAGACAAAGCCGTGCTTGATCAGCAGGTCGATGCTGTAGGGGCTCAGGTCCCAGGACGGGGAGCGATAGCCGCGCGGCGCCCGCCCGGTCAGCTTCACAATCGCCTCGATCCCGCGCAGCAGTTCTTCTTCCTCGCGCTCCGCCCCCAGCGTCGCCGGCACCCGATGGGTCCAGCCGTGATGGCCGATCTCATGCCCGGCCGCATTCACCGCGGCGACGCAGGACGGGTAGCTCTCGATCGTATGGCCGGGGATGAACCAGGTGGCCGGAATCCGCTCGGCATTCAGCAGCCGCAAAATCCGCTGCGTGGCGGGAATGCCGAAATCACCCCGGCTGATCGCCGTGGGCGTCACGTTGCCGCGTGAAATCGGCGCGGACACGTTATCGTGGTCGAAGGTCAGGCAAACAAACAAATCAGCCATCGGGCTCGGTCTCCTGAGATATGGGGCGCGCGGTTATCGGCAGCGCCCGTGGTCGCCTCGGTGCATAGCATCCCTGCTTGGCGTCCGATTGCCAAGGGACCTGCTTGCCAAGCAGGCGTGAGTAACGGAAACTTTCCCCCGCAAGCGCCCGATCGGGCGGCCGAGAGAGGGGAACGCCATGAGCATCAAGGGTAAAGCCTATATCGCGGGAGCCTACGAGCACCCGACCCGCAAGGCACCGGACAAATCCGTGGCCCAGCTGCACGCCGAATGCGCCGCCGGCGCGCTCGCCGATGCCGGCCTGACCAAGGATGATGTCGACGGCTATGTCTGCGCCGGGGATGCGCCGGGCATGGGGCCGATCAACATGATCGACTACATGAACCTGAACAAACTCCGCTTTATGGACTCCACCGATGTCGGCGGCTCGTCCTACCTGCTGCACGTCGCCCACGCCGCCCAGGCCATTGCCGCCGGGCGCGCCAACGTGGTGCTGATCACCCTCGCCGGCCGTCCGCGCAGCGAAGGCCAGGCCACCGGCACCGCGCCGCGCGCCGGCAACCCGCTGGTGCCGGACACGCAGTTCGAACAGCAATTCGGCACCGTGACCGCCAACGGCTACGGCATGTGCGCCGCGCGCCACATGTACGAATACGGCACCACGTCCGAACAGCTCGCCTGGATTAAGGTCGCCGCGTCCCACCACGCGCAATACAACCCCCACGCCATGCTGCGCGACGTGGTGACGGTGGAAGACGTGATCAACTCCCCGATGGTGGCCACCCCGCTGCATCGGCTGGATTGCTGCGTGATCTCCGACGGCGGCGGCGCGTTGATCGTCACCTCGCCGGAAATCGCCAAAAGCCTGAAGCGCCCGCTGGTCAAAGTGATCGGCGCCGGCGAATCGCCGAAGGGCCAGATGGGCGGCCTGGTGGACCTGACCTATTCCGGCGCCGTGCGCTCCGGCGCGCAGGCCTGGGCGGAAGCGGGCGTCAAGCCGGCGGATATCAAATACGCCTCGATCTACGACAGCTTCACCATCACGGTGCTGATGCAGCTGGAAGACCTCGGCTTCTGCGCCAAGGGCCAGGGCGGCAAGTTCGTCGCCGATGGCAACCTGATCTCCGGCGTCGGCAAGCTGCCGTTCAACACCGATGGCGGCGGGCTGTGCAACAACCACCCGGCCAATCGCGGCGGCATCACCAAGGTGATCGAAGCGGTGCGCCAGCTGCGCGGCGAAGCGCACCCGAAGGTGCAGGTGCCGAACTGCGATATCGCCCTGGCGCATGGCACGGGCGGCATGCTCGGAACCCGGCACGGCTCGGCGACACTCATCATGGAGCGGGAGTAATCACCATGGCTCGTAAAATGTTCCCCTCCGTGCCGTCGGCGGAAAACGGCGCCTTCTGGGCGGCGTGCGAAGCCGGCACGCTGATGGTGCCGAAGTGCAAAAGCTGCGGCAAATCGCACTGGTATCCCCGTGCGCTCTGCCCGCATTGCTTCAGCGACCAGGTTGAACTCGTGGCCTCCGCCGGCACCGGCGTGATCTACAGCTTCAGCCACATGCCGCGCGCGCCGGAACCCTACACCGTCGCCTACGTCACCGTGCCGGAAGGCGTGACCATCCTGACCAACATCGTTGATTGCGATCCGGCGACGCTGAAAATTGGGCAGGCGGTCAAGCTCACCTGGGCGAAGGTCGAGGGCGGGCCGCAAGTATGGTGCTACACCCCGGCCTGATCGCATGATCGCGGTTGATTGGGGCACGAGCAGTTTTCGTGCCTACCGCCTCGCTGCTGACGGGCAGGTTATCGCCCGTCACGCGGCGAGTTTGGGGATTTTGCAGGTGCCGTTTGGCCGTTTCGCCGAGGTGCTGCGCGCCGAAACCGGCACGTGGCTGGCGGACGGCGAAACGCGCGTGCTGCTGTCCGGCATGGTCGGCAGCCGCCAGGGCTGGGTTGAAGCGCCGTATCTGCCCTGCCCAGCCGGCGCCGCCGAGATCGCCGCCGCGCTGATCGACATTCCCTTCGACGGCGCATCGGTCAAGCTGGTGCCCGGCCTGTGCGACCGCGACGCCAGCGGCACGCCGGAAGTGATGCGCGGCGAGGAAACCCAGATCCTCGGCGTGCTGGACCGTATCGGCACGGACGGCCTGGCCTGCCTGCCCGGCAGCCACGCCAAATGGGCCCGCATCGCCGGCGGCCGCATCGCCTCGTTCCAGACCTTCCTGAGCGGGGAGGCGTTCGCCGCCTTGCGCAGCGGCACCATTCTGGGCCGCATGATGACCGACGCGCCGACCGACTTGCCGGCCTTCCTGCGCGGCGTGGCGCGCGGCGAGGGCGCGTTGCTGCACCAGATTTTCGGCGCCCGCAGCCTGGCGCTGTTCGGCGAACTGGCGGAGGCGGAAACCGCGTCCTACCTGTCCGGCCTGCTGATCGGGCATGAAATCCGCGCCGCCTTGCTGCCGGATGTGCCGGTGTTCCTCATCGGCGCCGCGCCGCTCTGCGCGCTCTATGCCGCCGCCATCCGCGCTTTGGGCGGCACGGCGGAGATTTTGGCCGAAGACGCCGCCGCCTTCGGGCTGGCCAGCATAGGGGCCACCGCCCAATGGGCCTGACCGACTGGCTGCAACGCTGCCGCCTGGTCGCCATCCTGCGCGGCGTGCGCCCCGATGAGGCGGTGGACATTGCCGCCGCGCTCGACGCCGCCGGCATCGCCATTGTCGAGGTGCCGCTGAACTCGCCCGACCCGCTCGACAGCATCGCCCGCATCGCCGCGCGTTTTGGCGACCGCATGCTGGTCGGCGCCGGCACGGTGCGCAGCGCCGCCCAGGTTGATGCCATCGCCGATGTGGCCGGCCGGCTGATCGTTACCCCGCACGCGGCGGATGCGGTTGTGCGGCAAGCCAAGGCGCGCGGCCTGCTGGCCTGCCCGGGCTGCTTCACCCCCACGGAAGCCTTCGCCATGCTCGATGCCGGGGCGGACGGGCTGAAACTATTCCCCGCCGAGGCCGCCAGCCCCGCCGTGCTGCGCTCGCTGCGTGCGGTGCTGCCCGCCGGCACCGCCATGCTGCCGGTCGGCGGGATCGACGCCAGCAACCTCGCCCCCTGGCACGCCGCCGGGGCCGCTGGCTTCGGCATTGGCTCGTCCATCTACAAACCAGGCGACAAACCGGACACGGTACGGCAAAAAGCCGCGCAATTGCAGGCGGCGCTGGCAGCTTGCGGCTGAACGAGGACCCCAAGCGATGAACGATCCCCTCCTTTTCCGCCCGGCCCAACCCGGCACCCAGCCGGACAATAATTCCCCGCAATACCGCTCCACCGGCGCCCGCCACCCCAAGCAGCCGCTGCTCGCCTGGCCGCACACGGTCACCGAGGCGACCGGCCCGCAGTTCACCCCGGCGCAATTCGCCCCCATCGTCGATCTGTCGATGTCCGGCGGCAAACTGGCGATGGGGGAGCGCATTATCGTGCGCGGCCGCGTGACTGACGAGGACGACCGCCCGGTTGCCAACACCATGATCGAGGTCTGGCAGGCCAACGCCGCCGGGCGCTACAACCACCCCGGTGACCAGCACGATGCCGCGCTGGACCCGAATTTCACCGGCGAAGGCCGCGTGTTCACCGATGCCGATGGCTGGTACCAATACGTCACCATCAAGCCCGGCGCCTATCCCTGGGGCAACCACGCCAATGCCTGGCGGCCGAACCACATCCATTACTCGCTGTTCGGCGCCGGCTTCGCCACCCGGCTGATCACCCAGATGTATTTCCCCGGCGACCCGCTGCTGGCGCTGGACCCGATCTTCCACACCGTGCCGGACGCTGCGGCGCGCGAGCGGCTGATCTCCAAATTCGACCTCGATATCACCAAGCCAGACTGGGCGCTGGGCTACCGCTTCGACGTGGTGCTGCGCGGCCGTCTCGCCACCCCGATGGAGGGCTGAGCATGTCCGTCGCCACCGCCTTCCAGACCATCGGCCCCTACTGGCACCTGATCGAACATCCAGAAGAAGCGGACCTCACCCGCTTCGGCGCCACCGGTGAGGCGCTGACCCTGGTCGGCCGCATTATCGACGGTGCCCGCGCCCCGGTGGCCGATGCCTGCGTCGAACTCTGGCAGGCCAGCCCGGAGGCCGGGCCGCATTTCCCCGGCTGGGGCCGAGCCCGCACCGATGCCAACGGCGAATACCGCTTCACCACCGTCAAACCCGGCCCGGTGCCCGGCCGCGGCAACACGCTGCAAGCGCCGCATTTCGCGCTCAACCTGTTCGCGCGCGGCGTGCTCACCCGGCTCTACACCCGCGCCTATTTCCAGGGGGAGGCGCTGAACGCCACCGACCCGCTGCTGAACCTGGTGGACGACCCGCAACGTCGCGCTAGCCTGATCGCCAAGCCAGAGGGCGCGGCGGTGTGGCGGATGGATATTGTGTTGCAGGGGGAGGGGGAGACGGTTTTTATTGAGGTTTAGGTAAGGTGTTCTTTTTGTGAACAAAAAGAACCAAAAAAACTTCATCAATTCCTGGGCTTCGCCGTA
>CAITOL010000022.1 GCA_903893975.1 uncultured Rhodospirillales bacterium | reverse complement strand
GCTACCGCTGGCCCGGGTGAAAACGGCGCTGTTCGGCGATCAGTTGATTTCGGTGCCGTTCTGCGTGCATGGCGGCCCGCTCGCCGCCGATCAGGCCAGTTTCCAGGCTTTGGAGGCCGCAGCGGCGGAGGTGATGCGCAGCCTCGGGGTGAAGGTGATGGAATTCCGCTTCCGCGATGCGCCGCCGGACTGGCTGGCGGAAGCGGACTGGCCGGCGCGGGGCGATCTCTACGTTTTGTTCCGCAAAACCATCAGCGCCTCGGATGATGCCAACCTCAAAGCCATTCCGCGCAAGCAGCGGGCGATGGTGCGCAAAGGCATCGACCTCGGCCTGCGCTCGGAGCTTGATCCTGGGGTGGACCGGCTGCACGCGATTTACGCCGAAAGCGTGCGCAATCTCGGTACCCCCGTCTTCGCCAAACGCTACTTCCAGATCCTGGTGGACGAATTTGCCGGCGCCATCGACATTGTTACGATCATGGATGGCGAGGCCGCCATCGCCTCGGTGATGAACTTCTACTTCCGCGACGAGGTGCTGCCCTATTACGGCGGCGGCCGTGCCATTGCCCGCGACCGCTATGGCAACGACTTCATGTATTGGGAGGTGATGCGCCGCGCCGCCGCCAAAGGCTGCACCGTGTTTGATTTCGGCCGCAGCAAGCTGGGCACCGGGGCGATGGCGTTCAAGAAAAACTGGGGCTTCACCCCGGTGCCGATGCATTACCGCTTTCGCCTCGCCGCCGGCGCGGCCATTCCGGACAACAACCCGCTCAACCCGAAATTCGCGTTGTTCATCGCTGCCTGGAAGCGCCTGCCGATCCCGCTGGCCAATCTGCTGGGGCCGCATATCGTGCGCGGGCTGGGCTGACGGGCATGCAAACCATGCTGTTTCTCAGCCAGCGCCTGCCGTATCCGCCGACCAAGGGCGAGAAAATCCGCAGCTGGCACATGTTCCAGCATTTCGCCACGCGCTACCGCATGCGCCTCGGCTGCCTGGTGGACGACCCGGACGACCTGCAATATCTGGACGTGCTGCGCCCGCTCTGCGCGGATATGGCGTATTTCCCCATCGACAAGCGGCGGCAGAAACTCAAAGCCCTGGCCCGGTTCCGGCCGGGCCGGCCGCTGATGCTGGACTATAACCACCATCCCGGCCTCGCCGCCTGGGCGCGGAACCAACTGGCCGATGGCGCGGTGGATGTCGCCTTCATGTTCTCCACCCCCATGGCGCAATACGTGCTGCCGGTGGTGCAGGCGCCGGGCTGGCGTGGCCGCCGGCCGGGGCTGGTGCTGGATATGGTGGATGTGGATTCGGAAAAATGGCGCGAATACGGCCAAGGCGCGCGCCAGCCGATGAAGGCGGTCTGGCAGCGCGAAGCCCGCACTTTGCTGGCCTATGAACGCCAGGCGACTTTGGCCTGCGACCTCAGCCTGCTGGTGTCGGAGCCGGAATGCGCCCGGTTCCGCAGCCTGGAGCCGGCAATCGGCGCCCGGCTGCAACCGGTGGAAAACGGCGTGGATCTGGCGCTGTTCGCCCCCACCCTGCGGTTTGACCGGCCGTACACCGCGCCCGGGCCGCATCTCGCGCTGGTCGGACACATGGATTACTGGCCGAACGCCGATGCGGCGATCTGGTTCGCGCGCGACATCCTGCCGCTGATCCGCGCCCGCCACCCCGATGCGGTGTTCGCCGTGGTCGGCGCCAATCCGGGGCCGAACGTGCTGGCGCTGGCCAAGCTGCCGGGGGTGCTGGTCACCGGCAAGGTGCCGGATGTGCGGCCCTACGTCGCCCATGCCGCCGCCGCCGTGGTGCCGTTGCGCATCGCCCGCGGCATTCAGAACAAGGTGCTGGAAGCGATGGCGCTCGGCCGCCCGGTGGTGGCCACGCCGCAAGCGCATGAAGGCGTGCGCGCGGTGCCGGGGCGCGACCTGCTGGTGGCCGACACGCCCGCCAGCCTCGCCGCCGCCGCAATCGCGGTGCTGGACGGCGCGCATCCCGGCCTGGGTGCGGCCGGTCGTCACGCCGTCGAAACCGGCTATACTTGGCCGGCGAGCCTCGCCAGACTGGATCACCTGCTCGCCGCCCTACCCCCCAACCCTGTGCACCGAGGTGCGGCATGACCGACGCCGATCCGACCACCGCCACGGCACCCTTGGGCCGCGAGGGCACGCTGGGGGATTTCTGGACCGCGATCCGGCCGGTGGCCGCCGCCTTGGCCGTGGGGCTGGCGCTGTTCGGCGTGCTGTTCTGGTCCGAGGCCAGTGCGGCAGTGGGCATATGGGAGAGCTCGACCGCCTATAATCACTGCTTTTTCGTCATCCCCATCGCGCTGTACCTCGCCTGGGACCGGCGCGACGATGTGGTGGGCCGGGTGGCGCAGCCGGTGCCGTGGATTGGGGTGCTGATCCTGCCGCTGGCGCTGCTGTGGTTCGCCACCGAGCGGCTCGGCATCATGGAAGGCCGGCAGCTCATCGTGATCACCATGGTGGAAATCCTGTTTCTGGCCTGCCTGGGCTGGCAGTTGGCCTGGGCGCTGTCGGCGGCGTTGCTCTACCTGATTTTCCTGGTGCCGTTCGGCTATTTCCTGACCCCGTGGTTGCAGCATGTCACGGCGGTGTTCACCGATATCGGCCTGACGATTTTGGGCATTCCGCATTATTCCGATGATCTGATCATCGAAATCCCCGACGGGCGCTTCCTGATCGCCGAAGCCTGCGCCGGGCTGCGCTTCCTGGTCGCTTCGGTGGCCTTCGGGGTGCTGTATGCCTGCCTGATCTATCGCAGCCCCGGTCGACGGGTGCTGTTCTTCGCCGCGTCCCTGGTGATCCCGGTGGTGGCCAACGGGTTCCGCGCTTTGGGCATCGTGACCCTGGGGCATATTCTGGGCAGTGCGGAAGCCGCGGCGGCGGATCATCTGGTGTATGGCTGGATCTTCAACTCGTTCGTTATTCTGCTGCTCATCGCCGCCGGCATGCCGTTCCGCGAAGACCATCGGCGGACGCCGGTGGCGCGCCCGGCGGTGACGCAAGCGGCCGATGCGCCACTGGCGCGCCGGTTGCAGCCGGTGATGGCCGTGGTGCTGATCGGCCTGTTCGCGGCCGCCGGCCCCCTGGCCGCTGCGTGGTTTGACCGCGCCGGCCTGGCCAGCAAGCTGGCCACGGTTGCGCCGCATTTCGTACTGCCCAATGGCTGCGCCCCGGCCTCGGGCACGCCCGATAAAATTCTCGCCACCGGCTGGGGGGTGCTGAATACGCAGGATTTCACCTGCGGCAGCATGCGCTTGCATGTGCTGGTGCAGGTTTTCCCCGCCCGCGTCAGCCCGGCCGCACTGGCCGCCAGCCGTGCCCGGCTCAGCGGGGAAGACCTGTCCGACGAACGGATCTTCTCCTCCCTGACCGTGCCGGGGATCGAGCCGCAGCACTGGCGCACCGTCACCACGGAAGACCCGCCACGGCTGACGGCGATGACCTATTGGCTCGACGGTAAGCCGAGCGGCGGCGGCCTGGCGGACCGGCTGCGTCAGGCGCGTAACTCCCTGTTCGGTGCGCCGCTCGCCCCGGTGATGATGGCGGTGAGCGCGGAGCCGATCCACCCACAAGGCAAAGCCGGCAAAGGCATGACCGGGGCGGAACACCAGATGGCGGAGCGGGTGGTCGCGGTCTTCCTCAACGCGCAGGCCACGCTTGCGGACCAGGTGGCATCAATGGCAAGTCAGCCAACCGGCTAACCTGCATCGGACGATCCCATGTTCCCGCAACGCCTGCTCGATGGCTACCGCAAATTCCGTGGCAGTCGTTTCGTGTCTGAACGCCGCCGCTATGCCACGCTGGCCGAAGCTGGCCAGCAGCCGCGCATCATGGTGGTGGGCTGCATCGATTCCCGCGTCTCGCCTGAGGTGATCTTTGACGCCGCACCGGGGGAAATCCTGGTCGCGCGCAACGTGGCCAATCTGGTGCCGGCCTATGAGCCGGCGCGGGATAGCCAGCACGGCACGTCGGCCGCGTTGGAATTCGCGGTGCAGGCGCTGGCAGTGGAACATATCGTCGTGCTCGGCCATGCGCTCTGCGGCGGCATCCGCGCCTTCGCCAATGAAGCCGCCCCGCTGTCATCGGGCGATTTCATCGGCCGCTGGATGGCGCAGATCGCGCCGGCCGCCGCCGGGCTCGGCCCGCGCGATGATACGTTTCAAACCCGGCTGGAACTGGCGTCCGTGCTGCATAGCCTGGGCAATCTGATGACCTTCCCGTGGATTGCCGAACGGGTGCGGGTCGGGCGGCTGACCCTGCATGGCGCCTATTTCGGCGTCGCCACCGGGCAGT
Organism: uncultured Rhodospirillales bacterium; assembly: GCA_903893975.1. Taxonomy (GTDB): domain Bacteria; phylum Pseudomonadota; class Alphaproteobacteria; order Acetobacterales; family Acetobacteraceae; genus CAITOL01. The sequence goes on along the minus strand of CAITOL010000022.1, from coordinate 8,815 downwards.
TGCTGGTGCATGATCCGGCCACGGGCCAGTTCGCGCCGGTGCCGGGCGGACAAATCCGCCGCCGGAAGGATTAACCTCGCGGTCATCTTAACCGTCCGTTCATTCTCAGCCCGATAAACCCGAACCGGAACGATCCCGCAACTGGCGATCGTCATGACAGTCCGGGGTAAAACATGTCGGGCACTTTGACCTGGTCGTACACCATCGCCACCACCTGGGGCGAATCTGGCACCGTCACCTTCACCTCGTCCGACACGCCGGATGGCAACGGCGCCTATCTGGCCACCGGGGTCAGCGGCACCTGGGCCGGGGCGGCGATTGTGGCGCTGGAACCCTCGGATGGCAGTGGCTGGGCCGGCGCGGACAACCTGCTCAGCGCCACGGCCACCGGCTTCAACAATGGGCTGGATGGCAACGGGCTGTCCTTCACCACCACCCGCAATGGCGCGCCGCTGTGGGTCAACCTCTACAGCGGCGGCCCCGGCGATTTTGAGGTGAGTGAGATCGACGACCCGACGCAGCAGAACTACACCTATTACCAAAGCGGGCCGGTCGCCTCGGTCACGCTCGGGTCCACCTGCTACCTGCGCGGCACCAAAATCCTGACCGTGACCGGGGAGGTGGCGATTGAGGATTTGCAGCCCGGCGATCTGGTGGTGACCCATCGCGGCGGGCAACGCGCGGTGCGGTGGGTGGGCCAGCAAAGCTTTCTCGGTCGGTTTCTCGGCGCGGCGCGGGCGCCGGTGCGCATCCACGCCGGGGCACTGGGCGACCGCGCGCCACGGCGGGACTTAGTTGTTTCTCCGGATCATTCCCTGATGCTGGACCAGGTTCTGGTGCATGCGGTGTTGCTGGTGAACGGGGTGACCATCACCCAAGAACCGGTGGACGGGCAGGTGGATTATTTCCATCTCGATCTGGGCGGGCATGAGTGCGTCATGGCCGATGGCGCCTGGGCAGAAAGCTACGCCGAGCAGAATAACCGCAACGGATTTCATAACGCCGCCAGCCACCGGCAGGCTTTCCCCAATCATATGCCGCGCTGGCAAAACCTCTGCCTGCCGCAAATCGGTGGCAGCGATCCCGAATTGGCCCGGCTGCGCAGCCAGATCGCCGCCCGCATCCCGGCGAAGGCGTTGAGCGTGGAGGCGGATGTGCATGTGCTGGCCGACGGCGTGCGCGTGGACCCTTTGCCGCATCCGGCGGGCGGCTGGGTCTTCGATGTCCCGCCGGCCACCACCGACCTGCGGCTGATCTCCCGCGCCAGCCAGCCGGCGGCGCTTGGGTTGGTGCCGGATGGCCGCAGCCTGGGTTTGTGCATCACCGGCATCACCGCGCAAACAACCACTGCCGCCACCACCCTGCTGCCGGCCAGCCCACTGCTGCAACACGGCTTCCACCCCGCCGAAGGCCTGCTGCGCTGGACCGATGGTGCCGCCGAATTGCCGGCGCTGCTGCTGGCGGACCGCGCCGAGCCGGTGCGGCTGACCATTACCGGGCATGCGCTGCCGCGCTACGCGCTGGCGCGCCCCGCCTTAATGTCCGCCCAGCGGCACCAGATGTGACAGGAACATCTCCGCACAGGCCCGCCAGCTAAAGCGTTCGGCATGCGCGCGGCAAGCCTGCCGGTCCGCTTGCAGCGCCGCCAAAGCAGCCTGGCGCAAATCCTGATCCATCGCCCCGATCGGCCCGGCGGCATCGGCCAGCACGTCCAACGGCCCGGTAACGGGATAGGCCGCAACCGGGGTGCCGGTGGCCAGTGCCTCCAGAATCACCAGGCCGAACGTGTCGGTCAGGCTGGGGAACACGAACACATCGGCGCTGGCATAGGCACGGGCCAGCGCGGCGCCGTAACGTGGGCCGGTGAAATACGCCGCCGGATAGGCGCGGCGCAATTCCGCCAGCTGTGGCCCATCGCCTACGACGATTTTGCTGCCGGGCAGGTCCAAGTCGAGAAAGGCGCGGATGTTTTTTTCTACCGCCACCCGGCCGACATACAGAAAGTGCGGCCCGGGCAAATCCGCCCAATCCTGCGCCCGCGGCGGCTGGAACAGGCCCAGATCCACCCCCCGGGTCCAGCCGCGCAAATGCTGAAAGCCACGCGCCGCCAGATCGTGACGCAGGCTGGCGGTGGCCACCATCATGCCCTGGCCGGCACCGTGGAACCAGCGCAGAAAGCGATAAAACCAGGCCGGCGGCAGGCCGGTGCGGGCGTGCACATATTCGGGAAAGCGGGTGTGGAACGCGGTGGTGAACGCGCAGCCACGCCGCAGCGCCCAGCGCCGTGCCGCCAGCCCCAGCGGGCCTTCGGTGGCGATGTGCAGCGCATCCGGCGCGAAGCCCTCGATCATCCGGCCTAACTGCCGGGCCGGAAACAGCGACAGGCGAATATCCGGATAGGTCGGGCACGGCACGGTGCGGAACCGGTCCGGCCCGATCACCAGCACGGTGTGGCCCATGGCGCGCAGTTCGTGGCTGATGGTTTGCAACGTGCGCACCACGCCGTTGACCTGCGGTTCCCACGCATCCGAAACAATCAGAATCCGCGCCGGCAACGGCCCCACCGCCAGCAACCGCGCCCGATAGCTGGCCGTCATCTCAGGCGGCTTGCGCGGTCAACGCCCCGCGAGAGGCGAAGAACGACAGGCGGTTCAGGTCCGCCCAGTCGATCAGTTCCAGCCGTCCGTCGTGATGTTCGACCAACGCGGTGCAGCTTTCCACCCAGTCGCCATCGTTCAGATACAGCACGCCGCCCACTTCGCGCATTTCCGCCTGATGGATATGGCCGCACACCACGCCGTCAAAGCCACGGCGGCGGGCTTCGCCGGCCAGGGCGGTTTCAAACCGGTCGATCGCCTTGACCGCTTCCTTCACCTGCCGCTTCAACCAGGCCGATAGCGACCAGTACGGATAGCCCAACCGGCGCCGGGCCGCGTTGAACCAGCGGTTCACCACCAGGGCGGCCGTGTACGCCCAGTCCCCCAACAGGGCCAGGAATTTGGCGTAGCGCACCACACTGTCGAACTCGTCGCCATGCATCACCAGCAGGCGGCGGCCATCGACCATGGTGTGCTCGGCTTCGCGGCACAGTTTCACCCCGGCCACTTCCAGGCCAATCGGCAGCCAGGCGCGGAACATTTCATCGTGGTTGCCGGGAATATACGTCACCGTCGCGCCGCGACGGGCATGCTGCAAAATCAACCGCAGCACGTCGTCATGCGCGGCATCCCAGTACCAGGATTTGCGCAGGCGCCAGCCGTCGATAATGTCGCCGACGAGGTAGAGCTGCTCGCAGCTGACGCGGCGCAGAAAATCGGCCAGGAAATCGCTGCGGCAACCGCGCGTTCCCAAATGCAGATCTGAAATGAAAATGGCCCGATACGACAGCGCCGGATCACGACCAGGGGCGGCGGCGGAAGCATTCATGGCGGATGACGGCACCTGAGTTGCGGGTCTGTGCCGGTAGAAACACCAGGAAGGCCGCGCCGCACACGTGAAGATTACATGACGGACATCTGGGGGAATCGTCACGCAAACGTCGGCGCAGGTTCATCAAACTGTCGCAGATCGTGGGTAGATATTGGGGTAATGGTTTGTGGTTTTTTTGTTGCAGAAAAGAATAGAAAGTAAGCGCTCTTTTTTTGGAAAAAAGGAGCAAAAAACTTTTATCTCTAAGGTTGCACCACGCACACGGGCGGTGCGGAGAGTACGCCAACGGCCAGGAACAGACGAAGTTTTTTTGGTTCTTTTTGTTCACAAAAAGAACACCTTTCCCCCCATTCCTTCACCCAACCGGTCCCCAAATGCTCATCATCTTCAACCCCGCCGCCGGCCGGCAACGTGTCACGCGCTTCTGGCGCGTGTTGGATGTGATGTCGGCCAACGGCGTGCAGTTGGAAATTGTCGAAACCCGCTATCCCGGCCATGCCACCGAGCTCGCACGTCGCGCGGCGGCGGATGGGGAGGCGAGGCTGGTGGTGGCCGCCGGCGGCGATGGCACCATTGCCGAGGTGGCCAACGGGCTAGCCGGCAGCGCCTGCGTGCTGGGCATTATCCCGCTCGGCACCGCCAATGTACTGGCGCATGAACTCGGGCTGAGCTTCTCCCCCGCCGCGGTGGCCGCGGCGTTGGCCTTCGGGCGCACCCGCACCATGTGGCCAGGCATTGCCAGCGGCCCGGCCGGCACGCGGCTGTTTGTGCAAATGCTCGGCGCCGGGTTCGATGCGCAGGTGGTCGGCAATCTGTCGCTGCGGTTGAAGCGGGCGCTGGGGCGCACATCCTATGTGCTGCAATCCTTGCGGGAACTGGTGCGCTACGACTTCCCGCCCATTGGCATCCGGCTGGACGGTCAGGCGAGCGAGGCCGGCAGCGTGATCGTGAGCAAGGGCCGGCTCTATGCCGGGCGCTATCTGGTCGCCCCCGGCGGCAACCCGACCCGACGCGGCTTCAGCGTGGTGTTGTTCGAGCGGCCAGACCGCTGGCAGGGTGCCTGGCAGGTGGCGCTGTGCGGCGCGGCGCTGCCGCTGAACCTGCTGTCGCGTATGCCCGGCGTGCGGGTGGTGCGGGCGAGCACGGTGGAGCTGGACTGCCAGAGCGTGCCGGCACAGGCCGACGGCGACCCCACGGCCGGCGGCCGGTTGCTGATCACCGATGCGCCCGGCCCGATCGAAGTGGTGATCGGCTAATCCGGCTTGGTGCGGCGATGGGTTGCGGGCATGCTGCGCCCGGTAACCAACCGGGGACCCTGAATTTGGACATCGCGGATTTCGACTTGCGCGCCCTGCCGGCAGGGTTTCACGACAATCCCTACCCGTTCTACCACGCCTTGCGCGAACAAGCCCCGGTTCGCCGCATGCCGGATGGGTCCTGGCTGCTGACAGCGCATGCCGATCTGGTGGCGGTCTACCGCGACGCCGCCGGGTTCAGCAGCGATAAGAGGCGCGAATTCGCCCCCAAATTCGGGCCAGGCACGCCGCTGTTCCGCCACCACACCACCAGCCTGGTGTTCAACGATGCGCCCTTGCACACCCGGGTGCGGCGGCTGATCGCCGGCGCGCTCACCGGGCGGGCGGTGGCGGAGATGGAAGCCGGGGTGGTGGCGCTGGTAGACCGGCTGCTGGACGGCATCGCCGCGCGCGGACAGTTCGACCTGATCGCCGATTTCGCCGCCGCCATCCCGGTGGAGGTAATCGGCAACCTGCTGGGGGTGCCGTTGGCGGACCGGGCGCCGCTGCGCGATTGGTCGCTGGCGATTTTGGGCGCGCTGGAACCGGCGCTAACCCCAGCGCAGCTCGCGGCCGGGCAGCAGGCGGTGACCGAATTTCTCGCCTATCTGGAGGTCCTGGTCGCCGAGCGCCGCCGCCGGCCCGGCGACCCGGCGCACGACATGCTGACCCGGCTGATTCTTGGCGAAAGCGAGGACGGCGAGCGGCTCAGCGCCGAGGAATTGCTGCAAAACTGCATCTTCATCCTCAATGCCGGGCATGAAACCACCACCAACCTGATCGGCAACGCGCTCGCCACCCTGCCCGACCATCCCGACCAGCGCGCCCGGCTGCTGGCGGAGCCGGGGTTGATCCGCACGGCGGTGGAGGAATTCCTGCGCTACGAAAGCTCCAACCAGCTCGGCAACCGGCTCTGCGTGCGGGACTGCGACATTGGCGGCGTGCGCATCACCGCTGGCACGCCGGTAACATTGTGCATCGGCGCCGCCAACCGGGACCCGGCGCAATTCCCCGATCCGGACCGGCTGGATCTGGCGCGGGAGCCGAACCGACATCTGGCCTTCGGCCTCGGGGTGCATCAATGCGCCGGGCTGGCGGTGGCGCGGCTGGAAGGGCGGGTGGCGATCACCCGGTTTCTGCAACGCTTTCCGCGCTACCAACCGGCCGGCCCGGCCGTGCGCGGCGGGCGGGCGCGGTTTCGCGGCTACCTGTCCGTACCGATGGTGGCCGGCTGATCCAGCACCGGGTTGTCGAAGCGCGGATTGCGCCAGCGATACAGCGCCGCATCCAGCGCCTGCGCCAGGTCGCGCTTTTCCGCGTCCCCGAGCACGGCGCCGATTTCCTCCCGCCGCGTGCCGGCCTCCACCACCAGCGCCGGGGTACGGCCCGGCCGCTCGGTCAGCCGCACCCGCAGCCAGCTTGGCTCCAGTCGGATTTCACGCCGCCGGCCCACCGCGCTGCTGCGGATGATGCGCAGGCCGGACGGGCTGAGCCGCACCCATTCCCGCGACCGGCCATCGCGCACATGCAGCCGGAACAGCCAGGCGGCGAGCAGCAATTCCAGCCCGGTGAAACCGCCCACCGGCCAGGCGCCGAGCCGGACGAAAACGGTGGCGGAGGCGACGCAGGCCAGGCAGATCGCCACCAGCAACACCCGCATCGCCCGCAACGACAGGCTGCGGCGCGGGGCGATCACGGCTTCAAAGGTGATGGCGTCGTCGATGATTTTCCGCTCCTCGGTGGCTTGCTCGTCGGCGGCAGGCCAGCGAGACTGCCGCGCATGAAAGCGCCCGGCAAGCCGAAACCCCGCAAAACCCCGCCGATGACACGTGAGCAGGTGCGCCAGTTCCTGCAAGTGCTGGCCAATGCCAATCCGGCGCCGCAAAGTGAACTGGACTATCGCGACCCGTATACGCTGCTGGTCGCCGTCGCCTTGTCGGCGCAGGCCACCGATGTGTCGGTCAACAAAGCCACCGCAGGGCTGTTTGCCGCAGCCGCCACCCCGGCGGCGATGGTGGCCTTGGGGGTGGACGGAGTGGCCCGCCACATCCGCACCATCGGGCTGTGGCAGGGCAAGGCGAAGAATGTGGTCGCACTGTCGCAGCAATTGCTGGACCGGCATGGCGGGGTGGTGCCGCGCGATCGGGCGGCGCTGGAAGCCCTGCCCGGCGTGGGCCGCAAAACCGCCAACGTGGTGCTGAACGTGGCCTTTGGCGAGCCGACCATGGCGGTGGATACCCATGTTTTCCGCCTGGGCAACCGCACCGGCATCGCCCCCGGCGCCAATGAACGGGCGGTGGAGGACGCGCTGGTCAAGCGCATCCCGCCCGCGCTGATCGGCCCGGCGCATCACTGGCTGATCCTGCATGGCCGCTACATCTGCAAGGCCCGACGGCCGGAATGCTGGCGCTGCCCCGTCACCGCATTTTGCCGCTACCCGGATAAGGAAACCGCCGCATGACCCATTTGCGTATCGCCGTGCTGCAATTCAGCCACGAGACCGTAACCTTCCTGCCGAACGACACCACGCGGGACGATTTCATCTATCCGGGATCGCCGGCCGCCGGTGAGGCACTGCTGACCAGCGCGCCGAAATCCTACATGGGCGGGTTTGTGAAGGTGGCGCGCGAATTTCCCGGCGTGGAACTGGTGGGCATCGAATCACCGCTCTGGCCCAAAACCGGCACCGGCTCTGGCTGGATCACGCAGGACGCGTTCACCTATTTCATCGGCCGGATGTTGGACGGGTTGCGGGCGCAGGGGCCGTTCGCGGGCGTCTATCTCTGCCTGCACGGCGCGGCGGCGGTGCGCGGCGTGGCGCGGCCGGAAGCCGAGATCGCCCGGTTGGTGCGCGATGTGGTGGGGCCAGACTGCAAAATCGCCGGCACCTTCGACCCGCATGGCAACGAGGATGAGCAGTTTTTCCAGTCGGCCGATTTCGCCTTCACCGCCAAATATTTCCCGCATTACGACGAGTATCTGCAAGGCGAACGCGCCGCACGGATGCTGATCCGCGCCATCCGCAACGACTACGCCCCGGCGCATGTGACGGTGAAAGTGCCGATCCTGACGCCCACGGTGCTGCAATGGACCGGCGCCTCGCCCTGGATGGACCTGGTGCAGCGCGCCTTGACGTGGGAGGCGCGGGAGCCGGATGTGTTCGTCAACCTGTTCTTCGGCTTCCCCTGGGCCGATACCGTCGATGCCGGCATGACCGTGCAGGCCACCACCAACGCCAACCCCGCTTTGGCGCAGCGCGTGGCCGATGACATGGCGCAGGCCGCGTGGCGCGCGCGGGAGGCGCTGATCGGCAACACCAAGATTTACGGCATGGCCGACGGCGTGGCGCTGGCGAAAACCGCGCCGGCGAAAATCGTGCTGGCCGATTACTCCGACCGTTCGGGCGCGGCGACCTGGCTGCTGCGGGAGATAATCGCCCAGGACCTGCCCAAGGTGCTGGTGGCAACGATCAAGGACGACGCGCTGCTCGCCCGCTTGCAGGCATCCGGCGCCAAGCCCGGCGATGCGTTTGCCGGGCCGGTGGGCGGGCAGGCCGATATATCCGCCGGGGCGCCGGTGGAGGTGGTGGGCCAGATCCGCGGCCTGGCGCCGAACTGGGCCACGATCAGCTTCGGGCGCGGCTGCGTGCTGGTGGTCACCCCGTTCCTGACCCAGATTATCGAGCCGGCGACGTTACGGAATTACGACGTCGATCCCGACGGTTTCGACAGTTTCGCCATCAAATCCCGCGCGCATTTCCGCCGTGGGTTCGACGATAGCGGCTTTGCCAAAACCATCCTGCTGGTAGAACCGCCGGAGCCGTTCATGGGCACGGTGGGGCTGGAGGCGCTGCCGTATGAGCATCTGGTGCTGCGCGATTATTTCCCCTATGGCCGGCCAAATTTTGCCTGAACGTCTTGGGGCGGCGGCTTGCGGCGGTGGGGTTTCACCCCAGGGGAATCGGGTGAAATTTTCATGCTGCGATCAAGCTGACCAGGAAATCATCATCCCATGCTGCAACCTTGCGCCTCAGGCGCAAGGAGTCCTTGGTGGATGCGGTTCGCAGCAGATTGTGAGCCATATGCTTGACG
>CAITOL010000021.1 GCA_903893975.1 uncultured Rhodospirillales bacterium | reverse complement strand
TTCAAAAGTTTTTTGCTTCTTTTTTCCAAAAAAGAAGCGCTTCCCTTGCCCTAACGCCCTTCCGCAAAACTCTGCACCAGGCTGCCACACACCAGCCGCCACCCATCCACCAGCACGAAGAAGATCAGCTTAAACGGCAGCGACACCACGTTTGGCGGCAGCATCATCATGCCCAGGCTCATCAGCACGCTCGCCACGACCGTGTCGATCACCAGGAACGGCAGATACAGCAGAAAGCCGATTTCAAACGCCCGGCGCAGTTCGCCGACCAGAAAGCCGGGGACCAGCGTGCGCCACGGCGCGTCGGTTACCGTTTCCGGCAGCGGCAGATGCGCCAGGTCGGAGAACAGCCGCAGGTCATCCGGCCGCACGTTGATGGCCATGAACTTGCGGAACGGTTCCGCCGCCAGGCGCAGCCCTTCGATTTCCGCCACCTTGCCTTCGCTCAGCGGCAGCAGCCCGGCCTGCCAGGCCTGGTCCAGCACCGGTTGCATCACGAAATAGGTCAGGAACAGCGCCAGCCCGATCAGCACCACGTTGGGCGGCGTGCCCTGCGCCCCGATGGCGCCGCGCAGCAGCGACAGCACCACCACAATGCGGGTAAAGCCGGTCACCATCACCAGCAGGCTCGGCGCCAGTGACAGCAGGGTGATCACGGCGGTGAGTTGCATCATCCGCGCCGTGGTGCCGCCGGCGCCGGCTCCAAGATCGAGGTTAATGGACTGCGCCGCCGCCAGCCCTGGCAGCAGGATCAGCGTGCAGGCCAGCAGCCGGGCGGTGAGGCGGGTCATGCCCGTGGCTCCACCCAGCCGAGGGAAATATCCTGCGGCCCGCCGGTCAGTAGCAGCAATTCCCGCCCGTCGCAGCGCACCAGCACCAGTCGGCGGCGCGGGTCGAGCGCCAGGCTCTGGCTGATCGCGAGTCGGCCGGCGCCGTCGCCGGTTGTGCGCGACAGACGTTGCGGCAGTTTAAAGTGTCGCGCGAGGAATTGGCTGCCGAGCAGCAACCCAACGACCACGGCCAACGCGCCGAGCGCGGTTGCGAAAGTGGTAAAGGACATGCGGAATTTTTCCGATGCGGTAAAATAATGAAACGAAATTCAGTCGGATTGCTGCGCCAGACCAGATTGCAGTGCCAGACTCAGGGCGTCCAAATCCGCCAGCAGCAGTGCCAGCCTTGGCCGCACCGCCCGGCCTTCGTCGGGCGGCAAGTCCAGTGCACGGGCGCAGAGCACGCCGATCACCCGGTCCAACCCTTCCAGATCCACCCGCCGGCCGCCTTCCAACAGGCCACGCGCCACGCGCAAGGTCGAAGTCGCGCCGTCGATCATCTGGCCAACCACCAGGCGCGGCGGTGCCAGATCGGCTGGCGGAGGCGGGAAGAAGGGGAGGGGGGATTGGGTCACCCGCACATCACACCACCAGAAGGTTGATAAACCCTTGCGCTGTTGCCGGCGGCCAATCCAGGCCGTGTTGGCGGCGATGATCGGTTAACCTGGCATTAGCCTCCGCCGCCTAAAACCCGGTATTCCCAGCGTGCGGAGCGGATGCAATGGCTGACAGCGGGTCTGGCCTGACAAGTGGCAACGGCAGTTTGTTCGACCTCGCCGACCGGCGTCTGGCGTATTTGCAGCACCGTCAGCAGGTGCTGGCGCAAAACGTCGCCAATGCCAACACGCCCGGCTACCGCGCCCGTGACCTCGAACCCTTCGCCGCCGCCCTCGCCGGCCATTCCAGCCTGACCCCGGCGCGCACCGATCCGGGGCACCTGGCTGGCCGTTCCGATCACGCCGGCGGGGTGATCAAGCTGACCGGCGAACGGTCCCCCGATGGCAACGGCGTCAAGCTCGATGCGCAGCTCAGCCGGGTTGCCGATACCGAAACGGCGCAGGCCACCACCACCAATATCTACAGCAAATATCTCGCCCTCTATCGCACCGCCCTGGGGCGTTGAGCGTAGGGGCAGGCAACACGGAGGCTGGCTATGGAACTCAACACCGCTTTGGCTATTTCCGCGCATGGCATGGACGCGCAAACCACGCGCCTGCGGGTGATCGCGGAAAATCTCGCCAACCAGGACACCACCGGCAGTTCGCCGGGCGCGACGCCGTATCGGCGCAAAACCGTTTCCTTCGACAACAAGCTCGATGCCAGCCTGGGGGTCGAAACCCTCCAGGTGAAAAAGATCGGCGTCGACAAATCGGATTTCCCGCTGCGTTACGACCCCGGCCACCCGGCGGCCGACAAAAACGGCTATGTCCGCACCCCCAACGTGAACAGCTTCGTCGAGGTGATGGACATGCGCGAGGCCGAGCGCAGCTACGCCGCCAACCTCAACGTCATGCAGGTGTCGCGCGGCATGCTGACCCGCACTATTGATATGTTGAAGTAACCGATGGCCATTCCCACCCTTGTCGTCACTCCCAGCACGGCGGCCAAAGCCTACGCCGATATCGCCAACACGGCCGCGACCGCCGCACCCGCTGATGCGGCCGGCGGCTTTGGTGGTGCGCTGGCCCGGGCACTGGAAGGCGTGGTGCAGTCCGGCAAAACCGCCGAGCAGCAATCCATGCACGCCATCGCCGGCACCGGCAGCCTGACCGATGTGGTCTCGGCGGTGTCCAAGGCCGAACTGGCCTTGCAAACCACCGTCGCCATCCGTGACCGCGTGGTGCAGGCCTACCAGGATATCATGCGGATGCCGATCTGAAATTTGCGGCGAACTCTACCGGGCAAAAGGCGCGGGATTATGCAAGACAATGATATTGGCGGCGTTATTCGCGAAGCGATGATGCTGGTTGTTAAACTGGGTGGCCCATTGCTGGTCGCCACCCTCGTCGTCGGCGTGGTGATGTCGCTGGTGCAGGCAGTCACCCAGGTCAACGAACCCGCTTTGGGCTTCCTGCCCAAATTGCTCACCATCGGCGCGGTGCTGGTGATCGGCGGCTCGTTCATGTTCAACAGCCTGCACGACTTCACCCAGATCATGTTCGACCGAGTCGTGGCGGTCGGCGGCCACTGAAAATGGCCGAATTGTCGCCGGAAGCGCTGCTGGCCAGCCTGCCCGGCTGGGCCTTTGCCCTGATGCTGGTGCTGTCGCGCGTCAGCGGCGTCTGCATTCTGTTGCCCGGCCTGGGCGAAGCCGAAGTGCCGATGACCATCCGTGCCGGTGCGGCGCTTGGGATGTCGCTGTTGCTGCTGCCGGTGCTGCAGCCGGCGCTGCCGGCCATGCCGGATAACATTTTCCTGCTCGTCGGCTGGATCGCGGGGGAGGTGATGTGCGGTCTCTGGCTCGGCTGGATCGCGCGGCTGCCGATGCTGGCTTTGCCCGCTGCGGGGCAATTGGCCGCCGGCGCGCTTGGCCTGTCCAACGTGTTGCAGCCCGACCCGACGCTTGGGCCGCAAACCAGCGCGTTGTCGCGCCTGTTCGCCATGGCGGCCCCGGCCATTCTGCTGTCCTCCGGCCTTTATGCCCTGCCGTTGGCCGCACTCACCCACAGCTACCAAGCCATCGTGCCCGGAACCTGGCTGCCCGCCGGTGATCTGGCGCAAAGCGTGACCGTCGCGGTCGGGGAAAGTTTCGCCTTCGCGCTGCAACTCGCCGGTCCTTTCATTGCCGCTGGCATCATCTGGCAGGTTGGCATGGGGGTGCTGGCCCGACTGGTGCCGCAACTGCAAATTTATTTCGCCGCCATGCCCGGCCAGATTCTCGGTGGCCTGCTGCTGCTGGCCCTGCTCAGCGGTGCCTTGCTGCAAACCTGGCAAACGCATATGGCCGGCATCAGCTTCGGCTTCGCGGGTTAGCCGCGTATGTCGGAAGCCGAGGATCGCGATCTCCCAGCCTCCCAACGGCGGTTGGACCAGGCGCGCGCCGAAGGCCGGGTGCCGCTGTCACGGGAAGTTGCCACCGTCGCCGTGCTCGCGGCCGGGGTGATGGTGTTGTCGGTCGGCGGACCCGGCGTGGCGCGCACCCTGATCGGCGGCCTGGTGCCGTTCCTGGAAGACGCACACCGCATGGGCGCCTTGGCCGGCGCCAGATCGGCGGCCCTTGTCGCGCTGGCCATGCTCGCCCCGTTCGCGCTGGCCATCCTGGTGGCGGGTGGGGCGGCCGTGCTGCTGCAAACCGGCATGCACATGCACACCAAGGCCTTCACCCCGGACTTCAGCCGCATCAGCCCGATGAGCGGGTTCGGGCGGATTTTCGGCACCACCACCTTGGCCGAGGCTGCCAAATCGCTGTTGAAAATCGTCGTTGTCGGCTATGCCGGCTGGATCGGCGCCCGCGGCCTGCGCCCGCTGCTGGCCGCCGCCGGTTCGCGCCCAGCCAGCCAGTTGGGCCCGGAAATCCTGCATTTGCTCGGCTTGGTGCTGCTGCCCATGCTCGGCGCCCAAGGCGTGATCGCGCTGTTCGACGTCGCCCGCGCCCGGTTGAAACACGCCCGCGACCTGCGGATGACGCGGGAGGAGGCCAAGCAGGAGCATCGCGAATCCGAAGGCGACCCGCATGTCAAAGGCCGCATCCGGCAAATTCGCCAGCAGCGCGCCCGCCGGCAAATGGCCAAAGCGGTGCGGCAGGCCACCGTGGTCATTACCAATCCGACGCATTATGCTGTCGCACTGGTTTATGATCGCGCCCGTGGCGGCGCACCACGCATCGTTGCAAAGGGGATGGATGAAATGGCCGCCCGTATCCGCGCCATCGCAACCGCCAACAAGGTGCCGCTGGTGGCCAACCCACCTTTGGCCCGTGCGCTCTATCCGTGTGAGCTTGATGCGGAAATTCCTGCCAATCATTTCCAGGCAGTGGCCGAGATCATCGCCTATGTCTGGCGCCTGTCCGGCAAAATGCGGTGACCGGGCGGGGTCTGCTCGCCCGGCTGACCCGCAGCACGACCGCGCTGCCGATCAATGCCGCGTTGCAGGCCATGGCGCTGGTCGGCCCGGACGGCCGCCTCCGCCACGCCAACCCTGCCTGGCAGCACCTGCTCGGCCACAGCCTCTCCGACGGGTTGCAGCACGACGACGCCGCGTTGCTGCGGCGCGCGCTGGACGACTGCCTGGGCGATCGCGCGCCGGAACCACTGCCCGACCTGCGGCTGCGCACCAACCCTATCCCCACCCTCCGCCTGCATCTGCGCCGCCTGCCCGATGGTGCCCTGCTGATCGCCGAGGACCGCGGCGAGATCGCCATCCTGCAAGTCCAGCTCGCGCAAAGCCAGCGCCTGCAAGCCGTCGGCGCGTTCACCGGTGGCATTGGTCACGATTTCAACAACCTGCTCGGCGCCGTGCTCGGCGCAGTTGATGCCATGCAGGACCGCGCCGGGCTAGATGCGGACACGCGCGCCGACCTTGCCATTATCCGCGCCAGTGCGGAGCGCGGCGCCGATCTGGTGCGCCAACTGCTCGCCTTCGGCGGCCAGCAAACCCTGCGCCCGGTCGTGCTGGCGACCAATCCGGCGATTGAGGCCGTTGCCGCCCTGCTGCACCGTCTGCTCCCCGCCTCGGTGCGGGCGCACATCACGCTGGAAGCCCCTGGCAGGTTTGTGCTGATCGACCCAACCCAGTTTGACCAGATCCTGCTCAACCTCGCGGTGAACGCGCGGGACGCCATGCCGACGGGCGGCGATCTGGCCATCACCAGCGGCCACGCCACCGTGCTGCAGCCCTTGCCCGGCCTGCCAGACACCGTCGCCCCCGGCCGCTACGTCACCGTTGAGGTGCGCGATACCGGCCCCGGCATTCCGCCCGCGATCCTGCCGCGCGTGTTTGAGCCATTTTTCACCACCAAACGCGATGCCGGTGGCACCGGGCTGGGCCTGGCCACCGTGCTCGGCATTGTCCACCAGTCCGGCGGCTTCCTCACCGTGACCACCGGGCCGGATGGCACCCATTTCCGGCTCTATTTCCCGCGCCACGCTGCCCCGCCAGCCGATCCCAGCCCGCCTCCGCCACTCGTCGCGCCACCCGTCGCCCGCGCCGGCGGCGTCGTGTTGCTGGTGGATGACGAGGACGCCCTGCGCCAACTGGCCGAACGCCTGCTGATCCGTCGCGGCTGGACTGTCCTGTCCGCCGAGGACGCCGCCATGGCGCTCGACCTGCTGACCGAAACCCCAGCGATCGACGCCATTGTCACCGATCTGGTGATGCCCGGCCTGGACGGCGCCGCCTTGGTGCGCGAAGTCCGCAGCCGCCTCGCCCGGCCCGATCTGCCCGCCATCCTGGTCTCCGGCTATGCCGAAGCGGCGCTGCGCGAGCAGATCGGCGCGGTGGCAACGGCGTTCATGGCCAAACCCTATCGCCTTGCCGATTTGGCCGACAAACTGGCTGACCTGACGCGCCCAGCAGGCTAGACTGCAACCAGTTGACCGACTCTGTGGGATATGGCTTTATGTTCTCACTTTGTTCTTGACTGCCCCCGCAATTGACGAACATATAACGAACAAATCCTTAATGACCCGTAAACCTCAGGTTGCCCCGGCTGGCCGGGATATGACAGACTCAGGCGCCAACCCACCAAGCCGCGGCGCCCGCGGCCAGGAGATGTCGATGGATAAAAACAAGGCGCTCGACGCCGCGATGGTTCAGATCGAGCGTGCCTTCGGCAAAGGCTCGATCATGCGCATGGGGCAACGCACCGGCGATGAGCATATCGAAGTGATCCCCTCCGGCTCACTCGGGCTCGATCTGGCGTTGGGCATTGGCGGCCTGCCGCGCGGCCGCATCATCGAAATCTACGGCCCGGAAAGCTCGGGTAAAACCACCCTCGCTTTGCACGCCATCGCGGAAGCCCAGCGCAAAGGCGGCACCTGCGCCTTTATCGACGCCGAACACGCGCTCGACCCGATTTACGCCCGTAAACTCGGGGTCGATGTCGATAATCTGCTGATCAGCCAGCCTGATGCCGGCGAACAGGCGCTGGAAATCGCCGATACCCTGGTCCGCTCCGGCGCGGTCGATGTGCTGGTGGTCGACTCGGTCGCCGCCCTGGTGCCGCGCGCCGAACTTGAAGGCGAAATGGGCGACAGCCACATGGGCCTGCATGCGCGGCTGATGAGCCAGGCGCTGCGCAAAATCACCGGCAGCGTCAGCCGCAGCAAAACCATGCTGATCTTCCTCAACCAGATCCGCATGAAAATCGGCGTCATGTTCGGCAATCCGGAAACCACCACCGGCGGCAACGCGCTGAAATTCTACGCTTCCATCCGTATGGAAATCCGCCGCATCGGTCAGATCAAAGACCGCGAAGAAGTGGTCGGCAACCAAACGCGGGTCAAAGTGGTGAAGAACAAGCTCGCCCCACCGTTCCGTCAGGTCGAGTTCGACATCATGTACGGCGAAGGCATCAGCAAGGTCGGTGAACTCATCGACCTCGGGGTCAAAGCCAACGTGGTGGAAAAGTCCGGCGCCTGGTTCAGCTATGACAGCACCCGCATCGGCCAGGGCCGCGAAAATGCCAAGCAGTTCCTGCGCGACCATCCGGACATGGCCGACAGCATCGAGAAAAAGGTGCGCGATCAAGCCGGCGTCGTCACCAACATGATGATCAGCGCGCCGGAAGCAGAAGACGCCGAAGCGGCGGAGTAGCCGTTTGCCGCGCGCCCTAACGGCGGATGAGAAGGCTTTAGTCGCTGCCGCAGAAGATGTTCTGCGGCAGCACTATCGCTTGAAATGGCACACCGTTGCCGCCGCCTTGCGGATGGCAGACGGCTCCATCGTCACCGGCCTGCATCTCGGCGCTGTGGTCGGCCGGCTGCAAGTCTGCGCGGAATCCATCGCCGTTGGCCGTGCCATTTTGCAAGGCGGCGGCAATATCCTCGCCGCCGTCGCCGTCCGCCATCGCAAGCCGGAGGAATCCGGCCCGCAAATGGCCGTCGTCGCCCCCTGCGGCGCCTGCCGGGAATTGCTGGCCGACTACGCCCCGCACGCTGGTGTGATCGTGCCGACGGCGGAGGGGCTGGAAGTCTGGCCGGTGCGAGCGTTACTGCCGTTGCCCTATCAGCGTTAGGTGGGACGGGCAGCAAAGCACTCCTTGTTTTGTCGACAAAAAGAACGCGTTGCTGGCAGATTTAGCCGATCCGGCGTGCTCGCTGCCGCCGCGCCATGCCAAGACCGATCAACCCACCGCCAATCAGCACCAGTGACGCCGGCTCCGGCACCGGCGTTTCCGCCGCGCCGATGGTAAGGGTATAGGCCGCGTTGCCATTCTGGCTATCGATGCCGGTGTAGGTGCCGAGCACAAAACTGGTTGGGGTCGCCGAACTGGTTGGCGTCGTGGTGAAAAAGCCGGGGTCATCGACCAGCGAGGTCAGGTTCGAGGACGACAGGGCGAAGGTTTGCGGCTCCCAAAACACCTGAATATCCGCGTTATAGCGGTCCAGATTGAGAAAATAGGCGCCAGCCCTGACGCCGGCGGCGCCGTTCACGCTGACCAAAACCGGGTCATAGGCATAATAATAGCCGGCGAGGCCGTACTGGTTGCCGCTCGCGGTTGGGTCAATCGTGAAGGTGTAAGTCGACCCCGCCTCGGTCCAGGTAAACAGCGTTGGCGCGGCCGTGGCAGCGTGGGCCGCAAGCGTCGCCGCGACGAGGAAAATCGACCCAAGGGCTGCTTTACCGCGGCGTCTCAAAGCCGGCACCGTGGCGCCGATGTTCGGAAGCCGGCGTTTGAATACCGACGCAACACATGAAATAGCGGGCATGATCATATATTCCGGCCAACGAGGGTTCAGTATCTGAGGCCCGCACCAAAACGTGCCGCTGTTCCGCGATGCCTCAAGGTGAGATCGGCCGGTGGGTGCCCAAAGCAAGGCAATGTTCGTGCCATGCGGCTAAGGCGCTGTAAATGTTCCGATAAAATGACTGGAACGTCGCAATGCCAAAATTTTCGTAAGATTTTCTGACACCCTTCGCCCCAGGTCGCGGCGCTGCACGGCCTGCGGTCCAGAGCAAAACCGGCAATCGCCGTGCTGGCAATGCCGTCCGCCCGTATGCCCACCACGGCTCAGCCTGCCTTGCCGCCCCGCACCCGCAAGCCGCATACTCCGCCCAACAAACCCTGGGGAGCGCCCGCATGACTGATGACGACATCGCCGCGGCACTGGAGGCCGAGATCGGCGCGGGTAATTTCATGCCGCCGGCCTGGCGCGGCAAGTTGGACATGCAGCACGGCTACCGGGTGCAGCTCGCCTGGCTGCGCCGCCGCCTTGCGCGGGGCGAAGTACAAACCGGCTGGAAAGTGGGCCTCACCGCCGCCGCCATGCGGGCGCAGCAGAATGTACACGAACCCTGCTTCGGCTATTTGCTCGCCAGCGGCTACCGCCCGTCTGGCCATGTTTACCGCTTCGCCGATCTGATCGCGCCGGGCTTCGAGAACGAGTTGTGCCTGCGCATCGGCACCCGCCTGCAAGGCCCCAACGTCACCCTCGCCCAGGCCGCCGCCGCCGTGACCCATGCCGCCCCGGCGCTGGAAATCATCGAGCGGCGCGGCGCCTTCACCGACGACCTGCCGCTTGCCATGGCCGATAACGCCCAGCAGCACAGCTACGTCACCGGCGCGGAAGTTCCGCTTACCGCCGCCAACCGCGACTTCGGCCGCGCCACTGTGGCGGTTTCGGTCAACGGCGCCCTGGCCGAGACCGCGCCCGGTTCGGCGGTGATGGGGGAGGGGGCGTTGCTCTCCGTGCAATGGCTCGCCAACAAACTGGCCGAATTCGGCCTCGCCATCGAACCCGGCCAACTCATCATGTCCGGCTCGTTCACCAAGCAATACACCCTCGCCGCGGGTGACCGGATCGCCTCTGCCTTCACGCCCTTCGGTGACGTGCAGGCGCGTATTACCGCTTGAAGCATTGGGCGAAGCAGAAAAGATTCTTTCGAAATGAGATGAAAGGAAAGCTGTTCTTTTTGTGAACAAAAAGAACCAAAAAAACTTCATCAATTCCTGGGCTTCGCCGTACAGTCCCCGGTGGATGGGTCCGCACGGAACCAGAGTCGGAAAAGTTTTTTGCTCCTTTTTTTCAAAAAAGGAGAGCTTCCTTCTGCTCTTCCCTTCACGGAGCCTCCGTCAGCCGAATGCGCAACCCCTATTACACCGGTCCGGCAACGGATCATTTCGACGGCGAGCGGTTTTTCCTCCCAGGCGTCGCCAGCGACAAATCCCGCGCCGACCTGCTGCGTTGGCGGCGGGAGGGTGGGCGCGCGCGCTGGCCCAAGCAGGCCCCCAGCCCGTTTCAGGATCGTCCACCGGCGCGGGTAGAGGGTCTGCGTGTCACCGCCATCGGCCATGCCAGTTTTCTTATTCAGCTGGCCGGGCTGAACCTGCTGGTCGATCCGGTCTGGTCCAGCCGTGCCGGCCCGTTCGGCCTGCTCGGCCCGCGGCGGGTCAACCAGCCTGGCATTGCCTTCGCCGATCTGCCGCCGATTGATGTCGTGCTGATCACCCATAATCACTACGACCATATGGATCTCGGCACCCTCAAGCGTCTCGCCCGCCAACATCGGCCGCATTTCGTCACCCCGCTGGGCAACGACTCGCTGATCCGCCGCGTGGCGAAAGCGGCGACGATCAGCGTGCTGGACTGGGGGGACGCAGCGGACCTCGCCCCCGGCATCACTGCCCATCTGCGCCCGTGCCAGCATTGGTCGGCGCGCGGCCTGCGCGACCGGCGGATGGCACTATGGGGTGCCTTCGTGCTGACCTCGCCGGCGGGGACGGTGTACCACATCGGCGACACCGGCTTCGGCGACGGCGCAATCTTTCCGGCCATCCCCGCCGAATTTGGCCCGCCCGATCTCGCTATCCTGCCGATCGGCGCCTATGAGCCGCGCTGGTTCATGGCCAACCACCACATGAACCCCGAGGAAGCCGTGCGCGGCTTCCGCGCCTGCCAGGCGCGCGCTGCCATCGCGCATCATTGGGGCACGTTCCAGCTCACCAATGAAGCCATTGACGCACCCCCCTACGCATTGGCCGCCGCCCTCGCCGAGCACGCCATCGCCCCGCAGCGCTTTCGCGCCTTACACCCGGGCGAGG
The DNA here is from genome assembly GCA_903893975.1 of uncultured Rhodospirillales bacterium. Taxonomy (GTDB): domain Bacteria; phylum Pseudomonadota; class Alphaproteobacteria; order Acetobacterales; family Acetobacteraceae; genus CAITOL01. The sequence goes on along the minus strand of CAITOL010000021.1, from coordinate 1,883 downwards.
TTTGGACCCTGAAAGACGAAACCTAGTGACCTCAGAAGCCGATTCGCCATTTTCCTGGCTCCGTCTGACCGCCAATCTGGCCTTGAGCACGATGGGCGGCATCGGCATGTGGTCGGTGGTGGTGGTGCTGCCATCGTTGCAGGCCGAATTTGGCGTCGATCGCAGCGCGGCGACCCTGCCCTACGTCGCCTCCATGGCCGCCATTGCCTTGGGTGGGCTGTTCATGGGCCGGCTGGTGGACCGGATCGGCGTGGCATTGCCGGTGCTGGGCGGGGCGATCTGCCTCAGCCTCGGCTATCTGCTGGCCGGGCTGTCCACCAGCCTGCTGCAATTCACCCTCATTCAGGCGGTGCTGATCGCGCTGCTTGGCGCCTCCACCACCTTTGGCCCGTTGGTCGCCGATACCTCGCTGTGGTTCACCCGCCGGCGCGGCATCGCGGTGGCCATTTGCGCGTCCGGCAACTATCTCGCCGGCACCATCTGGCCGCCGATCCTGCAATCCCTCATCGCCACCCAGGGCTGGCGGACAACCCACACCATCATCGGCTGCGTGTCGCTGGTGGTGATGCTGCCGCTGGTGCTGGTGCTGCGTCGCAAGCCGCCGCAAGAACCGGTGGCCACCGCCACCAGCCAGGCGCGCCGGCTCGGCGTGGCCGGCATTTCCCCCGGTATGGTGCAAGGCCTGCTGGTGCTGGCCGGCGTCGCCTGTTGCGTGGCGATGTCCATGCCGCAGGTGCACATCGTCGCTTACTGCGCCGATCTCGGCTACGGCCCGGCGCAAGGGGCGGCGATGCTGTCGCTGATGCTGGGCTTTGGCATTGTCAGCCGCCTCGCCTCCGGGCTGGTGGCGGATCGCATCGGCGGCTTCCCCACATTGTTGCTCGGCGGTGTGCTGCAAGCCGGCGCGCTGGTGCTGTATCTGCTGTTCGACAGCCTCGGCTCGCTCTATGTCATCTCCGCCCTGTTCGGCCTGTTCCAGGGCGGCATCGTACCGAGCTACGCGCTGGTGGTGCGGGAACTTTATCCGGCCAGCGAAGCCGGCACGCGGATCAGCGCGGTGCTGATGGCGACCCTGCTGGGCATGGCGGTCGGCGGCTGGCTCACCGGGGTGATCTTCGATCTGACCGGATCGTATGCCGATGCGTTTTTGAATGGCATCGCCTGGAATTTTCTGAATGTCGGGATTGTGGCGCTGTTGTTGTATCGCAGGCGGATGAGGCTGCAGGTTAAGCAAGCACTGCTTTTTTGAAAAAAAGCAGCAAAAAACTCTTCCAACTTTGGTCGGTAATCACCCGACTACCCCGGGAATGTAAGGCGAAGCCCAGGACGTAGTGACGTTTTTTTGGTTCTTTTTGTTCACAAAAAGAACAAATCTTTTGCTACTCCAACCCCTCAAACAACCCCATCAGCAACTGCGTCCGCGGCACCAGACACGACACGTACAGCTGCTCGTACTCCGTATGCGCCCCCTTGCCATCCACCCCCAACCCATCCAGCGTCGGCGCGTAAGCAGCGGTAAAATTGCCATCGCTGCCGCCGCCGGTTTTCAGGTCTTGCAAATCGATCCCGATCCCTGCCGCAATCGTTCGCGCCCGCTCGAACAGCGCGGCAATCTCCGGGCCTTTCTCGTAAGCCGGCCGGTTCATGCCGCCGCTGATGGCGACCGTGACATCCGGGTCGTAGGCTTTGATCGCCAGCACGCGGGCCACCGCGGCGTCACCGATCGCCGGGTTCGGCACCCGCATGTCGATTTCCGCGCGGGCAAAATCCGGCACGATATTGGCGCGGCTGCCGCCGGCGACCACACCGACATTCACCGTCACCTCCGCCGCCGGGTCGTTCATCGCTTCCAGATCGAGGATCTGCCGCGCCAACTCCTTGAT
>CAITOL010000020.1 GCA_903893975.1 uncultured Rhodospirillales bacterium | reverse complement strand
TTTCGGGTGTCCACATGGCAGGTCTCGCTGATAGGTGCGAGGCATCGACTCACACATCAATCGAGCCGGGCAAGCAGATTCAAATGACTCGCAAACCTTCCGGACGGACACTAAGAAGGGGCGCGGTTATGGGCCGGCTGTTCGTTTGTGATCCTGTATGTGTCCTTCCCTTCGGCCACAACGCGCCGGCACTGAAATACTTTAAGCAGAAATTCAGCAGTCACTTCTCTGAAGTGACTGCGCTTTGCTCCGTGCATCTTCCGCCGAAAATGGTAAAGGAGTTTGAGTTTGAGCCGTTTTACAATTTCTACTATCACCAGTTCTTAACCCTATCGCATGTCCCGGAAGCGGTTGATCTGTCGCTGAACTGCAACGATCCAGGGTTCGTGGACAATATCGAAGCTCTGGCCACCGCCGACGCACGGCGCTTGCTCGACGGCTACAGCATCACCGCTGACGACACGATCCTGTTCCCGAGTGTCGATTTCTACGGCTTGATCGGGCTGCTCAACGCATTGGCTGGCCGATCGGCCGCCAATCAACCCGCGGTCTACGCGCGCTTTATCGGCGTGATGGAAAACGCGACGTCCAGCTATCGCGTCCCGCTGAAGGAATTCGTTGCCCGCATCTTGGAGGCCCAGTCCCTCGGCGCGCGTCTGTCCTTCAGCGCCGAAGCGCCGCCTTATGCCGATGAACTGGCAACCTTGTTGCAGCAGCCGGTCAGTGCCACCCCCTATCCGCAGGTTGGCAATCTGCTGCCAATGCCGGAATTGGGGCCGTTTGTCATGTATTGCCCGGGTTCGGCCCGTGCCGACAAAGGCTATTTCGACCTGTGGCAAATCTGCCGGGCGGTCCGCCAACAAGATCCCACGCTGAATATTCGCTTTGTCACCCAAATTCTGCCCGACTCAATCGCGCGGCATTGGGAAAACTATACCTCCCAGCTTTACGCGCTGCCTGGGGTCGAATTGCTGCCGGCCATCATCGATGAAGACGTGATGCTTGAGCAATATCGCAAGTGCCACGCGGTGTTGCTGCCCTATGACACGGAAACCTATGCACTACGGGGCTCGGCGGTGATGATGGAGGCGACGTATTTTGGGCGCCGTATCCTGACCGTGACCGGCACGGGCTTCGCGGATCAGGTCTCCTATTACGGCATCGGCGATGTTGTGCCGACTGTCGCCGATCTGCCGGCCGCCATTCTGGCGATGGCCCGCCAACCGCGCGCGACATTGCAAGGGCAGGCCGCCCAAGCCTGCCATCGCTTTAATTCAGATGCCGTATCCGCCTATGCCTATTGGTTGGGGTTTGTGTCGTGAAAATTCTATTCATTGGCCACCAGTTTCACGCCAAGACGCTGTCCAATCGTTTCTTTCTGGATACGTTGCAAGAGTTCTTCGACGTCACCGTCGCCCTTATCGATCCGGCCGATGTCGATGGGCTGGCAGGCACCGCCGTTGCCGCCGATGTTGACCTGGTGGTGCTGTGGCAGATGGACTTCCTGGCGCCGGTGTTTCTTGCCCGCGGGCTGCGCACGATCGTCATCCCGATGTACGATGGTTCGGAGCAAATGCCCGACCTGCACTGGCTCTGGGCCGCCGGCGGCAGCTTCATCAACTTTTCCCGCCGGTTGGATGAGCGGATCCGCCGCCTGGGTTTGCGCACCTTGCGGCTGAAGTATTTCTCCCGCCCCATCGCATCGGCCGAGCGGCCAGTCTTCGACACGTTGCGGGTGTTCCTCTGGCAACGCCGACCGGAGCAGGGGGTTAATCTGCATCTGGTCGAGAAACTGTTCGGCCGGCAGATCACGCATGTCCATGTTCACGACGTCGCGGATGATCCTGAGCTCGAAACCGCAGCCTATCTGCAACCGACGCTGAAATCCTACGAATTGACCACCTCGCGGTGGTTGCCGGCGAAGGAAGACTACCGGGCCTTGATGGCAAAATGTAATGTCTACGTAACGCCCCGGCGCACCGAAGGCATCGGCATGGGCTTTCTGGAGGCCATGGGCCTCGGCATGCTCGTCGTCGCCGCCGATGCCCCGACGCATAATGAATATATCGCCAACTGGGTGAACGGGATTTTGTTCAACCCCGATGCGCCCGGCGAAGTGCCGATCTCCCCGGCCTCGGCGCAGGCCCTGGCCGAGTCTGGCTGGAATACGGTGCGTGATGGCCACCAGCAATGGCGCGCCATGCTGCCGAAACTGATCGCGTTCATCCAGGCAACGCCCGCGCCACGTGCCATTGAGGGGATCGACTTTGAGGCGCTCACCCATGGCTTGGTGCGTTCCTATCTCGCGGGCCTCCCCGCCTATACTGCCTATTTGCTGAACCGCTCAGACCTGATCATGCAAATGTCAGGCGTCGACCTGCGCGGGCGCCTTGGCAGTGACGGCGCCTTGCAACCCCTGAAGCCCAAAGCGCCCACCGCACCTTGGATGGCCAGCAGCAGCACGCCGTGGCTGACGCAAAACCGTATCGATTTCGCTTCGGACGATTATGCAAAATTCCTGATCGGCGACGATGTTGTGGTGCAGGATGGCGCGGTTTTGCTGGATACCCGGTCGGTCGCCATCGGCTTCCGCCTCGATGTCGGCCTTGGCGCGCCGACCCGGTTGACACTTGACGCTGCCGACGCAGCCTTGCGCGGACCCGCCGTCTCCGCCGCGGCGGACCGGCAGATCTGTGTCAACCTGAACGGGTGGACGCTGGGCTTCGTGAACTTTGGCATCGAAACGAAATCGCTCTCTCTGCCGATTCCGCCGCAGGTGCTGCAGCACGAAAACGTGCTGCAACTCCTGATCAATTACGACCCGGTGAACGCGCCCGGCAGCGTCGGCCTACGCCGCTGCGTGTTCGCGTAAGGGACGGCGATGAACCTGAACCCCTTTCGCGGGCTGTCTGGCCGACGGCTGGTGGCGCAACCGGACCGCCTCGCCGGCGAGGTTGCGCACGCGCTGGCCGAAGGCGATGCCGCGCGTGATCGTCGTGATTGGGCCAGCGCCGCACAGCATTATCGCCGGGTTGTGGATCGGGCGCCGAAACTGACCGGCATCTGGGTACAATTGGGCCATGCGCTGAAGGAGCAGGGCGACTGCGATGGCGGGTTGGCGGCCTATCAGACGGCCTGGTCGCTGGACCCCAGCGTGGCCGATACGGCCTTGCAACTGGGGCATGTGCATAAGCTGATGCACCGGACGGCGGATGCCATCGCGTGGTACCAACAGGCCCTACGCCTGGGTGGTGGGCGCGATGCCGCCCGCGAACTGGCGGCCCTCGGGGTGGACCGGCATGCGGTCAACGCCGTGCGCGCCGCCGCGCCGGCCGCCAGCCCGGTTGCAACCCAACATGCGCTGCTGGATATGACCGCGCTGTGGCGGCAACGCGGCCCGGTCGGGCCAAATTGTGCCTGGCAGTTGCAGATCGCACTCGCCGCCGTGCAAGCCGGGGCGAAGCTGACTTTCGTCGTCGCCGACCCGGCGGGTGGGCAATACAATTGTGTGGCGCCAGATACGGTGGCGAAATGGCTGGCGGGGGAGGATGTCGCCCCAGGCGCACCGTGCGACCATGTACGCGGGGCGGTTCTGCTGCTGGGCTGGCCATGGGCTGCCGGCCTCGGCGGGGACAGCATGCCGCTGCAGACGGCGATGCTGGATCTGGGCATCCGGCCGGTTTTATTCGCGCCGGATATGGCGCCCATTTCGTCGCCGGAGTGGTTTGCTGCCGCAACGGTGGCGGCTGCCAAGGCCAGCCTGCGTTCGGTGCTGCCGCTTGCCGCCGGTGTGATCGCCACCGACCGTGATGCCGCCGCGCATATCGCGGAGTGGGCGGCGTTGAACGGCCTTGCAGATCTGCCGGTTGCCGCGCTCGATCTGCCGGTTGCCGCGCTCGATCGGCCGGCCCTTGCGGTGCCGCGGACGGCACGCCGCAAGCGCCACGGGCGCACCGTGGCGCTGCTGCCGCGCGATGCGGCCGAGTGCCGCGCCATGGCCAAGGCCTGGCAGCAGCAGGCCGATATCGAACACCTGCATCTCCTCGGCTTGACCGACGACGCGCCGGCCGCGATCGACGCGGCAGCGTTCGGCGGCCATGTGACCTTCGGGGTGCTGGGGGATGCTGCCTATAACGCCGCCTTGGCGGAGGCCGATCTGGTGCTGGTGCCCGCGTCACGCCCCGATGGCGACGCGGTGATCGCCGACGCGTTGCGGCGCGGCTGTTGCGTTATGGCCGATGCGAATGCGGGCGTGTACGAGCGTTGGGGCGCGGCCATTGCCTATTACGTGCCATTCCGGGATGCACGGGCACTGGCGGCCCAGTGGCGCCAGGCCGAAGCGCATGGGCCGTCGCTTGATCAGCCAGCCGCGATGTGGGGGCAGGCATTGGCGCAGAGCTTGCAGCAAGCTGGCCAATTCGGCGCTGTAGCCTTACCCGCCGAAGTGCCGGTGGGGATTTATCACGACATGACCACCTTCGGCGCCGGCGGCGCGTCGGCGCCGTGGCGGAATGGCGGGCTGTTGCGCTACGGTCAGGCCTGGGGCGCGGCAACCCCCGACGGGTGCAGCCATGGCCCGGCGCCGGCCATTCTGCGCATGCGGCTGAACGATGCGCTGACCGAGACCTATATCTGCCGCCTGCTGCATCGCAATCCGTCCGCAACGCCGCTCATCGTCCGCGTCGCCTCGGGGAACCCGTTGCAGGCCGGGCAGAACAAGGCGGAGGATACCGTGCATATTCCCGCCGGCGGGCATGCTTGGAGCCAGATCGCAATTCCGACGCCGCCCGATGGGCAGGCCGTGGATGCGGTGGTCTCGCTGGAGATTGTGGCCCCGGCCACCACGATGGCTGGCGCAGCACGGCCCGTGCTCGGCGGCCTGTTCGTGCATCCGGCGGATCAGGATCACCTGTGGTATGAATTCATGGATGCGGCGTCCCGCTGTGAATTCCCGAGCTTGTTGAAGCTGCATCGATAATGGCCGGTGATCGGGCGCAAATTCGTTCGGGATATGCGGGCAATTTCTGCTTGCTGGTCACAGCGCAATCCCGCATGTTGCCGTGGTTGGCGCGCGAGAAAATAGGTTAGAAATTTCAAGAGGTCGTGTTGGTGGGAATGTGGAATGCAGACGAAATTCGACTAGAGCCAAATGTTGTTGCGGACTGCAATAATATTTATAAAGTCGAACTTCGAACTGCTGCTTTCACCTGCAATATTCCAGAAAACGAACAAACGTCAGACATATACGAACTGGTCTGGCTGGTTATCGACGATGCAACTGGTGACGTCGTCGATACCATTCGCCAAAGTGATCGCCGGTAATTGCTCACCTGGGGGACGCTAACCC
>CAITOL010000019.1 GCA_903893975.1 uncultured Rhodospirillales bacterium | reverse complement strand
GGTTTGGCTGAGCAAGGCCGGCAGCCCGGCGAGCGCCTCGGCCGCGGTCATCGCATCCACCCCAAGGCGGCGGCGCAGGGTTTCGGCGGTGGCGGCGTCGCGGGCGAGTATGCCGACATCTTCAATCGGGCCCCAGCCGATGGCCAAAGCCGGCCGGCCGGCGGCGCGGCGGCGCTGCGCCAAAGCCTCCAGCGCCGCGTTGGCGGCGACGTAATTGGCCTGGCCGGGATTGCCGAGCGCGGTGGTGGCGGACGAGAACATCAGGAACAAGGTCAGCGGATCAGACGCGGTCAGCCGGTCCAGATTTTCCGCGATGGTCAGCTTGGCCGCCAGCACCGGGGCGAAGCGTGCCGCGGTCAGGCTGGCAGCGGCGCCATCATCCAGCACGGCGGCGGCGTGCACCACGCCGATGATCGGCTGACGCTCGGTTTTCTCCCCCTGCGCGCGGATGGCGGCCAAGGTGGCGGCCAGCGCATTGGCGTCGGTGGCATCGCAGGCGTAAACCCGCGCCTGTGCGCCCAAAGCGGCCAGCCCGGCCAGGGCTTCCATCGCCCCTTCGGTGGCGCCGCCGCGCCGGGAGATCAGCGCCAGATGCCGCACCCCAAGCTCGGCCAGCTTGTGCGCCGCCTGCAGGCCGACGCCTTGCATGCCGCCCACCACCACCACGGTGCCGTTGCTGGCCAGCGCCGGCAGGGTGGCGCTGGGCGCCGGGCCTTGCGGCGGGCGAATGACGATTTTGCCAATATGGGTGGAGCCTTGCAGCATCCGGAAGCCGGTTTCCACATCGGCATGGCCGAACACGGTGGCCGGCAGCGGTTGCAGCGTGCCGGCGGCCATGCGGGCGCTGATCTCGGCCAGCAGGCGCTGGGCGATATCCGGGCGCGCCAGCGGCAACTGGTCCACATCGACGGCGAAATAGGTAACGTTCTGCCGCATCGGCCGCAGGGCGGCGCGGCGGTTTTCCACATAGTCGCGCTTGCCGAGTTCGACGAAACGGCCGAACGGGCGCACCAGGCTGAGGCTGCGATCCATGAAGGCGCCGGCCAGCGAATTGAGCACCACATCGACGCCATCGGGCCAGATCTGGCGCAGGGCGTCGGCGAAGCCGAGGTCGCGGCTGTCTAGCACCACATCCACCCCCAACTGGCGCAGGAAGGCGCGTTTGGCGCGCGAGCCGGCGCTGGCGGCGATCTGCGCCCCGGCCGCTTTGGCGACCTGGATGGCAGCGAGCCCGACGCCACCGGCGCCGCCATGGATCAGCACCCGCTCACCCGGTGCCAGCCGGGCGCAGGTTTCCAGCGCGTAGACCGCCGTCATGAAGGTGACCGGCACGGTGGCGGCCTGCTCGGCAGTCAGCTCGCCGGGCAAAGCGGTCACGGCGTCATCGCGCACCACCACCCGGCTGGCAAAAGCGCCGGGGATGAAGCCGAACACCCGGTCCCCAACCGCGAAGCGCACGCCGGGGCCGGTGGCTTCCACCCGTCCGGCGGCTTCCATGCCCAAAGTGGCGCCGGCGTAACCGTGCATCAGCACGTCTTCCGGCAGCAGGCCCTGGGCCCACATCACGTCGCGGAAATTCAGCCCGGCGGCTTCGATCTTGATGCGCAGTTCGCCCTCGGCCAGCGACACCTCCTCGCTGGGCAGGCTGTCCCAGGCCAGGGTGCCGAGTTGGCCGGGCTGGCGGATGACCAGGCGGGCCGGCTGCTGGCTATCCTGCGCCGGGAGGCCACGGCGCAAGCGCGGCACCAGGCGGGCGCTGCCGGTCAGCACCACTTCGCTTTCGCCGTCCGTCGCGTCCAGCACTTCGCGCACCAGGCGCTGCGCTGCCAGCGCCGGTTCCAGCCCAGGGCTGATATCCACCCGGCGCAGGCGCAGCGGCGCGTATTCGTTCGCCAGCACCCGCGCCATGCCGAAGCAGGCGGCGGCGGGCGGATGGTGCGGGCCGATCACGGATTGCTGGCCGCCTTCGGTGATCAACACCAGCGACTCCGCGCGGTCGGCACAGGTTTGTGCCAGCGCGCAGAGCGTGGCCAGCACCTCCGCCAGCCCGCCATTGCTGATGCCGAGCGGGGCGGGCGGCAGCACGATCACATCGCGGCCGCGCACCTGTTCCGGGTCGGCCGGGGGCGCGTAATCCAGCAGGTCGCAGGCGGTGCCGCGCGCCAGCAGCGCCGCGTGCAGCGCGCTGCGCAGCGCCCCGTGGCGGCCGATCAGCACGGCTGGCCGCGCCGGGGTGGTGCTGGCGGCGGCGGCGCTCGGCGCAGCCGACAGGCGGGCGGTGACGATCGCGGCCGGCAGCGGCATATCTGGCAGCGGCCGCAGATCGGCGTCCTGGAAGCCGTGGCCGTGCAGCAGCGCCGTCCAGCCCTCGGCATCGAGCAAGGTGGCGCCTTGCGCACCCCACCAGGACGGCGACTGGCCGCCGACGAAGTTCCACACCGTGCCGGCGGCCGGTTCGGCCAGCAGCAGCGTGCCGCCTTCTGCCAGCGCGGCGCGCAAGGCGGGCAGCACGGCGGGGCCAAAACGCAGATGCGCGGACAGGCCCACCACCAGATCGGCTTCCGGCAGTTTGGCGCCTTCCAGGGCGGCGTCCCAGGCGAGGCTGCTGGACTCCAGCGCCCCGCTTTGGCTGTGGGCGGCGCGGTCCCCGGCCTCCCCCGGCGGGTGCACGGCGACATGCAGCACCCGGCGGCCACTGGCGGCCAGGGTGGCGGGCAGGTCGCCGCGGCTGCCGAGGTCCAGCACCCGCAGCGGCCGGTCCGCCGGCCAGGCGGCGGCGAAGGCGGCGGCGGCATGCGCCAGTTCGGCGGCCATGCGACGGGTGGTTTCCGCCTCGGGCGGCAGCAGCACCAGTTCGGCGGCATCCGTCGGCGCCGCGCTTGCGCGCAAGACGGCCGGCAGCCGGTCGATCGCGTCGGCAATCCAGGCAAGTTCGGGCGCCAGGTCCGGGCGGTCGGCATAGACCACGCGCCAGATTTCGCTGGCGTCGGGCAGCGGCGCGTCGTGCAGCAGGCGCCAGCCATCGGCGACGGGCACCGCGAGTTGGCTCAGCGCCAACTCGGCCAGCAGCGCCTGGGCGTAGGCGGAGCGTGGGCGCAGCACGCTGCCGGGCTCGGCGGCGAAGGCGGCGAACGCGGCGGACAGCACGCAGCCGCGCAGCAACTCGGCGGCCTCGTTGATCGCGTCACTGGCCGATGGCAAGGCGGCGCGCAAGGCCGGCAGCAGGTCGTCCGGCGCGCGGGTGGCGGCGTCCAAGGCTGGCAGCAGGTCGAAGCGGAACACCGGTGATGGCGCGGCGGCGTGCTGGCCGAGCGAGACGCGCTGCATCCAGCAATCCCAGGCGCGGGCCACCACGGTGCCAACCGCATCGCGCAGCACGATATTGGCAACCACCGAGCGGCTGCCCCGGCGGGAGATAGCGATTTCCGCCAGCACCGGCGGCGCGGCGCCGCGCTGCACCAGCAGGCGGCCGATATGGGACGGCACCATGCCGGCGCCGTCGCGGCCAAGCGGGCCGTCGCCCTGGGCGAGCAGCGCGATCAGGCCTTGCAGGGCGCCATCGAAGCGGACCGGATGCAGCAGGAAGCCGTCATCGCTGGGCGCGGCATCCGGCAAAGCGAGGCGGATCACGGCACAGTCCGCCGCCGGGTCCAGGCTGGCATCGACGATGGGCTGGAAGGCCGGGCCGTAATCCAGCCCCACCTTGGCGGCCATGGCGACAATGTCGGCGCCGGAGACGGTGATGCGGCCGTGATGCGGCCGGTCTTCCGGGGTGGGGATGGCGTTGAGCGCGCCGATCTGGCCGATGGCGTGATCGGTCCAGCCTTCATCGGACAGATGGGTGCGGCTGGACAGCACCACGCCGCCCTCGCCCAGGCTGAGGCGGACGTCCTGCCCGCGATCATCCGGCACCGGCAGCATGCGCAGCAGCCGCAATTCGGCCACTTCCAGCACCGCCGCCTGCGGCCACTGCAAGGCGGCGGCGGCCAGCGCCATTTCCGCCATGCCCGCGGCCGGCAGCACGGCAGCACCGCCAAAGCGGTGATCGGCCAGCCAGGGTTCCAGCGTGGTATCAATCCGGCGCTGCCATTCCTGCGGCTGTTCCGGGCGACGGAAGCCCAGCAGGCGATGGTCATGCGCGGGGGAGATGATGGTGGTGGCATCCGCCGTGCGCGGCAGCGCCACCGACACGCGGGCCAGTGGCGTCAGCGGCAGCGCGCGCAGTTCCGCCGGGCCGGCATAGATCGCCGCCTGACGCGGGTCCGCACCCTGGGCCACGGCGCGGTCCACCAAAGCGGGGAACGGGTCGCCCGGCAGGTCCCGGCGCGACAGGCTGGCGAGCAGGCGGGCTTCGGTGCCGGCTTCCTGCAACGTGTCGCGCAGGTAGGATTGCAGCACCGGATTGCCGCCGATTTCGATGAACAGGCGCGCCCCGGCGGCGGCGGTGTGCACCGCGCCCCGGAAGCGCACCCGGTCGCGCAGGTTGTGCCACCAGTAATCCGGGGTGCATTCCCCCGGTTCCAGTACCGCGGCGGTGACGGTGGAGACCATGCGCGCGCTGGGCGGGTGCGCCTGCATGCCGGCAAGGTCGCTGACCAGGGCGGCCTGCACCGGGTCCATCGCCGCACTGTGGAAGGCGTAATCCAGTTCGAGCTTGATGAAACTCCAGCGCCGGGCGGCGGCAATCTGCTTCAGCCGCGCCAGCATCGGCTCCGGCCCGGCGACGGTGAGGGCGCGCGGGCCGTTTTCGGCGGCGATCTCCAGCTTCGGGCCGGGCAGGCCGGCGGAGGCTTCCGCCAAAGCGGGCAGGGCTTCATCGAGCGGGCAGCCAAGCGCGGCCATGCGGCCAATGCCGCGCTGGCGGTGCTGTTGCGCGCTGCGGGTCACGATCAGGCGTGCGGCGGTCGGCAGGTCCAGCAGCCCGGCGGCCCAGGCGGCGGCCACTTCCCCGACCGAGTGGCCCAGCACCGTGTCGGCGATAATCCCCTCGGCGCGCAGGGTTTCGGTGATGGCGACCTGGGCGGCGAACAGCAGCGGCTGGGCGACATCGGTGGCGACCAGTTCGGCAGCCGTGACGCCGGCGCGAATACGGTGCAGCGGCGACCAGCCAAGCAGCGGCGCCAGCACCGCATCCACCTTGGCCAATGCGGCGCGGAAACGCGGGTTGTGCTGCGCGGCCTGCTGCGCCATCGCCGGGATCTGCGCGCCATTGCCGGAATAAACCAGCACGATGCCGCCGGCACTGGCCGCCGTATCGCCACCGGCCACCTGCGCCCGGGCGGCGGTGCCATCGGTGGCGCCTTGGATGGTCTGGTTGGGGTCGGTGTTGGCCAGCCAGGCACTGAGGCTTTGCCGCAGCGCATCCGCGCTGGCGCCGCGCAGCACCAGACGGTGCGGTTGCAGGTCGCGGAACCGGGCGGCGCCGCGCAGATAGGCCGGCAGATCGGCCGGGGCGATGCGGCCGAGTTCGTCCAGCCACGCCGCAGCCAGACCGCGCAAGGCGGCCGGGGCGTGGGCGGAGAGCAGCAAGGGCGGCAGGCCGCGGGGGGCGGCTTTGGCGCGGCGCGTCGGTGCCGGGGCGCCGGTCAGCATGGCGCTGCCATTGGTGCCGCCGAAGCCGAAGCTGTTGATGCCGATGGCGGTGGCGGCCAGCCCGTCCGGGTTGATCGCCAAAGCGCGCGGCGTGCCGGCAACATCCAGCCGTAAGTCGGCGAAGGCGATGTTCGGGTTTGGCGTGTCGAAATGCAGCGATTGCGGGATGTGGCCGTGTTGCAGCACCAGCATCGCCTTTAACAGCCCGGCCATGCCAGAGGCGGATTCCAGATGGCCGATATTGGTTTTCACTGAGCCGATGGTCAGCGCCGGGCCGTCCGCGCGGTCCGCATGGCCGGCAATGGCGTTGCTGATCGCCCAGGCCTCGATCGGGTCGCCCACCAGGGTGCCGGTGCCGTGGGCTTCAAAATAGGCGAATTGCGCCGGGGACAGACCGCTGCGGGCCAGCACGTCGCGCAGCAAGGCGGCCTGGGCGTCGCGGTTCGGCAGTGACAGGCCCACGGTGCGGCCGGCGGAGTTGGTGCCGGTACCGCGAATGACGGCGCGGATCGTGTCGCCATCGGCGATGGCGTCGGCCAGCCGCTTGATCAGCACCACGCCGGCGCCCTCGGCCCGCACATAGCCATCGGCGCGCGCATCGAAGGCGTGGCAGCGCCCGGTGGGGGAGAGCATGGAGGCGCGGGAGAAGCCGACGAACTGCGCCGGCGCCAGCAGCATGTTCACGCCGCCGACCAAGGCGGCGGAAAGCTGGCCGGTGCGCAATGCCTCACAGGCCAGATGTAGCGCCACCAGGGACGACGAGCAGGCGGTGTCCACGGTCTGCGAGGCGCCATGCAGGTCGAACACATGCGCGATGCGGTTGGCCATGATGCTCATCGCGCCGCCGGTCATGCCGTAGCGGTCCAGCGATGCGGTATCTTCGTAGCGGCCGGCCCAGAAATCGGTGGAGGAGGCGCCGACGAACACCCCGGTCTGGCTGCCCGCAAGGCGGTCGGCGGACCAGCCGGCATCCTCAATCGCCGCCCGCGTCACTTCCAGCAGGATGCGCTGTTGCGGGTCCATCTCCTGCGCTTCGCGCGGCGAGAGGTTGAAGGCCGGCGGGTCGAACTGGCTGACATCGCCGATGGTGCCGGCGGCGAAGGTGTAGGTGGTGCCCGGCTCGGTGGTGCCGGCGGCGGTTTTCGGGTGCAGGTAGCGCGCCTTGGTAAACCGGTCGTCAGGCACTTCGGTGACGGCGTCGATCCCCTGGTCTAGCAGGGCCCAGAACGCGGCTAGGCTGTCCGCGCCGGGGAAGCGGCAGCCGGCGCCGATGATGGCAATAGGGTCTTGAACCAGAGGGGCGCGCGGCTTGGCGGCGCGCAAGCTGCCAGCGCCAGGGCGCGGGCGGGGTGTGCGGGACATTGGTCTGGTTAGCTCCCCGATTGCAACGCAGGCGCGACTAAGATGATAGAGCGTCCCATGAACGCCAGAGGCGTCAGCATCCGTAAACCAAAGTTGTCGCTAAAATCCAGGCTAAAGCATGGCGATACTTGGCAAGCTTGCCTAGGTCGTGTGGACAAACCGTATC
>CAITOL010000018.1 GCA_903893975.1 uncultured Rhodospirillales bacterium | reverse complement strand
TACGTTCCTGTCAGCTCTGGGTAGGCTGATGCGGTGCGGGTTGGAGGCTGAATCGCTTAGTCGCCCGCCACTTTCGCATTTCAGCACGCAACTCGAAGTGCCGGCAGACTTCGGTAGTTTCCTATCCCCGCAACCAGATCAAACCTACCTCAAAGCTGAGGTGGGTTTTTTTGTGTCCAATGGGAAAAGCCTAAAAATTCCGCCAAAGCCAAACGGTCAGGCAATCCATGGCGATTGCCGCGATGCTGACACTTCAAGGCCGCAACCGCCTGAGCGACAGTCACGCAACCTGCAATCGGCTGCCCCTCTGCGAGCGCCCAAATAAAACCACCATGGAACGCATCGCCTGCGCCGCTGGTATCCACGACCGATATTGCGAAAGCCGGGCTGTGATGTCGACCCGCCTGATCCGTCCACATATAGCCCTCGGCCCCAAGGGTTACGCCTGCATGCAGTGCGCCAAGCGTTCGTGCCTTATCAAGGGCCGCAAGAGGATCGCCGGGTGAGAATTCCGCCAAGCCGGGCGTTGAAAACAACACATAGTCGCTCAGCGCCAATAGCTGTGGCAGGGCCGTGCCCGCGCCAATATCTCCATCCAAAACGGTCGTAACGCCGGCGGCGCGTGCGGCTTGAAACAGCGCCAATGCACCTTGTGGCCACCGAACGTCAGCTAACACCACCTTGGCGCGCGAGACGGGCACGAGATCAATCCAGGCGGCATCCTCCGCCAGCCCTTTGCCTCGATCATTCACTAACAGCCGCTCTCCGCGCGAGTCGACAATAACGGCCGAGGTTGACGAAATGCCGCCATCAAAGTGGCGCAATTGCGCAACATCGATCCCCTCGCGTTGCAGTCCCTCCCGGATAGCCTGTCCGGCCAAATCACTGCCCACACGCCCATAAAATGCCACGCTGGCACCCAAGCGTGCGGCGGCGACCGCGGCATTGGCGGCCATTCCCCCACCCACCTCTTCCATTGTCGTGGCTGTGACCTTCTCCGGCACCGATGGAAAGGCGGGGATGCCATAAATTCGGTCCAGTGCCGCATGACCCAGGCAAATAATTGAAGCATTGTTCGTCATGGTCGATCCATTTAACGTCTCAAGAGTGCGGCGTTGTGCAGCCATACACTTCCCCTCGTGCTCTGGCGCCATTCCAGGTATTAGACAACTCTCAATGTCAAATACCTCACTTATTGTGCCGGTCTCGCGGCCCGTTCCAGCACCTGGCGCCAAGGTTGCAGCCCCACAGGCGCCCGCTACGTCATGATGACCCTTTTCACGGCGGACGACCTTCGATCCTGCTTCGATGCCCGCACCTTAACCAAGGGGCGGACTTTAGTTCTGCTCGGAACGGTCGAAACTCGGCTAGCCGGGGCGACGTTAACTGCCACTGTGGAGCATCTTGGCCAGCGTTGCACAACAAGCGTGACGCCGACGCTGGTTCGTCATCGCGTGACGTTTCCTAACCAGTGTAGTTGTGGCCACAACGCGTGCGTGCACGTCGCGGCGCTCTGTTTGGCGGCGCTCGACCGCCTCCCAACTTTGCGCCAACCTGCAGCGAGTGACGCACCTGTTGCCCCGTCAACTCCAGCAGCCAACGGCGAACGCCGGCACTTGGTCTTTGAACTATCTCCTGCGGAGCCGCCACACGCCTGCTTTGTCTCCACATTTTTTGAAGGCGAACGCACCGGCTACAGGACCGAAACTACGCCACAGCAGATTATCGTCAGCCGCGCCAACAGTGAGTCCACGCGAATAATGGCTAAGCTCCTTGGCGGCCATGCGACGCGCACGGCAGTAGCGCCGACCTCGACTGCCGCTGTGCTGGGTTTGCTTGCCAGACTCGGCAAAGCCCGATGGAAGGCGACGGGCAAGCTGCTGAAAATGGGAGAAGAACGTGCGTTTCAGGCGAATGTGCCGCCCAACCTACCGCCGGATTCCGCGATCATCCTTGGTGATTCCGGGCCTTGGTATGTTGATAGCGCCAGCGGGGCCGTTGGTCGTGTCAGGCTGCGGCAAGCGGCAACGCCGCAGGTCCAGCCTGCAAGCGTAGTGCGGCGATCATTTCTTGGCGAGAGCCAACCGCCTAGCCCAACATTCCAGCGCCCTCTGCCTGTTCGTGCTGCACCAACCGGCAAGAAACTCGGCTTTTCAGCCAAACACCGTCCAGCGCCTCGGCGTAGCGAGCCAGTTAGCATTATAGCCGCCGATCCCGTAATCGTCGATCAGCCACTCATTCCCGTTTTGCGGCTGCGTCGGATCGAATGCCTGGACGAGACTGGCCGTCTCCAGCCAACCGACGCTGTGACGCTTGATTTCGACTATAACGGCGCACTTACGCATGCCGACGACGAACGGCAATTCGTGCCGGCCACCCGGGTAGGCGAAATTGCAGGCTCCCCCAGCTTCATCCGTCGTGACCGCACGGCAGAAATGGCGGCACTTGATGTCCTTCGGCGCGATGGATTCAATCAGATGCGGATTGCCGAAGGCCCAACCGCCAAAGGTCGGATGGTATTCGTTTATCGTGGGCGCGATGCGGCAGAGCGGTGGCAAAATTTTGTCTCGGAACGTGTCCCGGCTTTGCTGGGACTGGGGTGGCGCAGCCAAATCGACCGGGATTTCGGCCCGCGCATCGTTCAGATGGTCGGCGAGTACGATGTACGGGTCAGCGATGCAGAGGCCGGCAAATTTGCGCTCGATTTCGGCATCGAAGTCGACGGCGCCCGGCTGCCGCTCCTACCGATCCTCTCCCGCTTGCTTGATCGCGGCGGTATCGCCGCAGCGCAGATTGTCGATGGCGAACTCATCACCAGCCTCGATGATGGCCGCATCCTGAAACTGCCTGCGGAACGCATTCGGCGCCTCCTCACCGTGATGGCCGACCTCATTGATGCCGCCCGTCGCACCGCAGATGGCGGGCTGCTGCTGCCGGACGCCGAAGCCGCAAGCGTGCTGGACCTTGAGGACCTTTTGACCACGCGGTGGGAGAATGCCGCCGCGATTGAGGCCTACGCGCAACGGTTCCGCGGCAATGCCGAAATCGTCCCGGTGACTGTCCCGCCAGACTTCAACGCCATTTTGCGGCCGTATCAGCAACACGGCGTCGCTTGGTTGCAACATTTGCGCGCCCACGCTTTGGGAGGATTCCTGGCAGATGACATGGGGCTTGGCAAAACCGCGCAAACCATCGCCCATATTGTGATCGAGCATGCTGAGGGCCGGCTCGATCGACCGGCGTTGATTGTCGTCCCCACTAGTCTCGTCAGCAATTGGACTGCCGAGCTGGCCAAATTCGCCCCAACACTAACCGTCGCCGTATTACACGGCCTCGATCGCCATGAACGTCGCAACGAACTTGCCGGTACGACCGTGGTGATAACCACCTATACCGTTTTAACCCGCGATATTGAGGCGATGAAGAAGCTCCCATGGCACTTGGTGGTGCTGGATGAAGCGCAAATCATCAAAAGCCCTGATGCGAAAGTGACGAAAGCGGTGTGCCAACTCGATACTCGGCATCGGCTCTGCCTATCCGGCACACCAATCGAGAACAATCTGCAAGAACTATGGTCGGAGTTCGCTTTCCTTATGCCCGGCTTATTGGGAGACCGGAAAGGTTTTGCCAAACGTTTCCGTACCCCAATCGAGAAGAACAACGACATGACCAGGCGCGTTCAGTTGATCCGCCGGATCAGGCCCTTTCTTCTGCGCCGCACGAAGGTCGAGGTTGCGACCGACCTGCCGCCGAAGCACACCATCTTGCGCCGCATCAATCTCGCGCCGGAGCAGCGGGAATTGTACGAAACCATCCGCGGCACGCTGTACGACAAGGTGCGGGAACAAATCGCCGAACTCAGCGCCGCGCAAAGCCGTATCGTCGTGCTCGACGCGCTCCTCAAGTTGCGCCAAGTCTGCTGCGACCCAAGGTTGGTAAAGCTGCCTTCCGCCCGCCTCGTCGATACCTCCAGTAAGCTGGATGATCTGCTTGCAATGGTGACGGAGATGATGACCGAAGGACGGCGGATCCTGTTGTTTTCCCAATTCACCTCAATGCTTGATCTCATAAAGCCACGACTTTCAGCCGCGGGTATTCGGTTCGCGGAGCTGCGCGGAGACACGCGCGACCGTGCTGAGCCGGTGCGAATGTTTGAAAGCGGGGAGGTGCCGTTATTTCTGATCAGCCTGAAGGCGGGCGGACGCGGTCTGAACCTCACCAGCGCGGATACCGTGATCCACTATGACCCCTGGTGGAACCCGGCCGCCGAAGATCAGGCCTCGGACCGTGCGCACCGCATAGGCCAGACAAAATCCGTCTTCGTCTACAAGATGATTGCGGTTGATACCGTCGAGGACCGAATCGTAGAATTGCAACGACGAAAAGCCGACCTCGCCAACATCGCCCTCAGCGAAGAGGGCGACCTCACAGGCATCGAGATCGATGATCTGGAGTTTTTGTTCGGCGATTCAACCGCTAAACTGGCAGCCTGAGTTTCGGCTTAAGGGCCGTAAGATCAAGATAGTCCATTGAGGGAACACAACACGATGACCGATGCAACGGTGGCGCCAAACTTGCCGCAATGGATGCGGGACCATGTCGCGCGATACCAATCCAGTGGCGGCACGGATGGCCATATGTACACCATCACGTCCCCCAATGTCCCGGCGATGTCCGTGCCGTCGCTGCTCCTGACGACCATCGGTCGCAAGTCCGGGCAAAAGTATCTATTCCCGCTATTTTACGGGCAGACCGACGGTGGCTACTTCGTCATCGCCTCCAAAGGCGGGGCACCGGACCACCCTGGCTGGTATCGCAATATCCTGGCCAATCCTGAAGTGACCATCCAAGTCGCCACGACGATAATGCCTGCAAAGGCCCGCACCGCAACCGGGGCGGAACGCGCCCGGCTTTGGGAACAAGCGGTCAAGATCTGGCCGCCGTTCGCCGACTATCAGCAGAAGGCCACAGGCCGAGAAATTCCGGTCGTCGTGTTGGAGATCTTACGCTAGCGCGTCACGAAGCTCGCCGCTTGCGAGGCGGCGAGCCGCCGGGGCGTGGACGGAACTGCCGCGCCGGCATTGGCCCATCGCCGGCACGCATGATCCGGGGTTCATGCGGTGGCAGATCAGCTGCCGCGGCCTCGAAGGCATCGCTCACCGCACGGCTGATCTCGAAGCGCGTGTCGGTATCAAAAATCCGGATGGCACCGATCTCCTGCTTGGTGATGTTGCCGATACGACATAACAGAGGGATGATCCATTTGGGGTCAGCGCGGTTGTTGCGGCCGACCGCGAGGCGGAATTGCACAAACCCGCCAGCCCCGCCATCTCCCGCGGGCGCCGCCGCTGTGCGCGAACCATCGTCCGCCGGCGCGGGGTGCCACGGTTGGCTGACATTTTCAGCGGCAGGCAATCCGCGACGATAAAGCCGCAATAGAGCGGCTGCAATGGCCACCGGATCATGTGCCGCCAACAGCGCTTCCGCGTCCGCGCGTTCCATACCGTCGGGCGCGTCGAGCATCGGGTCGGTTAGGAGCCGCTCGCGGTCGCGGGCGTTAATGTCTTCCGCACTTGGGGCGCTCGACCACGTCGCACGCACCCGCCCGGCATTCAGGATTTGCTCCGCGCGGCGACGCTTAGCTTGCGGCACCATCAGCACCGAAACCCCCTTGCGTCCCGCCCGCCCGGTGCGGCCACTCCGGTGCAGCAAGGTCTCGGGGTTGGTCGGCAGGTCCGCATGCACCACCAAATCCAGCGCCGGCAGATCCAGACCGCGGGCGGCTACGTCGGTGCAAACCCCAACCCGCGCCCGGCCGGAGCGCAGAGCATCCAGCGCTGAAGTGCGTTCGTGCTGGCTCAGTTCGCCAGACAGCATCACCGCGCTAAACCCACGTCGAACCAACGCCAATTGCAGTCGCCGCGTCGCATCCCGTGTGGCGCAAAACACCAGCGCGCCGGGGGCTTCGTACCAGCGCAAGATATTGATCAACGCACCCTCACCCTCGGGGGCGGCAATCAGCATGGCGCGATACTCAATATCATCATGCGGCACCGTGCGGTCGATCGTGTCGATCCGCAGTGCGTTCCGTTGATACTTGCGTGCCAGATTGGCGATATCGTGCGGGATGGTCGCGGAGAATAGCAAGGTCCGCCGCTCGGTGGGGGCGGCCTGCAGGATGAACTCCAACTCCTCCTGAAAGCCGAGATCGAGCATCTCATCGGCCTCGTCCAGCACCACCGCGCGCAAGCCGGACAAGTCCAGGTTGCCACGCCGCAAATGATCGCCTAGCCGGCCCGGAGTTCCCACCACGAAATGGCAGCCCGCATATAGCGTCCGCGCCTCGCGCCGAATATCCATCCCACCGACGCAAGACGCGATCCGTGCGCCCGCATACAGCCAGGCCAACTCCGCTTGCACCTGCAACGCCAGTTCCCGTGTGGGCGCAATGACCAATGCGATCGGCACGCCCGGCTTTGGCATCTGCCCATCGGGCATCAATGTTGATGCGGCGGCCAAGCCAAATGCGACGGTTTTGCCCGATCCGGTGCGGGCGGATACCAGCAGATCGCGCCCCTCGGTTTCTGGTTGAAGCACCGCTGACTGCACCGCAGTCGGTTCAAGGTAGCCGCGGGCAATCAGCGCCGCATCGAGTACCGGGTGTACAGGGGGAAAATTCATGCGCGGGGCATAGGCTGATTGCCCCCCAAATGCCACTGCTAGTAAGGCGGGGGAGGATGGCGTTCAGCTGCGCCCAACTGATCCCACCGCCTACCCAGCCAGAAAACCAC
The DNA here is from genome assembly GCA_903893975.1 of uncultured Rhodospirillales bacterium. Classification (GTDB taxonomy): domain Bacteria; phylum Pseudomonadota; class Alphaproteobacteria; order Acetobacterales; family Acetobacteraceae; genus CAITOL01. The sequence goes on along the minus strand of CAITOL010000018.1, from coordinate 48,144 downwards.
CATCCACCGGCAACGTCACGCCGGTCACGTAGCGCGCGAGGTCGGAGGCTAGAAACACTGCCGGCCCAGCGATATCTTCCGGCGTGCCCAAACGTCCCATCGGGATCCGCCCGTCAAAGGTTTTCAGAAAGGCTGGGTTCTGCCGTGCCGTCTCGTTCAACGGCGTGGCAATCAAGCCCGGCCCGATCGCGTTCACCCGCACACCCTGTGGCGACAATTCGATTGCCAATGCCTGCGTCAGCAACCGCACCCCACCCTTGGAGGTGGTATAGGCGGCGGAATTGGGCAGGGCGGTAAAAGACTGAATCGAGCCAATGTTGATCACACAGCCTTGGGTGGCCTTCAACTGCGCCAGAAAGCTGAGGGTAACGATATACGGCGCCGTCAGGTTCACAGCTAAGGTCGCGTCCCAATCCTCCGGCGCGCTTGCATCCTCAACCTTGCCGCGCCGCACGATGCCGGCATTGTTCACCAGCACGGAAATCGGCCCGATCTGTTGGCCAATCTCGGCCGCCAACGCGGCAACCGCGTCCCGGTCGGTTACATCCAGGGCAAAGGCTCGGCCGCCGATACGTTCGGCAGTCTGTGCCGCTGCGGCACCGTTGCGATCAACAACGATAACCTCCGCACCCGCCGCCGCCATTGCGGCCGCAATCCCCGCGCCAATGCCAGACCCACCGCCGGTTACCAACGCACGCTTTCCAGTCAATAGCGGTAGCATGCACGTCACTCCTTTGATGGCGTTACTGGAAGCTCGGATCGATTGCGGCATCGATCAGCAGGGGTGCGCCGCTGGCGATGCCACGCTGCAAGGCCGCGACAAAGCCGGCAATATCATTCACCGCCACCGCTGCGACCCCAAGGGATTGCGCCAAACCGCAAAAGTCGATCGCGGGTTGGTCAAGTTCCATGCCGATGTAACGCCCGCGCTGCGCAGCTACGCCCTGCGTGGCACTTAGCCGCGTCTTCAGAATGCGATAAGACCGGTTATTGAGGATCACGAAGGTGACCGGCACCTGATCATGCGCCGCCGTCCACAGCGCCTGGATCGAATACATCGCCGATCCATCGCCAATCAGCGCCACAACCGGGCGGTCGGGCAGGGCCAGTTGCACCCCAATGGCTGCGGGCAATCCCCAGCCAATGCCGCCGCCGCGATTGCCGAACAGGCTTCCCGGTGCCGCGTTGCGGAGAAAGGTGAAAAGCCCTGCGGCGGAGGAAATCGTCTCGTCGATGACGACCGCCTCCGCCGGGAGCGTCTCCCCAAGCGCCTGCATCAACGCCAGTGGCGACATAGGGCTGCGGTGCGCTTCTGCACGCGCCCGCGCATCCAATGCGGCAAAATCCGCAGCAACCACCGCCGCCACCTCAGCCCGACGCAGCGCCGCCTTGCTCCGCCCGGGCGCCCCCAGCGCGGCTTCGAGCGCGTTGGTCAATTGCGGCAGGCTGGTTTGCGGGTCGCCAAACAACGCGGCTTGGGTGGGAAAGTTCTTCCCCAACTGCCAGGGGTCGGTGTCGAGGTGCACAATCTTCATGCCCGGCGGCAGCGGCTCCACCGTCGGCGGCAGGGAGAGTGTGAATAAATCGGCGCCAATCGATACCAGCAGGTCATGCTGATCAAGCATGGGCCGGATCCAACTCCCCAACCGGGTGATCGGGCCCCGAAACAGCGGATGGGCCGGCGGGAATGGCAGCGTCGTCGGCTCACCTTCCAAATAAACCGGTGCCCCTAACGCGTGGGCAAACGCCACCAGCGCGGCTGCGGCGTTCGACTGCGCAACCGCATCCCCCGCGATAATCACCGGCCGTTCCGCCGCCGCCAGCAACTGCGCCGCACGGCGGATTTCATCCGGATCGGCTGCGATGAACGGGGCCACCCGCGTGGGTTCCCCCATCGCGCCATCCCCCTCTGCATTCATCACATCAACCGGCAGCGATAAAAATACCGGCCCGGTCGGGGGCGCGAGCGCGGTTTTCACCGCCCGATGCACCAGGCGTGGCAGGTCCCCAACGCCGGCCACCTCGGCCGCATATTTCACAAAAGGCCGAGCGAGCGACGGTAATTCGGCATAGAGATTGGGCTCCGTAATGCCAAAACCCTGCGCTTGCTGCCCGGCGGTGACCAAAACCGGCGCGCCTGCTTTATGCGCGTCGAACAGCATCCCCATCGCGTTTCCCAAACCCGGTGCGACATGCACATTGGCCACCGCGACCGTCCCGGAGGCGCGGGCGTAGCCATCCGCCATCGCCATCACCAGAGATTCCTGCAACGCCAGCACGTAATGGATGTCGTCTTCACCCGCCAACGCATCCATCAGCGGCAATTCCGTCGTGCCCGGATTGCCGAACATGACTTTCACGCCCTCTTGTTTCAGCAATTCCAGAAATAGCCGGCGGCCAGCGATAGGGGTGTTCATCTTGTTCTTGATCCCTGAAAGCGGCGGTGCAGCCTCGCCCACCGGCGCGTTAGTTTATCGCCTCGTCCTTGAAAGTGCCCCAGATCATGTCCCGCCGGATCCATCCGCGAAAACCGCCGGCATCCACTTCGCACCATGTTGCCTTGGCCTCGCAGGCCCGGATCCGACCGACCACGCCAACCTTCAGCACCGCCACCGGGTTGCCATCCTCTGCGGCTGACTTGCGCAAGGTCTGATCGGCCGTTTTCACCACAAATCCCCGCCGCCCGGTCAGTGTCGCCTTATGCACCCAGCCTTTGACCCCATCCTGGTCCTCGATCAGCCGCCAAACCTCGAATTCGCGTTGGATCTGGACCGGCAGATCGCGCCGATGGTACTGCCACTCAATCGGGTAACGGGTGCCCGGCCCGGTGCGCAAATTCACCTCGTCGGCCCGAAACGTCGCCCAGCGCGGCACCGGGGCGCCCGTAACCGTCCCTTTACTCGGATCGGGCTTGGCGGTTTCGGGCTTCGCCGGCGCAGCTGGTGCCGGCGGCTCTGCCACCGGTTTGGCTGCCGCAACGGCACCCGCCGCTGCGGCCGGGGCTGCGGCGCCAGGCGTCGCCGGCTTAGCGGGCGGCGCCGCCTTTTGCGCATGGCTGTTTTTGGGCGGCTGCACAACCGGGGTTGTTGGGGTCGCTTTACCCAATAAGGATTGGCTCGCCAGCGGCGCCACTTGCTGGACGGAGGCACGCGGCGCGGCTGTCGGCGGCACCGGCGTGCCAGTGCCGCCGACCGATTGGCCCTTCGGCGGCACCCCCAGCACACCCTGGGTTTGCGCACCCGCCCGGCCTGTGAGGCCGGCAACGCACAAGCCCAATACCACGGTCAGCGTCAGCGCGTTTTTCATACACTATGGGTGCCAAGCTTTGCCGTTTCGGGTCAAGCCTCGGTTTTACAGGGTCACGATCTGCCCGCGACCAACCTCCGCCAGAAAATGCGGCACGCCGGCAACCTCAACCCCAGAAATAAGCCGCCCTGCGTCCAGCCCCGCAACACGCATCCCAGCCTCGCAGGCGAGCAGTTTCACCCCGAGTTCGCGGCAGGCATCGCGTAACGTGCCCAACCCGGCCACACCCGCCGCCTGAACCTCCGCCTCGCGCCGATCTAACACGGCATCGGCGGTCAATGCATGGCACCCGGCATTGGTGGCAAAGATCACCACGGCCCGATCAATCGCCGCCGCCCCGGCCGCGAGCAGGAACGCATAATGCGCCCGCTCATGCCCGCCGGAGATCAACAGGATACCGAGTGGGTCAGACGGCACAGACCGGCGCCGCAATGTCGTTATGGTGAGACAGGTCCGGATATCCTTCAGGCCCGCAAGACGGGCAATGCGGGTCTCGCGGCAAGCGCACGGTGCGGAAGCGGGTCGCCAACGCGTCCCAGATCAACAATCGGCCGGCCAGCGTATCGCCAATCCCGACAATCTCCTTCAGCACTTCAGTGGCCTGCAACGTCCCCATCACCCCGGTCACCGCGCCGAACACGCCCGCCTCGCCGCAACTCGGCACCATCCCTTCGGGCGGCGGCGCTGGAAACAGGCAGCGATAGCACGGGCAGCCAGCGCCGGCATGTGGCTTAAAGACGGAAAGCTGCCCTTCAAAGCGCAGCACCGCGGCCGATACCAAGGTTCGCTGCCCGATAACGCACGCGTCTGACAACAGGAAGCGGGTTGGGAAATTATCCGTGCCGTCACAAACAATGTCGTAGCCAGCGATCAGATCCAGCACATTGTCCGCCGCCAGCCTCGCCCGATGCCCTACGACGCGCACACTAGGATTGAGCGCGCGCGCCGCCGCAGCGGCACTCTCTACCTTAGGGGTACCAAGCGAGGCCATGTTATGAGCCACTTGGCGCTGCAAGTTCGATAGCTCGACAACGTCGTCATCGATCAACCCGATCGTGCCGACCCCCGCCGCTGCCAGGTAAAGCAGCAACGGGCTGCCCAAGCCACCGGCGCCCACAAGCAGCACCTTGGCCTGGCGCAATTTCGCCTGCCCAATGCCGCCAACCTCTGGCAGCAGAATGTGGCGGCTGTAGCGGGCGATCTCGTCTTCAGTAAAATCAAGGTTCATCCCGCCAATATAGGCACTCGGCGGCGCAAGGCGAAATATGGCATGAAGCACGCATGACCGATCGCTCTCCCGACGCTGCCCTCGTGCTCTTCTCCGGCGGCCAGGATTCCGCCACCTGCCTGGCCTGGGCGCTGGACCGTTATGCGCATGTTGAAACCGCGGGCTTCGCCTATGGTCAAAGGCATGCGGTGGAACTGGAGTGTCGGGCGCCTTTGCGCGACGGCATGGCCGCCATTGCCGACTGGGGCAGCCGCCTCGGTCCAGACCACATCATCGATCTCGGCTTGGGGCTTGCGGCGATTGGTCAAACGGCCATGACCTCCGAGGTGGAAATTCGCCTGGGCGCCGACGGGCTCCCCAACACCTTCGTGCCCGGCCGCAATCTGGTCTTTCTGACCTACGCCGCCGCGCTCGCCTATCGCCGGGGGTTACGCCGCATCGTCACCGGCGTGTGTGAAACCGATTACTCCGGATACCCCGACTGCCGCGACGACACCATCAAGGCCATGCAACTAGCCCTCAACCTCGGGATGGACCGGCGCTTCGTGCTCGAAACCCCGCTGATGTGGCGCGACAAGGCGGCCACCTGGGGCCTCGCGCAATCCCTCGGCGGCGATCGGCTTGTTGAGTTGATCGTCGCCCAATCCCATAGCTGCTATCGTGGCGACCGCACCACCATGCATTCTTGGGGGGCTGGCTGCGCCGCATGTCCAGCGTGTGATTTACGGGCAATGGGATGGAAACGTTGGAAAAACTGCGCATGAAATTGCACGATTTCAAGGTATTGACCTTTGATTGCTACGGCACGCTCATCGATTGGGAGGCGGGTATTCTCGCAGCCCTGCAACCGATGCTCACGCGGGTCGGCGTAACCGCTGAAGCCGCTCTCATCACCTTCGCCGAGCAGGAATCGGCGCAGGAGCACGAAACCCCGGACATGATCTATTCGGAACTGCTCACCGCCACCCACGCCCGCATGGCGCGCTTTTGGGGCCAACCCGCCGACATGGACGCCGACCATCGCTTCGGCGCATCCGTCAAAAACTGGCCAGCCTTTGCCGATTCCCCCGCTGCCTTGGCCTATCTGAAGCAGCATTATCAGTTGATGGTGCTGTCAAACGTCGACAATGTCAGCTTCCGCGGGAGTGCACAGCGCCTCGGCGTGGCGTTTGATGCTGTCTACACCGCGCAAGACATTGGCAGCTACAAGCCGGACCCGCGCAACTTCGCCTATCTCCAGGCGCGATTGGCCGAGCAAGGGATTGCGCAGGGTGATGTACTGCACACGGCGCAAAGCCTGTATCACGATCACGTGCCCGCATATGCCGCCGGGTTCACCACGTGTTGGATCGACCGTCGTGCCGGTCGCACCGGCGGCGCCACCAAGCCGCCCGGCGGCGCCGTTGACTACAAATTCCGCTTCACCAGCCTGGCGGAAATGGTTGCAGCCCACCAAGCCGAAGCGATTGAGCGCGCCCGCTAAGGCGCGGCACGAAACATCGCATCGGCCAGGTGCGGCACGTCGGCAAAGCCAGTCGCAACCGCCGCCGCCTCGTCACCGGCACTGGCCGGACCATAGCCCCAGGCGGCAAAGATACACGGCATGCCCGCGCCCCGTGCGGCCAGGATGTCGTTGTGGTGATCGCCAACCATAACGGCGCGCCCAGCGACGCCGCCCGCAGCCGCAATGGTCGCCAGCAGGTGCGCCGGATCTGGCTTGCGCGTCGGAAAACTGTCCCCGCCGCCAATCGCGGCAAAAAACCTCGCCAGCCCGAGCGTCTCGAGCAACCTACGTGCCGCATCCACAGGCTTGTTGGTGCAAACCGCAAGGGTCCAGCCGCGCGCAGCCATTGCCGCCAGCGTCGCCACCACACCCGGATACGGGTGACTGGCCACTGCGACATGGGCACCGTAATCGGCCAAAAATGCCCCCAGCGCTTGCGGGTCCTGCGCCACGTTGCGCCTCGCAAAGGCCCGCCCCACCAGCGCCGCCGCGCCATCGCCGACCATTGCCGCCACGTCGGGGTGTGAAAACGGCGCGATCTGCCGGGCGCTCATCAGGCGGTTGAGCGCGGCGGCCAAATCGGGCACCGAGTCAACCAACGTACCGTCAAGGTCTAAGACGACGAGCGGGGACATCATCACTCCGACAAGACATTTGAAACCAAATTTGTGCTGAGTTTCTTTGACACGATACCGGTCGGACCGCTACTCGGAACAACTATGACATCCACAGCCATCATCCTCGCGGCCGGTCTCGGCACCCGCATGAAGTCCGCGCTGCCGAAGGCCCTGCACCCCATCGCCGGCCGTCCGATGCTGCGGCATTTATTGGCGAGCTGCGAGGCGGTTTTTGATCGAATCGTGGTGGTGGTTGGGCCGGATATGCAAGCGGTCGCAGCGGCGGCCGCCCCGCATGAGGTTGTCGTCCAACATGATCGTCTGGGCACGGCCCACGCCGCGCTCCAGGCCGCCGCGCTCTTTGGCGATGGTGAAGTGGCGGTGCTCTATGCCGACAATCCCCTCATCCGGCCCGACACGCTGCGTACATTGCGCGACCGCCGATCCGCGGGGGATGCCGGGTTGGCGTTGTTGGCCATGCGTCCGGCAGACCCGGCTCGCTACGGCCGCGTGGTCGCCCGCGACGGCATCGTTGACCGCATCGTCGAATGGCGGGATGCCTCGGCGGCCGAACGCAACATTGGCTTGTGCAATGCCGGCGTGCTGTGCGCCTCCGCCACCGATATGCGCCGCTGGCTCATGGCCGTGGATAACGCCAATGCCAACGGTGAGTATTACCTGACGGATCTGGTCGCGCTCGCCCGGGCCGATGGCATGAACGTGGTGGCAGTGGAAGCGCCAGAAGGTGAATTGCGCGGCATCAACTCCCGTGCGGAGCTGGCGCAAGCGGAAGCAACGGTGCAAGGCTGGCTCCGTGACAGCGCACTGGATGCGGGTGTCACGATGACAGCACCAGAAACCGTGTTCCTGTCTGCTGACACAATCTTTGAGCCCGATGTGAGCATTGCCCCGAACGTCGTTTTCGGCCCCGGCGTTGTGGTGCGCAGTGGCGCGATAATCCGTTCCTTTTGCCATCTTGAAGCCTGTGAAGTTGGCCCGGGCGCCATCATCGGCCCGTTCGCGCGCCTTCGTCCTGGCACGCAGGTGGGGGCGGACGCGCATGTTGGGAATTTTGTTGAGCTGAAGGCGACGCGCCTCGGGGCGGGTGCGAAAGCCAACCATCTCGCCTATCTCGGCGACAGCGATATCGGCGCCGGAACTAATATCGGTGCCGGAAGCATTACCTGCAATTACGACGGCTTCGATAAGTACCGCACGACAATTGGCGCAAACGCGTTCATCGGTTCAGATTCCGTATTGGTCGCACCAGTCACGATTGGTGACGGCGCTTTTGTCACCGCCGGCAGCGTCATCACCCGCGACGTCGCTGCTGACGCGATGGCGTTTGGCCGCGCGACCCAAGTGGATAAGCCGAACCGCGCCGCCGAATTTCGTGCCGTGAAGCTTAAATCGAAAGCATAATTTCATGTGTGGCATTGTCGGAGTATTGGGCGGCCGTCCTGCAGCAGGGCTGATCCTGGAGGCGCTGCGGCGCCTCGAATATCGCGGCTACGACAGTGCGGGTATCGCCACATTGGTCGATGGTCAGATCGACCGCCGGCGTGCGCCGGGCAAGTTGAACAATTTGGCCGATGTGCTGCAGGCGCGCCCGCTCTCGGGCACCACCGGGATCGGGCATACGCGTTGGGCGACCCATGGCGCCCCGACCGAGGAAAACGCTCATCCGCATGGCACCAGCCGCGTGTCCATCGTCCACAACGGCATCATCGAAAATCATGCCAAACTGCGTGCTGAATTAGAGGCCGCGGGCCAGGTGTTCACCTCTGAAACGGACACCGAAACCGTGGCGCAACTGGTCGATTTATACCTCAGCCAGGGATTGCCCCCGATCGAGGCCGCAGCCCGTGCGCTGCGCCGTCTTGAGGGCGCGTACGCCCTCGCGATGGTCTTCGCCGGACACCCGGAATTGATGATCGGTGCCCAGCTTGGTGCCCCGCTGGCGGTAGGCTTCGGCGACAACGAGATGTTTTTGGGCAGCGACGCGCTTGCACTCGCCCCCCTAACCCAGCGCATCGCCTTCCTGCAGGACGGCGATTGGGCGGTCGTGACCCGCGACACCGCCCGCTTCTTCACCATGGATGGAACTGAAGTTCAGCGGGAAATTCGTCGCACTTCAGTGTCCGGGGCGGCGGTCGGTAAAGGCAATTACCGCCACTTCATGGAAAAGGAGTTGCACGAACATCCGGCGGTGATCGGCGATACGTTGCGCCAGATGATCAATCCCGCCACCCGTGCCGTCATGCTGCCCGCCCTGCCGTTCGACCCGAAAACATTATCGCGCATTAGCCTGTCAGCCTGTGGCGGCGCCTATTTCGCGGCGCTCGCCGGCCGGCAATGGCTTGAAGAAGTGGCGCGGATTTCCGCTGATGTCGATGTGGCCAGCGAATTCCGGTATCGGGAGCCTCCAACCGTGCCGGACAGCCTGGGAATCCTGGTCAGCCAATCGGGCGAGACTGCGGATACGATGGCGGCGTTGCGTTATATGCAAGCGCAGAACATGCCCGTTCTGTCGGTGGTCAACGTGCCGGAAAGCACCATGGCCCGGGCGTCGGATGCGGTGATGCTCACCATTGCCGGCCCCGAAATCGCCGTTGCCAGCACCAAGGCATTCACCGCGCAGTTGACGGTTCTGGCTTGTCTCGCCATCGCCTTTGCCCGGCAACGCGGTGCGATCAATGCCACCCGCGAAGCGGCGATGACCGACGCGCTCCTGCAGATTCCCGCTGCCGCCGCAACCGTGCTCGATCAGGTCGCCGATATTGCGCGCGTTGCCCGCCGGGTCGCCGAAGCGCGCGACGTGCTCTATCTCGGCCGGGGCGCCAATTACGCCATCGCTCTGGAAGGCGCACTCAAGCTGAAGGAAATCTGCTACATCCACGCGGAAGGCTATGCCGCCGGCGAAATGAAGCATGGTCCTATCGCTTTGATCGATAAATCCGTGCCGGTGATCGCCATCGCCCCAAGCGGCCCGCTCTTTGAAAAGACAGCCTCCAACCTGCAGGAAGCCGCGGCCCGTGGCGGCCAGATCATCGCGCTGACCGATGCTGCGGGGGCAGAGAAACTGCGTGGCTTCGCCGCCGACGTCGTGGTCCTGCCCACGGTCGATCCGTTCGTCGCCCCGATCCTTTATGCCATTCCTGTGCAGCTGCTGGCCTATCACGTCGCGGTCTTGAAAGGCACGGACGTCGATCAACCCCGCAATCTGGCGAAATCCGTCACCGTTGAATGACTCGCGCCTCGCCGTTCATGCCAGTTTCAGCACCACGAACCCGCCGATAATCCCAACCAGCACCGCCAACAGCACCCAACCCAGGCGCCGTTCAATAAAATCGCGGATCGGGTCGCCAAAATATCGCAACAGCCCGGCGACAAGGAAAAAGCGCGCGCCACGCGTCACCACGCTCGCCGCCATGAAGGTACCGAAATTGAAGCTCGCGGCACCGGAAGCGATCGTGACGATCTTATAGGGGATCGGGGTAACGCCTTTGAGCAAAATCACCCACAGCCCATATTCGGCGTAACTATCTTTGAACCGGGCGAACGCTGCCTCGTAATGGTACGCGTGCAACAGCGGTGTGGCCAGAATTTCGAATAGCGCATAGCCAATGAAATACCCCAAAGCCCCGCCGGCGACGCTAGCCACAGTGCACACCAGCGCGAGCCACCACGCACGCTGCGGTCGCGCTAATGCCATCGGGATCAGCAAAACATCGGGCGGAATAGGGAAGAAGCTGGCTTCCGCAAAGCTGATCACGGCCAACCACCATGGTGCGTTCGGTCGTGCGGATAAGGCCAATACACGGCCGTAAAGTGACTGCAGCATGATCTGCCCCTCAAATGCACACGAGGGCTTGCCACGCCCGGCGCATCGGTTCAACCGTCATGCCGTTGCAAGCCTTGCCGAGGACATCGAATGCGTATCGCCCTGATCCATGCCTTGAAGCACTCAATCGCGCCAATCGAGGCCGCCTTCGCCCGTTTGTGGCCGGAAGCGCAATTGGCCAACCTGCTCGACGACAGCCTGTCGGCCGATCTGGCCCGCGACGGCGCCCTCACCCCGGCAATGGAGGCCCGCTTCCTGACCCTCGCCCGCTACGCCGCCGATACAGGCGCGCATGGCATCCTGTTCACATGTTCGGCCTTTGGCCCCTGTATTGAAGCCTGTGCCCGGGCCTTGGCGCCTATGCCCGTCCTGAAACCGAACGAAGCGATGATCGAAGAAGCCGTTGCCGCAGTCGGTCCTGCCGGACGGGTCGGCCTCCTGGCGACGTTCGCCCCCACTCTCGCCTCCATGCCGCCAGAATTTCCGAGCAGCATTACCTTGGTGCCTCATCTTGCTGCCGACGCATTGGCGGCCCTTGATCGGGGGGACACGACCGGTCACGACCGCGCAGCGGTGGCCGGCGCCGGCGCACTGACAGATTGCGACGCCATTGCGTTGGCCCAGTTCAGCCTGGCCCGTTCCGCCGCCGCCATCGCATCGGCCACTGGCAAGCCAGTGCTGACCACGCCAGACAGCGCGGTGCGGAAATTGCGCCGGCTACTCGACGGCGGCGCGTAACGCGGCCCCCGCGGCGAGCGGGCAGAACGGCAGAGCGATCGCCAATAACGCCGCCAGCAGCAGCAAATGCGGCTGCGCGGTTTGCCCGCCCGTCGTGGCGTCCACGGCCGAGACGCCAAAAATCAGCACCGGGGCGGCGAGCGGTAGCACCAAGAGCGGCAGCAGCACGCCGCCGCGACGCGCGCCAATAATCATTGCGGCTCCTGTCGTGCCCAACAGCGACAAAATCATCGTGCCCGGCAACAAACCGGCCAGCAGCACCGGAATACCTTCTTCGGGCATCCGTAGCATTAGCGCTACCGGCCCCGCCGCCAAAAGCAACGGCAACCCGGTCACGACCCAATGGCCGGCCGCCTTGGTCAGCGCGACGAGCGATGGTGGCAGTCCAGACAGCATCAACTGGTCCAGCGTGCCGTCTTCAAAATCTGCGGCGAATAACCGCTCGAGCGGCAGCAAGGCCGACAGCAGCGCGCAAACCCATAATATGCCCGGCGCCAGACGGCCCAGTGTTTGCGGCTCCGGCCCAATCGCCAACGGGAACAGCGCGGCGGCAAGCAGAAAAAACAGCAGCACGGCCAAGGTGTCGCTGCCGTGCCGCAGCGCCAACAGCAGGTCGCGCCGCAGCAGTGCCAGGGTGAGTTTCATACCAGCGCCAACTCCCGCGCATCCAGCAGTGGCAAAGGCAAATGCGTTGCCGCGACGACCATGCCACCCCGCTTGCGATGCGCTGCCAATACCTGCCCCAGCCGCGCGACCGACGCGGTATCAAGCCCCAAGGTCGGCTCATCCAGCAGCCAGATCAGCGCGGGATTAATGGCCAGCCGTGCGAGTGCCAGCCGGCGCTTCTGACCAGCAGACAGCATCCGCCCGGGCATATCGACCAGCCGTTCCAAGTCCATGGCGACCAATCCCGGGTGCGGATCGCCCCACATCGTCAGATTTTCGCCCGCCGTCAGGCCGGGCTTCACCGCATCCTGGTGCCCGAGATAGGCAACACGCCCGGCATGGGCGGTGCGATCCGCCAGCGCGTCCTCGTCCATCCATCGCAATTGCCCCCCCGCCAGGCGCCCGAGGCCGGCGAGAATGCGCAGCAAGGTAGATTTGCCAGAGCCATTCGGTCCCACCAGCAGCAGCGCCTCGCCTGCCGCCAGCGTGAAATTCACCCCCGAGAACACCAGGCGTTCGCCGCGGATCGCTGCCATGTCTAAGCCGTGAAACACAATTGCTCCGAGGAAGTGGACCTTTGACCCCTTATGGGCTAATCCCGCGCCAATATCGCCCCCCACACCAGCGAAAAAGGCAGCTTTCATGAAGAGCATCGGGCAGGACAGCTTAAAGACCGCCAAAACCTTGACGGTCGGCAGCAAGACCTACACCTACTTCTCTATCCCCGAAGCTGCCAAGTCCATTGGCGACGTTTCGCGGTTGCCAGTGAGCCTGAAAGTGCTGCTGGAGAATGTTCTCCGCTTCGAAGACGGCCAGGCCTACACCGTGGAAGACGCCAAGTCCGTTGCGGGCTGGCTCGCGAAAGCCAGTTCAACCAAGGAAGTGCCGTTCAAGCCCTCCCGTATCCTGATGCAGGATTTCACCGGCGTTCCGGCGGTGGTGGATCTGGCGGCCATGCGCGATGGCATCCTGTCGCTGGGCGGCAAGCCGGCCAAAGTGAACCCGCTGGTCCCGGTCGATCTGGTGATCGATCACTCCGTGATGGTGGATTTTTCCGCCTCCCGCGAAAGCCTGAAAAAGAACGTCGATATCGAGTTCGAGCGCAACGGGGAACGCTACTCCTTCCTGCGTTGGGGCCAGATGGCGTTCGATAATTTCCGCGTCGTGCCGCCGGGCACCGGCATCTGCCATCAGGTGAACCTGGAATATCTGGCGCAGGCCGTGTGGACCGCGGATCTAGACGGCAAGACCTACGCCTACCCGGATACGCTCTATGGCACTGACAGCCATACCACCATGGTCAACGGCATGGGCGTGCTCGGATGGGGCGTTGGCGGCATCGAGGCTGAAGCCGCAATGCTCGGCCAACCGATCGCGATGTTGATCCCCGACGTCATCGGCTTCCGCCTGTCCGGCCGTACGCCGGAAGGTGTCACCGCGACCGATCTGGTGCTGACCGTTACGCAGATGTTGCGCAAAAAGGGCGTGGTGGGCAAGTTCGTCGAATTCTACGGCCCCGGCCTGGATGAAATGTCGCTCGCCGATCGCGCTACCATTGCCAACATGGCGCCCGAATACGGTGCGACCTGCGGCTTCTTCCCGGTCGATCAGGTCACTTTGGATTATCTGCACCTGACCGGCCGCGACACGGACCGCATCGCCTTAGTGAAGGCCTATTCGCAGGCGCAGGGCATGTGGCGCGATGCGTCCACGCCTGACCCGATTTTCACCGATACCCTGGAACTGGACATGTCCACCGTCCAGCCGAGCCTCGCCGGACCGAAGCGGCCGCAGGATCGCGTGTTGCTGAAGGATGCGTCCTCGGCTTTCCGTGGTGAATTGACGAAGTCGCTGGGCGTCCCCGCTGCGGATCTCGGCAAAAAAGCCGCCGTTGAGGGCAAGAATTACGAAATCACCCATGGCGACGTGGTGATCGCGGCGATCACTTCCTGCACCAACACCTCCAACCCGTATGTGCTGGTCGCTGCCGGCTTGGTGGCACGCAAAGCACGCGCGCTCGGCTTGACCCCGAAGCCCTGGGTCAAAACCTCCCTGGCGCCCGGGTCGCAGGTGGTGACGGAATATCTCGACAAGGCCAACCTCACGGTCGACCTCGACGCGATGGGCTTCAACACCGTCGGCTACGGCTGCACCACCTGCATCGGCAATTCCGGCCCGCTCGATGATGCCATTGTTGACGCCATTGAGGACAATCAACTGGTCGGTGTGTCGGTGCTGTCCGGCAACCGCAACTTTGAAGGCCGCGTCCACGCGAACGTGCGGGCAAACTATCTCGCATCTCCGCCACTTGTGGTGGCTTATGCTCTGCTCGGTACGATGAACGAAGATATCACGACGGCTGCGATCGGCACCTCGAAAGACGGCAAGGCTGTCTATCTGCGTGACATCTGGCCAACCAACAGGGAAATTGCTGATACCGTTGCGGCCTCGCTGTCGCGGGAGCAGTTCCTCAAGCGCTATGGCGAGGTCTTCAAAGGCCCGGCCCAGTGGCAGGCGATTGAGGTATCGAGCGACGTCAACACCTACCGCTGGTCTGATAGCTCGACCTATGTGAAAAATCCGCCGTATTTCAACGGCATCACTATGGAGCCGTCAACGAAGGGCGATATCACCGGCGCCCGCGTGCTGGCCGTCCTCGGCGATAGCATCACCACCGACCACATCTCCCCGGCCGGCAACATCCGCAAGACCTCGCCGGCGGGTGAATACCTGCTGGAACGCCAGATCCTGCAAAAGGACTTCAACGGCTATGGCTCGCGCCGTGGCAACCATGAAGTCATGATGCGCGGCACCTTCGCCAACATCCGTATCAAGAACGAGATGTTGCAGGGCGTCGAAGGTGGAATGACCCGCGTCGGGAATTCTGTGCCGCTCTCGATCTATGATGCGGCAATGGAATACGCCAAAGAAGGCAAACCGTTGGTCGTGATCGGCGGTAAGGAATACGGCACCGGGTCCTCGCGCGACTGGGCGGCGAAGGGAACCGCACTCCTAGGCGTTAAGGCGGTTATCGTCGAAAGCTTCGAGCGTATTCATCGCTCTAACCTCGTGGGCATGGGCGTTTTGCCGCTGACCTTCAAGGACGGCATGGATCGCAAGTCGCTGAACCTGACCGGTGACGAAGTGCTCGACATCATCGGCCTCGACAATCTTGCCCCCGGCATGGACCTCACCTTGATGATCCACCGCCCGGATGGCAGCAAAACCGAAGTGCCGGTGCTGTGCCGCGTCGACACGCTCGATGAGGTTTCGTACTATCGCCACGGCGGAATTCTGCACTACGTGCTGCGCGAAATGGCCAAAGCTGCCTAAACTGTCGCGTAGAGAGTGCCTTCAAGCGGGCCAGAGGGAAACCTCTGGCCCGTTTGCTATTCCACAGCATCCATCGCTCCCAACGCGGTTGTCGGGCATAGTGTCGGCCACACTTTGGAGGCCGCATGGCCGATCGTAGCTTACTGGCGCTGAGTGGGCTCAACCTCGCGGTTGCAGGGATGCAAACGGGGCTTGGTGCGTTTCTGCCCGTCTATCTCGCAACCCATGGCTGGCATCATACCGAGATCGGCTTCGCCCTCAGCCTCGCCATCGTCGCCACAATGGCCTCCCAACTCCCCGGCGGGGCATTGGTGGATGCCCTCACCCATAAGCGGCGGGCAGCCGGCGTTGCGATCATCGCCGTCGCGCTCGCGGCTCTGACCATCGGTGTCGTCTCCGGCCATGCCTGGGTTCTGGCGGCACAGATCACCCAAGGGGCTGCGGCAGCCGTCCTCACGCCGGCGATTGCAGCCATCACCCTCAGCCTCAGCCGCCACGATGTGCTGGGCGAACGCTTCGGCAATAACGTGCGCTTTGCCGCATTGGGTAGCATGGCAGCAGCCGGTGCGATGGGGCTGGTCGGAACCTACTCGCATCGCGCCATTTTACTCGCGGCGGCCGGGTTAGGGGCGATCGCGCTCCTCGCACTTGCCGGCATCCGTGGTGCGGATGTCGCAGCCGGGCCAACGCGGACGGCGCATGCCGCGGTTCTGCCAAAATCCCAACGCACTGCCCGGCAATCACCGGTGCACGAATTGCTGTTGGATCGACGGCTTATGGTTTTCGTGGCCGCCCTGGCGCTGTTCCAGCTGGGCAATGCGGCCCTGTTGCCGATTGCGTCCAATGGTTGGGCAGTCCTGCTCGGCCCACGGACCGACCTTGTGGTCGCCGGTGCGATCATGCTGCCACAGGCCTTAGCAGCCGGCATTTCACCCTGGTTTGGCCGCTTGGCGGAAACCTATGGCCGTCGCCTGGTCTTGTTGCTTGGATTCTCTGCGCTGCCCGTGCGGGCGCTGTTGTTTGCGACGGATGGGAACCCCTATCTCGAGGCACTCTGGCAGGGGTTAGACGGCATCACCGCGGCAGCTTTTGGCGTGATGATCCCGCTGGTCGTTGCCGACATTACCCACAGCAACGGTCGTTTCAACCTGGCCATGGGGATCGTGGGCTTGGTCAGCGGCGTGGGTGCCGCGTTCGGCAATCCGCTCGCGGGCCTGCTGGCCGATCGCTTCGGCCCCATGATCACCTTCGGTTTCCTAGCCATCGCCGGGCTGGCCGCCTTCGCGGTGGTGGCCATTCTCATGCCAGAAACCCGTGATCCCCAGCACGCCATCCCCCCGCAGCCATAGCCAACGCCGCATCGGCGGTTAGGGATGGGCCAGCTTCGTTGTGGCTTCCAGGCCAACCGTCGCGGCAAGCCGGTCTAGCCTGCGGGTGACGGCTTCGCCCGCAAACACGCCGGTGCCCTCCGCGAGCAGCAATGTCAGATGCTGCCCCATCGTCAAAGCCGTGCCGCGCAGCAAAGCGGCGGTTCCGGCCGACAGCGTATAGGCAAGCCGCAGTGCCACGCCCAACACGGTCGCGCGCTGAATGGCCTCCGGGCTGAGCAGCCGTCGCGCCGGGGTCATGAACACAGCCTCAGGTTCAGCCTCGTACCGCACGGCCAGGGTGAAGGCGAGGAATGCCCGCGCATAATGGTCCAACCCAATACCAGGTTGGCGCAAAATCCGCAGAAATGCCTGCTCGGCCCGGTATTCAGGGTGATCGTGGCTGCCGATATCCGACATCCAGCAAGCCGCCTCACGCAGGCGCCGTGCCTCCCCAGCTTCATAGGGGAACAGCGTGTCGGTCCAGGTTAAAAGTGCCGGGGGCAATTCGATATCCCGGCTGAAGCGCAGCGCATAGTTCTGGCCAGCGGCGATCAGCGGGTCCTGCACGCCAGCGCCGCGATGCACGCGCTGCATATACCAGCCTTCTCGCAAGCCATTGGCGCTGAACACCACGCGCTTCGCGCCGGTTTGGCGCAGCAAGCGCCGCAACACCACCGCGGCATATGGCAAATCATCGATCCGCCGACGCGGCACGCCCGGCATTTTCTCCAACGCTTTGCGGCTGGCGCCGGCAATCACCCCGGCCAGGTCGCGGGCCTCCTCCCGGCTAATGGTGTAATGGTGCACCATATTCAGCGGGTAGTCCGTCTGGGCGATATGCATGCGCGCCAGGGCGCGCCAGGCGCCGCCAACCAGATACAAATCCCGTCCATTGCCCTCGGTCAGCCAGGGCACCCGGGCCAACTCTTCCTCGACGATCCCGCGCGCGCGGGTCGGGTCCTGTGCCGCGCGGTCAGCCAGCCGCAGCACGCCGAGTTTCATGGTTTGCACCCGTCCGCGCTGCCCATTTTGCAGCCGCACCACCTCCAGCGACCCACCGCCAATATCGGCCAGAATGCCGTCGGCGCTAGGAATGCCGCATAAAACGCCGCTGGCAGCCAAATCCGCCTCTTCCTCGCCAGGCACAATGCGGATCGGTACGTCCGGCATGCGTTGGCGTAACGCTTCAACGAAGCCCGCACCATTCGCCGCCTCGCGGACCGCGGCGGTGGCTAGCACCTCAAACGGGCTTGCATGCATTGCCACCGCAATCGCGGCATAGCGGTTCATCACTGTCAGCGCCTGCTGCACCGCGTCCGCGTTCAGCAGCCCGGTTGTCTGCATGCCGCGCCCAAGCCGCAACACCGCCTTCTCGTTGAAGATGGGGATGGGGTTGCGCCCGGTACCCTCAAACACGACGAGACGGACGGAGTTTGACCCAAGATCAATCACGGCGGAGCGCGGGATCGCAGCAAGGGTACGGTCTGGCCAATGGATCGGCGTCGTGTCGGGCAACGGTTCAGTCCTGCAGCAAGCGGTCAGGTCGGCGTGGATTGACACCAAAGGGGGCGGCTGGGCTGCCATGCAGCGCCGATCCACGGCCCGACAGCGACGGGTTCGTCATAAAATACTCATGCGCAGATATCCGCTTGCGGCCAATTCCCGGCGCCACGCGGTGCCAAATCCCATCAGCGTCTAACTCCCAAGATTGTAGCGTATCTTTGAGGTTCATGGCCATGATCTGGTCAAGCACCTGGGCATGCACGGTCGGGTTGGTGATCGGCACCAATGTTTCTACCCGCCAGTCGAGGTTCCGCGCCATCCAGTCTGCAGAGCTGATAAACACCTTCGCCTGTCGGCTGGGCAGCGGCAGGCCGTTCCCGAAGGCACAGATCCGGCCATGTTCAAGAAATCGGCCGACGATAGATTTGATCCGGATATTGGCGGATAGCCCAGGAATGCCCGGCCGCAGGCAGCAAATGCCGCGCACCACCCCCACGATTTGTACCCCCGCGTTGGAGGCTTCGTACAGTTTGTCGATGAGGATTTCATCGACCAGCGAATTCAACTTGAACCAAACGGTGGCTGGCTTGCCATCGCGGGCAAACGCGATCTCATGATCGATCATCTCGCAGATCATCGCCCGCGTGGTGAGCGGGCTAAACCCGATCGCGTCCATCTTCGCCGGTTGCGCATAGCCGGTCATGTAGTTGAACAGCCGTGCGGCATCGCGCGTCAGATCGGGGTCGCAGGTAAAGAACGACAAATCGGTATAGATGCGGGCGGTGATCGGGTGATAATTGCCGGTGCCGAAATGCGCGTAGCTGCGCATCGTCGCACCTTCGCGGCGCACCACCAGGGAAAGTTTGGCGTGGGTTTTGAGCTCGGTGAAGCCAAACACCACTTGCACCCCGGCAGCTTCCAATGACCGTGAGAGGCGAATATTCGCCTCCTCGTCAAACCGCGCGCGCAGTTCCACCATGGCGGTCACCGACTTGCCCGCCTCGGCGGCCTCGATCAACGCCTTCACAATCGGGCTGTCGCCACTCGTGCGGTAGAGCGTCTGCTTAATGGCGACCACCGCCGGGTCCAACGCGGCTTGCCGCAAAAACTGCACCACCACATCGAAGCTCTCGAACGGGTGGTGGACGATGATGTCTTTGGCCCGGATGGCCGCGAAGCAATCGCCGGCGAAATCGCGAATGCGCTCCGGGAAACGCGGTGTATACGGCACAAACAGCAGATCCGGCCGATCATCGACGATCAACTGCTTCACGTCGACCAGCCCGAGAATCCCATCCTGAATATGAACTTCCTCGGCATGCGCTTCCAATTCGTCGATCACGAAGGCGCGCAGATCGTCCGGCATCCCCTCATTGATCGACAGATGGATCGCCACGCCGCGCCGCCGACGTTTCAAGGCGGTCTCATAGCTGCGGACGAGGTCTTCGGCCTCTTCCTCAAATTCAACGTCGGTGTCCCGGATCAACCGGAACATTCCCTGGCCTTGTACCCTGAAGGCTGGAAACAGCCGATCCAGGAACATACCCACCAAGTCTTCCAGCAGCAAAAACCGAATTTCGCTGCTGCCCTCAACCGGTGGCAGCCGAATGAACCGCTCCGCCTGGGCGGGCAGCGGAATCAGCGCCCGCATGCTCACGCCATCCCAATCGCGATACAGCCGCAACGCCATCACCAGGCCCATATTCGGGATGAACGGGAACGGATGCGCCGGATCGATCGCCAGCGGGGTTAGGACCGGAAAGACGCGCTCCATAAACCAGGCTTCGAGCCACGCACGATCCGCCTGGGTCATGGCCAAGGGTTCAACCAAGTTGATGCCCGCCTGGGCGAGTTTGGCGCGGAGTTGATGCCAGACCCGCAACTGCTCGCCCATCAAGGTCGTGCAGCGCGCCTCAACCGCGATCAACTGCTGCGCCGGGGTGCGGCCATCCGGGGATAGCTTGGTCAATCCGGCCTTCGCCTGGCCAATCAGGCCGGCAACCCGCACGGAATAGAATTCGTCCAGGTTGCCCGCGCTGATAGAAACGAAGCGCACGCGCTCCAGCAGCGGATGGCGGGCATTTTCCGCCTCTTCGACAACCCGGTGGTTGAAATCGAGCCAAGACAATTCGCGGTTGAGAAAACGTTCTGGCGATCCGAAGCCAAGCGCCAGCGGGGCTTCGGTCTGCGCGCTATGGCTCGGTAAATCGTTTGCATCCATGACCTGGGTCCGTGCTTTGGGGCGAGGCATCCTAAATCAATCCTGGTTCGAACGCTGCCGCATGCGCGTCTACCTGCAAGACAGTCTGATGACGATGCGATGGCGCATCGTCTACATCGGTGCTGTCAGTCAGGCCCGCAAGCACCTGTGCCGCCTGCCGCTGGGTAAACCGCCCGGATGTGGCGAGCGAGGCATGGTCCAGCCGCGCCGCCGCTTCGCGGATCGCGGCCGGTGTCCGCGGCAGGCGCAGCAACATCCAGGCCTGAACCGCCTCATCAACCCGCAACTGCCGCTCCGCCAGCTGGCTCGCCAACAGCGCGCGCAGCAACGCCTCCTCAGGCAGACGGATTTCAACCGCCGACGTCGCCCGCAGGCGGCTGGCCAGATCCGGTAAGGCGACATTCCAGCGCGAGGGCGGTCGGCGTGCGGCGAGCAACACAGGCAACCCGGCCTCAGCGGCCGCATTTAACACATGGAGCAGTGCCACTTCCGGCGCGAGATCCGCATCGTCGAGCGCGAGTGGGCGGCTTGGCGACACAGTCGGCAGGTCGCGTAACGCCAGTAGTTCCGCGCCAACCCGATTGGTCCAGATATGCAGCAAATGCGTCTTTCCGCACCCCGCGCTACCCCACACGGCCAAACGCCCCAACGGCCAGGCACTGTCGTCGTCAATCCAGGCCAGGGCGTCATGGTTTGATGCGGCGCGCAGAAAACCGGCATCGGTAAAATGCGATCCGCGCGCAAACGGCAAGGCGAGTTGGCGTGTATCCATTATCCTCGGCCCGCATCCAGATCGTACGTTTGCTTGGGCGGGTCAAGATAGAGCGGGCTTTGCAAATAGCGCCGCAACCAAAAGCGCAGCAAAACTCCGATCATTGCCGTCACCGGCACGGCAAGCAGAACCCCGACAAAGCCGAACGCCGCACCGCCCGCGAGCAAGGCAAAGATCACCCAAACAGCATGCAGTTCAACACGGTCGCCGAGGAACCGCGGGTAGATCACATAGCCTTCCAGGATATTGCCGACCACGAACACCATGGCGACCATAATCACGCCGCCCCAGGTCGGGAACTGCGCCATCGCCAGCCCGACCGCGCAAACCAGCCCGGTAATGCTGCCGACATAAGGAATGAACGAGAGCAACCCGGCAGACATGCCAACGATCAACCCCAGGTCCAATCCCACCAACGACAACGCCACCGCGTAGTACAGTGCCAGCAGCAGGCAGCACAACGCCTGCCCCCGCACCCAGGCGGACAGGATCCGATCGACCTCGCGAGCCTGCGCCCGCACCACGCCGGAATAGCGATGCGGCAGCCAGCCATCCAAACATCCAATCACCAGCGGCCAATCGCGCAGCAGATAGAAGCTCACCACCGGCGTCACCACTAACAGCGAGACGACGTTGAAGATCGCGAAACTCCCGCCAATCACGCGCGTGAGCGCGCTCCCGACAAAGGACAGCATCGCCCCGGCCTGTCCGCCGACAAGGTCGCGCAACTTTTCATCCACGAAATCCGCGCCGAGCCGGTCTTGCAGACTTTGCAGCGCCGTGCCGGCAAACGCCCGGATCAACTGCACATAAACCGGCACGCGGGTTACCAGGATGCCGACCTGCGCCAGCAGCAACGGATACAGCAGAAGGGCAAATAGCAGAATGAACAACAGCAGGCCGAAGATCAAAACCCCCGCACCAACGCTGCGGCGCAGCCCAAGCCGCGCCAGTTGGCGGGCGAGGGGGTCGAGAAAATAGGCAATGCCTGCGGCCGCGACGAATGGCAGCAAAACAGACGCAAAAAGCTGCAACATGGCCCATGCGGCCAACACCAACCCGGCGAGCAAGGCCAGGCGTTGGCCCTTTGTTGCCGGCGGTTGAGTTGGTTCAAGCGTCATGGTGTGCGTACCGTGTTCCAAATATAGGCTGTCCCGGAGGCAAAGGTGGTAATGGTAACCAGGGCTACCAATAGCCCGACCAGTCCGTCCGGGACCATAGGCATGGCGGTGCGTAGCAGCGTCACCCCAACCAGCAAAATCTGCAGCGTCGTGTTGAGCTTGGATATCCAAAGCGGTTGGATCGCAACAGGATGGCCCGTCATCGTCAGCACCAAAACCCCACCGACAATAATGATATCACGAAACACAACCAAGATAGCCAGCCAGTCCGGCAGCGCCTGCACAAACGCAAGTGTCACGTACATCGAGACCAGCAGCGCCTTGTCGGCCACCGGGTCCAGTATGGCGCCAATCAAGGTTATGCCGCGTCGGCGGGCGAGCCAGCCGTCGAGCGCATCCGATAATCCCGCAGCGGCGAATAACCAGAACGCCACCAGCGGCCGCTGATATAGCACCAGCCCCACCGCAACCGGAACCGCGCAAAGCCGCGCGAAGGTGATGATGTTGGGCAGGTTGACCAGCATATTGGCGCGCGGATCACCGAATTGGCTGCCATCAGGCATGTGTGCGCATCCAACGCATTGCGCACCAGCCCGCTCTATGGTTGTTTCCGCCGCTGCCGCGATGGCTTGCCGTTCCGGCGATCATTTTTGCCTGCCGCCTATCGTTCACCGTGTTTCGAACCGGCCCCACTCTAGTCCAGGACCAGCCATGGCCAGCATGACCTATCGCGCAGCCGGCGTCGACATCGACGCGGGGGACGCGCTCGTTGAGCGCATTAAGCCACTTGCCAAGGCGACCACTCGGGCCGGCGTGATGGGCGGTTTGGGTGGCTTTGGCGCCTTATTTGATCTTAAAGGCGCAGGCTTTCGCGACCCGGTTTTGGTCTCCTCCACCGACGGCGTCGGCACCAAGTTGAAGATTGCGATCGACACCGGTCTGCACGACACCGTCGGTATAGACCTGGTTGCGATGTGCGTGAACGACCTCGTGGTGCAAGGCGCGGAACCGCTATTCTTTCTGGACTATTTTGCAACCGGCAAACTCTCCGTCGAGCAGGCGGCGCGTGTCGTCGGGGGGATTGCCGAAGGGTGCAAGCTTGCCGGCTGCGCGCTCGTGGGTGGCGAAACCGCTGAAATGCCGGGCATGTATGCCGACGGCGATTACGACCTCGCCGGCTTCTCGGTTGGTGCTGCGGAGCGCGATGCGCTGCTGCCGAAGGATGTCGGACCGGGTGACGTGGTGCTCGGCCTGGCGAGTTCCGGGGTTCATTCCAACGGTTTCTCCCTCGTGCGCCGCATTGTTGAGGCTGGTAATGCTGGGTGGGCGGCGCCGGCGCCGTTTGCTTCCGGCAACACGCTTGGCCAGGCGCTGATGGCGCCGACGCGTATTTACGTTAAATCTCTGCTCGCCTTGCATCGCGCGGGCATGTTGAAGGCCGCCGCCCATATCACCGGCGGCGGTATCGTTGGCAATCTGCCGCGCGTGCTGCCAGACGGTGTGCGCGCCACGCTCAACGGTGCGAACTGGTCGTTGCCCCCGGTTTTCGGTTGGCTCGCCCGCGCCGGCGGGGTTTCTGCGGAGGAAATGCTCCGGGTGTTCAACTGCGGCATCGGTATGGCCGTCGTGGTTGCCGCCGCAGAGGCGGACGCCGCACAAGCCCTGTTGTCCGCCGAAGGGGAGCAAGTGTTCCGCCTGGGCGTCCTGGACGCCTGCGACGGCCCCGCCGAGGTGCAGATTGACCTGCCAGCAGGTTGGCCAGCTTGAAAATGCGCGTCGCCATCCTGTTCAGTGGCCGGGGCTCCAACATGGAAGCCTTGGTCGCCGCGATGCGTGCGGAGGCTTTCCCGGCTGAACCCGTGCTTCTGCTCACTAACCGCCCCGATGCTGGCGGCCTGCACGGTGCGGCCGCACAGACCGTGCCGACGGCTGTGGTCGACCATCGCGATTTTCCGCGGGATCGGCGTGGCCACGAAGCTGCGATGCTGAAGATATTGCACCAATATCAGGTCGATATTATCTGCCTCGCCGGTTACATGCGGCTGCTGACCCCATTGCTGGTGGGGGCTTATGCCGGGCGTATGCTGAACATTCACCCGAGCCTTTTGCCCAGCTTCCCAGGCTTGGACACGCATGAACGTGCGCTGCACGCCGGCGTCGCATTGCATGGCTGTACCGTTCACGTCGTGACGGAAACCATGGATGAGGGGCCCATCCTGGCACAGGCGGCAATTCCGGTCCTGCCAGGCGATACCGCAGACCTGTTGGCCGGCCGGGTGCTCGCGCAAGAACATCAACTGTATCCCGCAGCGTTATCGGCCTTCGCTTCCAACCTCACCGGTCCGCTCGCGCGTCCAGATGCCGCGTTGCGGAATTGCCCTGGTCTACCCTCGCGGTAGTAAGACGACAAACCGTGCGCCGATGATGTCGCCCGCCGCATTGCGGCGGTTTTCCGCGCTGATCCGCCCCTTGAGAGCGGCCACAATTTGCCGGCTGATCGACAGGCCCAGCCCGGAATGTTGCCCGAAATGCTCGCCTTGCGGGCGTTCGGAGTAGAACCGGTCGAAGATATGCTCCAGCTTTGCCTCAGGGATGCCTGGGCCTTCGTCCTCCACGCTAATGGCAACCATTGGGCCGGCATCCACCGCCCGCAGCGTGATACGCCCGTTCGGCGGCGAAAAGCTTTCGGCATTGCCAATCAGGTTCCGCAACACCTGCACCAAGCGCCCTTCCACCGCCTGCACGGCAGCGGTCGGCTCGGAAATCCCTAACTCGATGCGGGCGTCGCCGGGCTTGCGTGTTGCCTCGTTGATATCGGCCAGCGTCTCCAGAATCGGCGTAACCGGCACCTTCTCCACGGCGGCCCGCGAAAGCTCGGCATCGATGCGCGACGCGTCGGAAATATCGCTGATCAGGCGATCCAGCCGCCCAACGTCCTCGGCGATAATTGCTAGCAACCGCCGTTGCTTATCCGGCTCCTCAATGCGCCGCAGCGTCTCGATTGCACTGCGAATAGAGGAAAGCGGGTTCTTGATTTCATGAGCAACGTCAGCCGCGAAGCGCTCGGTTGCATCCATACGGGCCCAGAGTGCCGCTGCCGACTCGGCCAGCGCATGCGCCAACTCGCCGATTTCATCCTTATGCGTCAGCAGACTCTCAGGCACTTCGCCCGCGCGCCCACGGCCCTCCCGCAGATGCTCGGCGCTATGGGCAAGTCGCAGAATCGGACGGGCGATCGTGCGCCACAAATACCAGGACAGCAGCACCGTCAGCGCCAATGCGAGCGTGAACAGTCCCAAAATCGAAAGCCGCACCGCCAGCAGGCTATTATCCACCTCCCGGGTCTCGCGTGTCAGCAGCACAATGCCCACCGTCGCACGATTGCGCAGGACTGGCTCGGCAACGCTAATCAACAGGCGATCATCCGGCGTGCGGCGAATATATGATGGCACCTGTCGGCCTTGATTGGCGCTAAGCAGCCGCAATTCCTCGCGGACATCGGGTTGCCATTCCGGCCCCGCGCCCGGGGCGTTGTCCACCAGTTGTGGGTGGTCACCATGCGGCAGCCAGGCCAGCAACCGATCATACACCGCACTCACGCCGCCCATGAACGCGCCGCGATTCGGGGCAGGGGGCAATGGCTCGGTCACCACCGTTCCGCCGGCGCCTTGCCGAACGCGACTATCGGCCACCACGTCCCCTTCCGGGGAATATAGTCGTGCCTGCGCGTTCGGCGTTGGGTCAGTCAGATTGCGAAGCAGCGGCGCTGCCTTGTCCGGCACCAATTTGGGGCGCTGCCCCTCGTCCTCTTGCACGGCGGACTCGCCCAACGCGCCGGCGTAAATGCGGGCGATCTCCCGCAAGGTCGTCACCTCGGCTTCCAGCAATCCAGTCTGGTACTGGTCCAAGTACAACAAGGCTGCCAGCAACAGCACCAACGGCATGGCGTTGACCAGCAGGATGCGGCGCAGCAACGGCGGCACCCAGGCGCGGGTCCGCGCGTTACCTTGCGGAATCTCCTCGTGCCCGATGCCCATCGAGCTGCTGCTTTCAGGCATCCTTGTACTTATAGCCGATGCCGTATAGGGTCTCGATGGCATTGAAATCGTCGTCTACGGTGCGGAACTTCTTGCGCACCCGCTTGATATGGCTGTCGATTGTCCGATCATCGACGTAAATATTCTCGCCATACGCGGCATCAATCAGCTGGTCGCGAGATTTCACCATGCCCGGCCGGGTTGCTAAGGCCTTCACCAGCAGGAACTCGGTCACGGTTAGCTGAATGTCGCCGCCCTTCCACAGGCATTGATGCTTGTTTTCATCCAGCACCAACTCACCGCGCGTCATCACGCCCGTCGCCGTGGTTCCAGACCCTTCAGCCCGCCCAGTTTCATTGCGCCGCAGCAGCGCGCGAATGCGCTCCAGCAACAGGCGTTGGCTGAACGGTTTGGTGATGTAGTCATCGGCGCCCAGGCGCAGCCCCATCACCTCGTCAACTTCCTCATCCTTGCTGGTCAGAAAAATCACCGGCAAGCTCGACCGGCTCCGCAGACGTTGCAGCAACTCCATGCCATCCATGCGCGGCATTTTGATATCCAACACCGCCAGATCGACCGGCCGGGCGGTAATTCCCTGCAACGCGCTTTCACCGTCGGTATAAGTGCGAACTTGATAGCCCTCTTGCTCCAACGTCATGGAAACCGAGGTAAGGATATTGCGGTCGTCGTCCACCAAGGCGATGGTCTGTTTCATAGCCGGCTCTTTCCAAATCGGACGGGCAGTGGACGGTATATCCCCTAGAATTATGGCAGGACGAGGATGGAGAGTGAACAAAATATGGCAACGCCGGACCAGCAGGACACTCCGTCCTGGTCGGCGCGCAAGCTGCTCAGGGCGGCCCGCTCCGGGACCCTTGCTACAAGCAAGGATGGCCAGCCGTTTACGGCGCTTATCACGCCGGCGACAGCCGCGGATGGTTCTATCCTCCTGCTCCTGTCGTCACTGTCAGAGCACACGCGCCATCTCCGCGCGGACCCACGCTGTGGGGTCATGGTGGTGGGGCAGCCCGACGGCCCTAATCCGCAAACCGCACCCAGGCTTACGCTCACCGGTCAGGCAACCTTGGCCGACCCTGCGTTCAAATCGCATTGGCTGGTGCGGCATCCGTATGCGCAGCTCTATGCCGACTTTGCCGATTTCAGCCTGTGGCAGATCACACCTGGCGCAGGCCTTCTGGTTGCCGGTTTCGCCCGCGCCTTCCGCCTGCGGGCCAGTGATTTGATTGCCGATCCTGCGGCAGTCACTGAAATTTCCGCCGCAGAGTGCCGGCTGCTGGCGCATTACAATGCGGAGCATGCCGATACGCTAGCAGCCCTGGCGCAAGGAATGGCTGGCGCGGCGGAGGCATGGCGCATGGTGGCAATCGACCTCGATGGGTTCGACCTGTCGAACGGCCAGATCGCCGTCCGCTACGCTTGGCTGGCGCCGGTTGGTACCGTTCAGGATATTGCCGCGGCCTTTGCCCAGGTGGCGCGTCATGCAAACAGCGGATAGGTGGCGTTACGTTTGTTATCCCCGGTGGGCTTTACCGATCCCTGCCGGCCGCTTATTAGCCCGATAAACTGCGTCCTTATAACGCGAGAAAATCGGGAGACCTGTATATGTCGATATCGACGGCCAAAGCGCAGCGCGCGATTCATTTGGCTGGCACCGGCGTCCATGCAGGCTGTGCCGTGCATGCAAATTTCACTGCGCCCGCGCTGACAGAAGCTGCGATTTCCCGTCGCGAAGGCCACCTATCTGCCGACGGTGCGTTGATGGTACGCACCGGTGTGCATACCGGGCGGTCACCGCGAGACAAATTTGTCGTCGATGAACCTGGGGTAAGCGACGATATTTGGTGGGGCAGTGTAAACAAGAAGCTACCGCAAGAAAAATTCGCCCTGCTCACCAGCCGTGTGCGGGCCTATCTGCAAGGGCAGGAGTTATTCACGCAAGACCTGTACGCGGGCGCGGACCCTTCGCGTCGCATTCGGGTTCGTTTGGTCACAACCCAAGCCTGGTGCGCACTATTTGCCCGCAACATGTTCATCCGTCCGCCGGTTGCGGAGTTGGAAGATTTCACCCCCGACTACGTCATTTTGCATGCCCCACTCTTTCACGCTGATCCCGAGTTAGATGGCGTCCGCACCTCCACCGCCGTTGCACTGTCGTTTGCGCAGAAATTGATTGTGATTGCGGGTACGGAATATGCGGGCGAGATTAAGAAATCCATCTTCACCGTCATGAATTGGCTGTTGCCGCCCACCGGGGTGTTGCCGATGCATTGCAGCGCAAACATCGGCAGCAACGGTGATGTTGCCTTGTTTTTTGGCCTGTCCGGCACCGGAAAAACCACCCTGTCCTCCGACCCATCCCGGCCGCTGATCGGCGATGATGAACATGGCTGGAGCCCCGATGGCGTTTTTAATTTCGAGGGTGGATGTTACGCAAAAGTGATCAATCTGAGCGAGGAGGCCGAGCCGGAAATCTGGGCCGCCAGCCATCAATTCGGAACAGTGCTTGAGAATGTGGTCGCCGATGCGCGTGGCGTGCTCGATTTACGCGACGATAGCCTGACCGAAAATACCCGTTCCTGCTACCCGGTCGAGTTTATCCCGAATGCTGTTCGTGCAGGTCGTGGCGGCCAGCCGCGTAATGTCGTGATGCTGGCCGCGGATGCGTTCGGTGTGTTGCCCCCCATTTCTAAATTATCGCCCGCGCAGGCGATGTACCATTTTCTCTCTGGCTACACCGCCGTGGTCGCGGGCACCGAGAAAGATGCTGGTAGCGAGCCGACTGCGACTTTCAGCGCCTGTTTTGGCGCGCCGTTTCTGCCGCGCCGGCCAGAGGTTTATGGGCAAATGCTCTCCAGCCTGATCGCGGAACATCAAGCCGATTGCTGGTTGGTGAACACGGGATGGTCGGGTGGAAAATATGGAACTGGCAAGCGGATGGCCATTCGCCATACACGAGCCCTGATCCGCGCGGCGTTAGATGGTAGTTTGGCGAAGGCGGAATTTCGTCGTGACCCGTTCTTTGGGCTCATGATCCCGACAGC
Source organism: uncultured Rhodospirillales bacterium (assembly GCA_903893975.1). Lineage (GTDB taxonomy): Bacteria > Pseudomonadota > Alphaproteobacteria > Acetobacterales > Acetobacteraceae > CAITOL01. Next base: position 18,822 of record CAITOL010000018.1, on the reverse strand, counting down.
GGTGTCCGGAATACCTGCAGACGTGTTGGATCCTCGTCAGGCCTGGGCCGACAAGGCTGCATATGATGCGACTGCCAAAGAGTTGGTGGCAAGGTTTGAGAAGAACTTCAGTGAATTCGCCACGCATGTTGGCGATGATGTAAAGGCTATTGCTCTCAAGGCTGCGTAGCTTATCGGCCTGGGGCGCCGATAGTAGCCGGCTTTCTGCCAACCGGCGGATCGGGATCAACCCGTCCGCCGGCGGTCGGGGCAGCCGCATCAGGCTGCGTTTCGGGCCGGTAGCCTGGGTGCATGCGACGTTTCATCGATGGAGCTTGCAAGCACACGCTCGATGGGCTGTAGGTGAATATCAGAATCTTTGAGGATATAGCCGCGTCCCCACACAGTTCCGATGATGTTGCGGACGCCTGCGTCGGCCAGTTTCTTGCGTAACTTGCAGATAAAAACATCGATAATCTTGATTTCTGGTTCGTCCATTCCGCCATACAGATGGTTGAGAAATGACTCTTTTGTCAGGACAATGCCTTTCCTGAGTACCAGAAGTTCCAGGATCGCATATTCCTTTCCCGTCAAGTGAACCGCATTGCCTTCGACAATAACCTCTCGGCTTTCGAGGTTTAGCTGCAATCCACCGACTTGCAGCATCGGTTGGCTAAATCCTTTGCTGCGACGCACAATGGCCTGCACGCGGGCCAGGAGTTCTCCTTTGTCGAATGGCTTTGTGATGAAATCGTCGGCCCCCGCGCCGAGCGCCTTGATCTTCGCCTGCGCACGATTGAGCCCGGAAACAATCATTACGGGCACGTCGATGCGCGCCGCACGGATCCGGCGGACGATCTCGTAACCGTCCATCCCCGGGAGCATTAAGTCCAAAATGACAATGTCATAATCGTAGTATTTGACCAGATCCAAGGCGTCGTCGCCGCACTCTGCGTGATCCACAACCGACCCAGCCGAGCGCAACATGAACTCCACACCACGTGCGGCAGTCAGATCATCTTCAACCAACAAGACGCGCATGTAAGCCTCCTTGCTACCTATGGTTGCAAATTAGAATATATTTTTGAAAAATGAAAAGATAATTTTTACGAATTTGGTGGAAAACGGCGTTATCCATCCCGATAGAGATGCCAGACATGATTACATCCCTCCCGATCGAGCCCGATGGCTACCGCCTGTGAGGCACGCATCGCTCACGCGCCGTCTAACCGATGTGACGCATGTCATTGATGAATTAACGCCAACCAAAATTGTTGGTCGTGTCGTTGGAGCATCCGGCTTGGCGGTCGATATTGACGGTCTCTCCGCGCATGTCGGGATTGGTGATCGAATTGTGCTGCGAACAACCCGTCAGGAAGACGTTATTTCCGAGGTCGTTGGGTTTCGCGGCAGCATATGCAAAGCCATGGCGTACGCGTCAGCTGAGGGGCTGGGCCTTGGAAGCGAAGCATTGGCAACGCTTCCCGCTTGTCCTGCCAGCCTAGCGGTTGACGAGACTTGGATAGGCCGGGTGGTGGATCCCCTCGGCAACCCGCTCGATGGCAAAGGTCCCCTTGGACGAGGGCCGACCCTGCGGCCGGTCCACACTGCTCCACCTGAGGCGATTAATCGAGCACGCCTTGGACCCAGGATCGACCTAGGAGTTGCCGCCCTTAACGTCTTCACAACGTGCCGTAGCGGCCAACGTTTGGGCCTCTTCGCTGGTGCTGGCGTGGGTAAATCGACCATGATGGGCATGCTCGCGCGAAATACCGAGTGTGACGTGACCGTCGTGGCGCTGGTTGGGGAGCGTGGGCGCGAAGTTCGTGAATTCCTCGAGGATGATCTGACCGCCGCCGGCCTCGCGCGCGCGATTGTTGTCATCGCGACCTCCGATAGCCCGCCATTGATGCGCCGCGAGGCGGCCCCCGCAGCAATGGCGATCGCCGAGCACTTCCGTGATAGCGGCCGGAATGTGCTCTTCATGATGGATAGCGTAACGCGCTACTGCATGGCCCTGCGGGAGATTGGGCTATCGACGGGTGAACTTCCTGCCGCACGCGGCTATCCCCCGAGCGTATTCGCGGAATTGCCACGCCTGCTTGAGCGTGCGGGTCCTGGTCGCGATGGGCCGGACGGCGCTGGCTACATCACAGGTCTGTTCTCCGTCCTGGTTGAGGGCGACGATCACAATGAGCCAATCGCCGACGCAATCCGCGGAATTCTCGATGGCCACGTCGTACTGGATCGGCGGATCGCCGATCGTGGCCGCTACCCCGCGATCGACGTTCTGCGTTCCTTGTCTCGCTCCGTCCCTGGATGCAACTCTGCAGAGGAGAATGCGCTAACCCGCCGAGCACGCGAATTGTTGGCGGTTCATGACGACATGCAGGATCTTTTGCGGCTCGGTGCCTACAAGGTTGGCACGGACCCAAAGGTCGACGAAGCGGTCCGCCTAGCGCCACAGATCGAGATGCTGTTGCGACAAGATCGTAACGCCCATGTCGGCATCGCCGAGGGCTTTCAACGCCTGCGCGATCTCATCGGGGTACAGTAGCCATGCGACCGAATGCACTGAAAACCATTCTGCGATTGCGCAAACTTGACCGCGATGCAGCGCAACGATGTTTCGCCGACGCTAGACTACTAGAAGATGCCGCGACCGAGGCCCGCATTCAGGCCGAGCGAGCGCTGATCGATGAGATGTTGTGCGCCGGCCAGACCGACGAAACTACTACACCGCGCCTCGCTATGATGGACTGGCTGCCAATCGGGCGTGTTAATATAGAAACCCAACGTCAGGCGGAAGCCACTGCGTCAACGAGTGCCTACCAAGCTCGGGAACACCTGATCGGCCATCAAGTTGGGCTCGCAGCGGTTGAAATTATTGAAGCGACACGGCGCATTGCGTTGCAGGAGCGTCTGCACAAGGCCGAAATGGCTATGATCCACGAAGCGTCGCTGCGTCGTTCCTAAGCGGCTATCGCCGGCTTTTGGGGGCTGGGACTCACTCAGCGGCCGCTGACAGAGCTCCTCTCAATCTAGCCTCGACCGCCGCTCCGAAAGCTTCGAATATCCCTCGGGAAATTCGGTCGTGCTCCCAGTCGTATTCTGGGTGCCACTGCACACCAACGGCGAATCCGGCTGCGTTTACGTGCACTGCCTCAATGGTCCGATCTGGCGCCATACCATCGACAACAAGGCTGGGCGCAAGACGGTCGATACCTTGATTATGCAGCGAGTTAACCGAAATCGTATCGCCACCGGTAATGTGGTGCAGCCAGGAGCCACGCGTCACGGTGATGATATGCGATTTCCCGGTTCTGACCTTCGAGAGTGGCGACATCGGCGTTGAATGATCGATTCTACCCTGTAAGTCCTGCAGGCGCTGATGGAGGCTCCCCCCGAGGGCCACGTTCATTTCCTGCAGGCCACGACAAATGGCCAGAACGGGCAAGCCAGCCTCAATCGCGGCGCGGATCAACGGCAGCGTGACCGCGTCACGATCAGCATCTTCCGGCGTATCATCGGGATGAGGGCTCCCATCATAGAGCGAGGGCTGCACGTTAGAGCGGCTGCCCGTGAATATGATCCCGTCGAGCCGAGCTAATAACGTCGGAATATCAGCGTTATGGCCATTTGCGGGCACGAGGATCGGTACGCCGCCAACAACAAGATCCGTAGCGCGCACGTAGGTATTGGATGCCGCATGGTTCGGCATCCCAAATGCGCCAAACAATTTCGTGCAGCACGAAATCCCGATCAGTGGTTTCATCGCCATAGTACTCCAGCAGCCTCTGTGCACGCACTCAATGGTGGAACCTGCGCCTCACCGCGTCAATTATTGGATCTCGGTCCAGGGCCGCCGGGTTGCCCGCCCTGATTGGTGCCGGAATTCAGGAACAGTTTTGGGTCAAAACTGTCGCCAGTTTCAATATTGAACAACGACACCCGCGTTTCACGATGTTGGGCATCAACAACCGCCCATTGTAGTAACGTCAGCGGTTTGTCGGCAAAAACCAGTGTCAAATGTCCTTCACCCGCTGATCGTGTCTGATGCACGGTAACCTGAAGCTGGCCAGGCAAGCGCTCAATCGCATCGACGGTCACGTCGTCCGCTAGTTTGACTGTGTCGGCGAGGAAGATCGACAGAGGGGAACGGAGTACCGGGAAATTGTTTGTCTGATGCAGCTGCTTGTCGATCAGAAAGCCCACGCCGTAGCCGACAATCAACAGCAACGGGACTGGCGGGTCATATTCGAACCGCATCTTACCCGGCCGCTCGATCCAGGCCGTGCCTTCCTTGGTGCTTCCATCGGGATCGATCTGCAGGAACCGGGCTTTGAGCGACTTGATCCCGTTGAGATAGGCTTCAACACGCCCAATATCCGCGGCATCACCCGCCGCAGCCGCAAACCCTGGGGGCGCCCACACCGACGTCAAGCCGAGCACGACCGCCGCAATGACGGCGAGGTGCGTGACTAGGCCCGTCCAGCGCGTGGCATGCGGCCTAGAATAAGCCATCAATGGCCCCGTCTGCAGTCAATCCGATCTGTTCGGCAGCGGGAATGCGCGGCAGCCCTGGCATTGTCATGATGTCTCCCGCCATCGCGACAACGAAACCTGCGCCCGCCGAAAGCCTGACATCTTTGATCGGGATCGTGTGGCCCACCGGGGCACCCAACAGCGTGGGGTCGGCGCTGAAGCTGTATTGGGTTTTGGCGATGCAGACCGGCAGCCCACCAAAACCGGCCGCGTCGAAACTGGCAAGTTTACGCACCACCGCTGGCGGCAAGGCGATGTCATCGGCGCGGTAGATTTCACGCGCCACGGTGCGAAGCTTATCTGCCAGCGGCATCGCATCGGGATACAAAGGCTTATATCGCGCGCTGCCTGCCGCTATCCGCGCATTGACCGCCCGCGCCAAATCCACCGCACCCGCCGCCCCATCCGACCAGTGGGTGCACAGGCAGACCTCGGTGCCCAACGCCGCCATCGCGCCCCGAACTGCGGCAATTTCGGCATCGGTATCCGATGAGAAGCGATTGAGGGCGACCACGACCGGCAGGCCAAATTTCTGCATGTTTTCAACATGCCGTGCCAGGTTCACATTGCCGCGCACCACGGCATCGACGTCTTCGTCGCCGAGATTGGCCTTCACAACCCCGCCGTGCATTTTCAACGCCCGCACCGTCGCGACCACAACCGCGCAAGCGGGCGCCAATTCCGCGACGCGGCATTTGATATCGAGGAACTTTTCCCCCCCGAGATCGGCGCCAAATCCAGCTTCGGTTACTACGACATCAGCAAGTTTTAGCGCGGTTTTGGTCGCCATGACCGAATTGCAGCCATGGGCAATGTTCGCAAACGGCCCGCCATGCACCAACGCGGGGGAGCCTGCCAAAGTCTGCACCAGGTTCGGCATCAAGGCATCGCGTAACAACGCGGCCATTGCCCCGTCCGCATTCAAATCATGCGCGGTTACAAAGGAACCGTCGCGCCGGCTACCCACGATCATCCGACCCAGCCGTGCCTGGAGGTCATTGAGATCGCGGGACAAGCACAGGACAGCCATCACCTCACTGGCGACCGTAATATCGAACTGGTCTTCGCGGGGTACGCCATTGGCGCTGCCGCCCAACCCAAGCACAACATGGCGCAGTTCGCGGTCGTTCATGTCGAGCGCCCGTCGCCAACTGATGCGCCGTGTATCAAGGCGCTGCGCGTTCCCCCAATAGAGGTGGTTGTCGATCATCGCTGCCAGCAGATTATTGGCGGAGGTAATCGCGTGGAAATCGCCGGTGAAATGCAGATTGATTTCGTCCATCGGGGCGACTTGGGCATAGCCACCCCCGGTCGCCCCGCCTTTTACCCCGAAGCACGGGCCGAGGCTTGGCTCGCGCAATGCGATCATCGTCCGTGTGCCAATGCTGTTCAGCGCATCGCCCAGGCCGATCGTCGTCGTTGTCTTACCTTCCCCTGCGGCCGTCGGGCTAATCCCTGTGACCAGTACCAGCGCACCATCGGGCCGCTGCGCGAGGCTTTTCAGGAAATCGAACTCAAGTTTCGCCTTAAACCGGCCATAAGGAACCAACGCGTCATCTGAGATGCCAGCCTTGGCCGCAATTTCGGTAATCGGCCGCAGTTTCGCGGCACGCGCAATTTCAATATCGCTCGCCATGGGCGTGTGTTGCCTCTTGCTCGGATTATGCAACCGCGCGGCAGGCGCGACGGTTGCGAATACCCATCGTGGTTAATACGGATGCTACCGCTTTCAGAAAGCCGCGCATATCGTCGGGGGTGATGGCGCCGATGCACCCCACCCGGAAGCTCGGCTGCGCGGTGTTGTAGAAGTTACTGATCAGCCAGCCGCTCTGCTTGAGCAGGTCAACGAACCGTTGCAAGTCCCAGGCCGGATCATCAGGCGCCGCGATGTTGACAATGATTGGCCCCTGCACATCCCGCGCTAAACACGGGTCTAAACCCAATGCCCGCATGCCCTCGTAAAGCACGTCAGCATTCTGCCGATACCGCGCCAGCCGCGCTGGTTGCCCGCCCTCGGCGTCGAACAGATCCAACGCTGTATGCACTGCGGATAAAACCTGCGCCGGTGGCGTGAACCGGAAACTGCCGCCGCTGTCAGGGCGCAGGGTATGTTGATAAATATCGGCGAAATCAAACGACCAACTTCCAGCATTTCCCGCGGCGGCTTGCAGGCTGCTAATGCGGGCGACCGTAAATCCCAAGCCGGGCATGGCTTCCAGGCATTTGTTGGACGTGAACATCACTGCATCCAGTTCCGGCTGGCTGGCGACATTCAAAGGCAGCGCCCCAAAAGCCGATACCGCATCGACCAGCAATCGGCGTCCGGCAGCGCGCACCGCCGCACCGATTGCCGCAGGATCATGTACGACCCCACTGCCTGTTTCGCTGTAGACGAGCCCGACATGACCGATGCTCTGGTCCTCTGCCAAGGCCTGGGCGATCGCGGCCGGCGAGACCGGTCGCTCTTGATCGACGGGCAAAGGCACAGGAATTCGGCCGGCGTCTTTCGCCAGGTGCGCCATGCGGTCCGCATAAGACCCTACCAGGGGTATCAAAATTTTTCTGCCAACCGGCACGAACGTACGGATGGCGGCTTCCATAGCGAAGTGCCCACAGCCCTGGAGTGCCAAGGCCACATGTGTCTCGGGTGTGCCGCCAGCGATCCGCAGGAGCCGGTCGCGCACCGCTTGGTAGATGGGGCGGAACTCGTTGTCCCAAGGCGCGATATCCTGTGTCATCGCGGCCTTGACCTCGGGCCGGGTCGTCACCGGGCCGGGGGTGAGTAGCTTCATCAAAAATCTCCCCAGTGCGCAGGCAGAGCGCACGCCTGTGCGTCAGGGCGCTAGCAGTAGCAGGCTCGCCACTCCCCTGCTAGATTAGTGATCGTGCCATATCCGCCGTGACAGGAGTGCTGTATGCGAGTGAGCGTCGTGCAGATGAATTCTGGGGCCGATAAATTGGCCAATATCGATCAAGCGCGTGCGCTGATCGCATCTGCGGTTGAAGCCGACCGTCCCAATATCGTCAGCCTGCCCGAAGTGTGGAGTTGCATGGGCGGCGATCGCGACGGAAAGTTCCGGCAGGCCGAAGATCTGCCGCCGCCGGGCAGCAATCTCCCGGGTGGGGAGGCCTATGAGTTCCTGCGCAGCACCGCCCGCGAGAAGCGCATTTTCGTGCATGGTGGCTCGATCGGCGAGCGTGGTGGCGAAAGATTATTTAACACCACTTTGGTGTTTAATCCGGATGGCACCGAGATCGCGCGGTACCGAAAAATCCATTTATTCGATATCAGCACGCCAGACGGCTTGGTGTTCGGCGAAAGTCGCACCTACGCGCCTGGGGATGAAGTTGTGACCTACGAGGCCGACGGGATCAAAGTTGGCTGTTCGATTTGCTACGACGTGCGTTTCCCGGAACTTTTTCTGCGGCTGCGTCAAGCCGGGGCGGAGCTCATTTTCCTGCCTGCCGCCTTCACGCTGCAAACCGGCAAAGATCATTGGGAAACCCTCATCCGCGCGCGCGCGATCGAAACACAATGCTGGTTCGCGGCGCCGGCGATGTACGGCCCCCATAAGGAAGGGAACGGCGAAACTCGCGCGACCTATGGCCATTCCATGCTGGTTGATCCCTGGGGCCATGTCGTGGCTAAAGTGTCGGATGGGACTGGTTGGGCAACGGCGCGGATCGACCCGGAATTAACCCACCGCATCCGCCGCGACATGCCGGTGGTCGCCCAGCGGAAACTCGTTTGACCGACAATGTAACGGGCGGCTATCGGCGCATCTGCTTCCGCGCTTCATCTGCGCCGATGGCCGGTGACGTTCGGGCACGGTTGGTGGATCGCTATGGTGATGTGCCTGTCGATGACGCAGATGTTATCGTATCGCTCGGTGGCGACGGCTTCATGCTGGAAACGCTGCACCTGGTGCTTGATCGCGGCATTCCAGTTTATGGCATGAATTGCGGGTCCGTTGGCTTCTTAATGAACGCCTTGAACGAGGATGACCTACTGCGCCGGCTGGCGAAGTCTCAGCCGGCACGGCTGCACCCACTGCGGATGTTTGCAGTGACAACGGGCGGTGCCGTGCATGAAGCGTTGGCGTTGAATGAAGTGTCACTGTTGCGGGAACTGGCGCAGGCCGCGAAGATCCGCATCACCGTCGATGGTAATGTTCGGTTGGCTGAGTTGATTTGCGACGGTGTGCTCATCTCCACACCAGCGGGTTCAACGGCTTATAATCTCTCCGCATTCGGCCCTATAGTGCCGCTGTCGGCCAATCTACTACCGCTGACCCCGATCAGCGCGTTTCGGCCGCGCCGTTGGCGCGGGGCCTTGCTACCGAGTTCAGCCGAAGTGCTGTTTGAAGTGCTCGAAAGCGACAAGCGCCCGGTCGCTGCCGTCGCGGACTCACACGAAGTCCGCGATGTGATGTCGGTCGCCGTGCATGAAGACCGGGAGATTTCGGCAACCGTGCTCTTCGACCCTGGTCAAGGTCTATCAGAACGAATTATTGCCGAGCAATTTACCGTTTAGGCGGAAACTGGCTGGCGAAACGCGGCGCTTAGATCAACGATTTCTGGCATTACGTCATGATGGGCTAGAAATCGCAACAGGTCCGACTGTTGGAGTTCGAGCGTAGCGGTGTTGATCAGCGGGTGTACCAGCAAGGGGCGAAGGTGCATGATCCCAGCGTGGATGACCAGCCGCACCTGGCGTTGACGATCATTCATGATGGCCAGTGGGGTTACCGATCCCGGTGTGACTCCCAGCACCTCCAATAATAATGCGGCACTCCCAAATGAAATCCGCTTCGATCCGATCACGGTTGCTAGAATTTTAGTGTCCACGAGCGGCTCGCAGGGCAGTACAACCAGCCACAACTGTCCTCCGGCATCCTTTAGAAACAGATTTTTGACCTGCCAACCGTCCAATCGGTCCCACTGTACGGCCGCATCGTCCGATGTCATCAACGGCGGATGTACGTGGCAGGCTGGCCCGATGCTTAAGGTGTCGAACACAGCTTGTAGTGCCTCAGGGATAACCACATCCAGTCTCCTTGATCAGGCCGTTGCGGCTTCCAGCGCCTCAGAGGCTTCAAGCCATTCGGCTTCTGCATCAGCAATCAATTTTTTCGTGGCTGCAAGTTGCGCTTGGGTTGCCAGCACTTCGGATTTGCGGGCGCCACCATATAAGGCTGGGTCCGCCAACTTGCTTTCCAACCGCGCTAATTCAGCCGCTAACGCCGTCATTCGGGTATCCGCATCACGGACTCGCTTGCGGAGAGGCGCCGTAGCCGCACGCGCATCGGCCCGATCGCGCCGGTCGGTGCGCTTACCGGCGATTGGGCTGTCTGGCTTGGCTGCTGATCGGCTCCGTTCACTGAGCAGCTTTCGATAATCGTCTAGATCACCGTCATAGGCTTTGACCGTGCCGTCGCCGACCAGCCACAGCCGGTCGGCAATCAAGTCCACCAAATCGGGATCATGGGTGATCAACAATACGGCGCCGGAAAAGTCGGCGAGCGCGCGCACCAGCGCCTCGCGGGCGTCAATGTCCAAATGGTTCGTCGGCTCATCGAGGATGAGCAAATGCGGAGCATCCCGCGTTGCCAACGCCAGCAGCAAGCGTGCCTTTTCTCCCCCCGAAAGCGACCCTACCTTGGTCTCGGCCCGATCTACGTCCAAGCCAAATCGTGCTAATTGGCTCCGCACGTGCTGCACCGTGGCGCGCCCCATCGCCCGCTGCATATGGTCCACTGGAGTTTCCGTCAGGGTCAGTTCATCGGTCTGATGTTGCGCGAAATATCCAACTTTCAGCTTGTTGCCGCGTCGCATTTCTCCCGCCAGTGCGTCTAATTTACCGGCAAGTAGCTTGGCGAGCGTCGATTTCCCGTTACCATTTGCACCCAAAAGGGCAATCCGGTCATCCATATCGATCCGCAACGACAGATCACGCAGAATCGGTGTGCCGCCGTAGCCAACTGAGACCCGTTCCAACGACAGGATTGGCGGTGCCAATTGCTGTGGCTCTGGAAAGGAAAAGCGTGTTGCGCTTTCTTCGATTGTCGCTTCCAGCGGCGGCAGCTTGGCAATTGCCTTGATCCGCGCTTGGGCTTGGCGCGCTTTGCTGGCTTTGTAGCGAAAACGATCCACGAAAGCCTGCATATGGGCCTTCTGCGCCGCAATTCTTGTGGCCGCGGCAGCCAGTTGTGCGGCGCGTTCCGTCCGAATGCGAACAAACTCTTGATACCCACCAGGGGTCATATTGAGCTTGCCATGGTCCAGATGGACGATGGAATCCACGCAACGGTCCAGCAACCCGCGATCATGGGACACGACAATGGCCGCCCCTGGAAATTTCGCTAACCAGGATTCGAGCCACATAGTGGCCTCGAGGTCCAAATGGTTGGTTGGTTCATCGAGTAGCAATAGGTCCGGCTGCGAGAACAGTGCCGTCGCCAAAGCCACACGCATCCGCCATCCCCCGGAAAAGGAGTTCACTGGGCGCGCCTGAGCGGCGGTATCAAAGCCAAGTCCAGCCAGAATCGTTGCCGCCCGTGATGGAGCGCTATCGGCGCCAATGGTAATCAAACGGTCATGGATCGCCGCCAACCGCTCGGGTGCCGCAGTTTCGGCCTCGTGCAGCAGGTTCAGCCGCTCCTGATCGCCCGCGAGCACAATGTCCACAAGGCTTTCCGGTCCCTCCGGCACTTCTTGTTTCACCTGACCCAGACGCATCCGGGCAGCGAGGCGGATTTCCCCACCATCGATCCCCAATTCGCCAGAAATGGCCCGTAGCAACGTTGATTTGCCGGTGCCATTCCGACCGACCAAGCCGATCCGGCGGCCCGGATCGACCGCCAAGTTGGCATCGTCCAGTAATAGGCGCCCAGCCATGCGTATCGAAAGATCGCGGATGATCAAAAGACTCATGTCCGTCGTTTAGCCGCGTACTGTCGAATGGGGGAAGGGGTTGCCGTGCAGGGGAGCCTGCTCTAAAGCCGCGCCGCAAGCGAACCACCGCGAATAACCAACACTCATGAGGTACCATCATGGCGATCGAACGCACGTTTTCCATCATTAAGCCCGATGCAACGCGCCGTAACCTGACCGGCAAGGTCAATGCGAAGTTTGAAGAGGCAGGCCTGCGCATCGTCGCGCAAAAGCGCCTGCACATGACCACCGCCCAAGCCGAGACCTTCTATGGCGTCCACAGCGAGCGTGGCTTCTTCCGCGACCTGGTGACCTTCATGACCTCCGGCCCGGTCGTCGTGCAGGTTCTGGAAGGCGAAAACGCCGTTGCGCGCAATCGTGAAATCATGGGCGCCACTAACCCGGAGAACGCGGCCGTGGGCACCATCCGAAAGGAATTTGCCGAGAGCATCGAGGCCAATTCCGTTCACGGCTCGGATAGCGCTGAAAACGCCGCCATCGAGATCGCATACTTCTTCGCCGGCACCGAAATCGTCGGCTGATCCGGCCTGTCCCGATCGGCGACGTGTTCGCCGATCGGGATGGTTGCCGCGGTTACTCTGCAGCGGCTTGTGTCGCCCGATTTGAGCCGAGCGCGAACCCTTCGTAACCCTTCGCAGCTACCTCGTCGCATTTAGCCCGGTATGCCCCTACACCACCGATATACGGCATGAAAACGCGCGGTTTACCGGGAATATTGGCGCCCATGTACCAGCTATTCGCCGTCGGGTACAGAGTTCGAAACGCCATTTCGTTGACGTGTTCGACCCAGGCATCCTGCGCCTCGCGCTTTGGTTCAATCGTCGGCAAGTCGTGCGCCTGCAAATAACCCACGCAATCCGCGATCCAATCCACGTGTTGCTCGATGGAGACGATCATATTGCTGAGGACCGAAGGGCTGCCGGGCCCGGTTACCATGAACATGTTGGGGAAATTCGCCGACATAAGGCCGAGGTAGGTCCGTGGCCCTGCTTCCCATTCGTCGGCCAAGGCCACATTGTCGCGGCCATGTGGGTTTATAGCGATGAGTGTCCCAGTCATGGCATCGAACCCAGTGGCGAACACAATCACATCCAAATTGTAAACTTTGCCGTCAACCTGAACCCCGCGTTCGGTGATCTCCTCGATGGGGGTGGCGCGAACGTCTACCAGCGAGACATTGTCGCGGTTATAGGTCTCATAATACTGACTATCGACGCAAATGCGTTTGGTTCCAATAGGATGATTGTGCGGCAACAGAATTTCCGCCACGGCCGGGTCCTTAACTATGCCTCTAATTTTGCCCCTCACGAATTCTGCCGCCGTATCGTTCGATGCTTTGTTCATGGATAAATCGTTGAAAGCCGCCATGAAGCTCGTGCCGCCAAGCTGCCATCGCTCCTCATAGATCCGCTGGCGATCGGCCTCAGATGCGGCCAGTGCGGACATGTCGTTCACCTCGGTCATCACGCCCGTCCGTAAGGTGCGTGCCACGGCGCGACGCGCAGGATAGTCTTGCTTCCAAGACTGCTCGTAGGTCTCATCCATCGGGCGGTTTCTGGTGGGAATGGAAAAATTCGGGGTGCGCTGGAATACGGTCAGATGCTCGGCCTGCGCGGCGATAACAGGTATGGCCTGGATCGCAGAGGACCCCGTACCGATGACCCCGACGCGCAGCCCCGTCAGGTCGACACCGGCATGCGGCCAGTTGCCGGTATGGTAGGTTTTTCCCCTGTAGCGATCGATACCCTTAAAATCGGGCTGCCGCGAGGTCGAAAGGCAGCCAGTTGCCATTACGCAGAACCGTGCTGAAACGCGATCGCCGCGATCAGTGGTTATATCCCACCGCTTGGCCGCATCATTGAAGGTCGCGGAGGTAACAGATGTATGAAACTGGATATCGCGCCTTAGATCGAGGCGATCCGCGACATGGCACGCATAGCGCAAAATCTCTGGTTGCGAGGCGAACCGCTCGCTCCAGTGCCACTCCTGCTGCAACGCCTGGTCGAACGAGTACGAATACTGCATGCTTTCCACATCACACCGGGCGCCGGGATAGCGGTTCCAATACCAAGTGCCGCCCACATCGCTTGCGCGCTCGAACACGCGTGCTTGCAGCCCCATACTGCGCAGGCGATGCAGCATATACATCCCCGCGAATCCGGCGCCGACAATCGCAACATCCAGGGCCATTGCGTTCTTGGGCGCCTCATGCGTCGTACTGTCGTTCGACATTTTCATTCCCACCTTTGTTCTTTGCTTTTTTAACCGCTGCCGGATCATGGATTACTCGCAGCCGCTTTGTCACCTGGCCAGAGGCATCATTGGGCAGCTTGTCCATTGACACACTCCCATGTCGTCGCGACGCGATGTCATCCACCTTATGAGCCGGGTCATATTGTAATGCGTCGTGCTACGGGCGTTCTGAGTGTGAGTGGGCGGGGGGAGGGTAGGTGCGATGATTGATTTGTTAAATAAATAAACATTTTCAAAGATCGATTTGAGTCAATCAACTCGCCGAAAAGCTTGACAAATCTTGCTGCGTCATGGTTTTTGGGCGGGTTATCTTTCATTATGTGATGTTGCTTGATTTTGGTGACGTGCCACTTCGGCAGAAATTATGAGAACGAGTGTTGATTCAAGGGGTTGGGCCATTGTTGCGAATTGATTGCGCAGGCTGGATGGGCGTGTCTCATGGACTCGCGGTTGCGAGCGTAGCGGGACCTGTGGCTGTGCACACGACAACGGTCTACGAAATCGCTGTGGGGGAAAATCAATGACCGGGGTTTATTGCGGCACCTCAGGGCCATCTAAATTACGCCTCACGTGGTGCGTGCCTCCCTTCGCACTACTTCTGACCCTCACGATTATCGTGTTTTCAGCCCTGTCCGCCTTCGTTTCTACGCCCGCAATAGCTGCATGCGCGCTGTCGGCGAGTGGGAACTGGAGCGCGTCCGTTTGGACGGGCTGCGCCACATCCCCACCTGGGTCCACTGACGTTGTGACATTTGGGGGGAGCAACCTCACCGTTACGTTGACCGCCTCGCCCGCAACAGTTGCGGGTTTGGGCGCTAACACATCGGATACGATCGCCCTCGGCGGCTTTACGCTCACCCTAAACAACACATTGGCGCAAACGTCGTCGGTGAAATTTTCTGGAACCGGAACACTCGCGGAGACGGGTTCGGCTATTCAAACCTTGTCGGGCACAAGTACAGGGACCTGGGGGTTAAACATCAGCGGCACTGGCGGCATATCGATTAGCGCGCCAAGTAATATTGGCTCCGGAGCAATTTCGCTCAGCAATGGCGGTGTGCTGCAGTCGACGTCGGCGAACGTAAGCCTCATTAACACCATTTCGCTGGGCACCGGTGGGGGCACATTCGCAAACACCGGGTCTGTGCTCACTTTGGGGGGCGTGATTAGCGGTTCGGGTTCGCTGACCAAAACGGGAACCAGCAATCTCGTGCTCACGGCCGCCGATACCTATACCGGCGCGACCACAATCAGCAGTGGTGGTGCGATATTGCTAACCGGTAATGGCGCGATTACGGGCTCAAGCGTGACCGACAATGGCACGTTCAACATTTCCGGCATTACAGCTACCGGTACTTCTGTGACCGCTCTGTCTGGCAGTGGCGCGTTGACCCTTGGCGCTAAAACCCTAACCGTGACGGCTGCTTCTGGTACCCTATCAGGTGCCATCAGTGGCACGGGTGGCTTGATTGTATCAGGTGGCACGGAGACGCTGAGCGGCACCAACAGTGCCGCGACCTTCGCGACGACCGTAAATGGGACTGGCACACTATCGATCGCGTCTGCGGCAAATATGTCTACCGGTACGCTCTCCCTTGCCAACGGCACTTTGGCCACAACCGGTAGTACGGCCATAAGCTTGGCGAATGCCATAACGCTGGGCACGGGTGGCGGCACGTTTAACAATTCCGATACCGGCGGCTTGACCCTCTCTGGCGCAATCTCCGGATCTACGGCGCTTAACTTCTCCGGCACGGGTACCACCACGCTGACCGGCGCAAGCGGTAGCACCTTCACCGGTGCCACATCGATTGGCAACGGCAGCACGGTCGCTGTTTCCAGCGCGGCGCCGCTGGGAACTGGCGCCGGGGGGCTTACGCTCGCTGGCGGAACATTGGCAACAACCGGCAGCACCGGCTTTACGCTTGGCGAGGCAATCACCCTCGGCACCGGCGGCGGCACGTTCAACAACACCAATACTGGTGGGTTAACCTTGTCTGGAGCCGTGACCGGTTCAACGGCGTTGAATTTCACCGGTGCTGGCACCACAACGCTGACAGGGGCAAGTGGCGGCACCTTCACGGGGGCCACCTCTATCGGCAGTGGCAGCACCCTGGCGTTGAGTGGCAGTGGGTCCCTCGCTGGTTCCTCAGGGATTACGGATGCCGGTGCGTTCAGTATCTCCAGCACGACCTCTGGTGCATCGGTTACCTCAATCAGCGGTGCCGGTTCGGTTGCCCTCGGCGGCAAGACTCTAACGGTGACGGCCGCCACCGGCACGCTGTCAGGTGCTATCTCGGGCACTGGTGCCTTGGTTGTGTCCGGTGGAACGGAGACGTTGAGCGGCACCAACAGCGGTGCCAGCTACACGACGACCGTGAATTCCGGCGCCGCATTGTCGATTTCCTCCGCCTCGAACATGTCTAGCGGCGGGCTGACCCTTGCTGGCGGGACGCTGGCAACCACAGGCAGCTCCTCGATCAGTCTCAACAATGCGATCACCTTGGGCACTGGTGGAGGGACTGTTAATAACACCGATAGCGGTGGCGTGACCCTCTCCGGCGTTGTCACCGGATCGACCGCGCTTAACTTCACCGGCACAGGCACCACCACGCTATCCGGGGCCAGTGGCAGCAGCTTCACCGGTGCGACAACGATTGGCAGTGGTAGCACTGTGGCCGTGTCGAGTGCCGCCCCGCTTGGGACCGGTGCCGGCGGGCTCACGATTAACGGCGGCACTTTGGCAACGACGGGTACGTCAGGCTTCACCCTTTCCGAGGCGGTGACGGTCGGGTCCAGCGGGGCGACGCTCAACAACTCTAACTCTGGTGGCGTGACATACTCGGGGCCCATCTCAGGTTCTGCTGGCCTCGCCATTGCCGGGACCGGAACCACCGCATTGTCAAATGCGAATTCAGGTTTCACCGGCGCCACAACGATCAATAGCAGCAGCACACTCAGCCTTGGTGCCGGCGGAACTACCGGTGCTGTTGCTGGGCCCATCACCGATAACGGTAATTTGGTGTTTAATCGAACCGATACCGGCCTGTCGATTAGCCAGGTGATTAGTGGAACCGGTGCGCTGTTGCAGAGTGGGAGCGGTACGACGACTCTCACTGGTGCCAACACCTACACCGGTGGCACGACGGTCTCCGCTGGTGCTTTAACACTTGGCTCCGGCGGTAGTTTGGCCGCATCGGGTAATCTTGCGGTTAACGGTGGCACTTTTAACCTCAACGGTAATTCTCAAACTGTCGCCGACCTAAGCGGCACGGGTGGGACCGTATCGTTGGGCAGTGGCACCCTGACGGCGGGGACGGCGAGTTCGACCTCCACTGCGTCGTTGATCACCGGCTCCGGGTCAATCGTCAAGCAAGGCTCTGGTACGCTCACCCTGACGAATGGCAGCAACAGCTATAGCGGGGGCACGGTAATCAATGCCGGTGGTGTCGCCGTGGCTGCATCCGGTGCGGCCGGTAGTGGCGCTATTACGATCAATAGCGGCGGCACCTTGGCCGCAACATCGACCATTACCTTGGCCAACGCGATCAACAATAATGCGGGCGGCACGGTTGCCGGTGGAACTGGGTTGACTCTAGCGGGGGCCGTTATTGGGTCTGGCTCCTATACGGGTGTGGTGAATTTCAACAATAGCCTGAATACCGGGGCAACGCCCGTGTTGATTCACGGCACCACGATGAACTTTCTGTCCAGCAACACTTTGAATGTGTTGATAAACGGGTCGGGTGCGCGTGGTACGGCCTATACCGCGATTGGCGATACGTCGACTGCGAGCATGCAGTTGGGTGGTATTCTACAAGTCGCATGGACGGGTGCTACGCCAACGCTCGGTGCGACGTATAATTTGTTACAGGCCACCAGCATTGTCGGAAACTTTAGCAGCATCGTTGGTTTGCCCAGCTTGGGCAGTGCGCAACTCGGTTGGCGGGCGGCGATTGTCAATATTAGCGGTGGCCAGCAGCAGTTCAATCTGATGGTTGTGTCCATTCCGGAGCCTGCGACGTTGACCTTCCTTGCAACAGGCGGGCTTGGTATAATCTCGGTAGTTCGTCGGCGTCGTGGCCGACGAATTGAGGTGCAAGGCAATCCATTCTAGCCCGAATCCATCCGAGGAACGCGCATGAAGTGGCTGTTTTTCAGACGGCCGCTACCAACCATAGCGTCTGTTGCTGAGCGAGATCTGCTTGAAGGGACGGGCATTACGTCTTCTCGCAGCGCTATTCGTGTGCCTTGGTGGGTTTATCTAAGCCTCGCGGTGGTGCTGCTGATTGGATCCGGCGGCGCATGGTGGAAGTTTTTCCGTCCGGAGAAGCCACTGACCATTGCGACCCGCCTGCTAGAGAGTGGCCAATTGCAGGCAGCTCGGGCTCTACTGCGCGATATAGTCGCGTCGGATCCAGGCAATCTCGACGCCCATTTTCGGCTGGGATCGCTGCATCTTCGGCTCAATGATGCTGTCGCCGCTAGCAAAGAGTTGCGCATCGCACGCGACATGGGGATGCCGCCGCGTCAGGTGTCGCCGTTACTTGCGCAGGCGTATCTTGGCCAGCAAATGTATAAGGAACTGCTTGAGGAGTTCCCAACATCAGGCTTGGCACCGAACGAGGCGGCGGCGCTCCTGACGCTTCACGCCATGGCGCAACTGGCCTTGAATGATAATGCAGCCGCCGCATCATCGGTTGCCCTGGCAGAGCAACTCGATCCGGACAAGGTTGAACCGCCGATTGCTGCGGCCCGCGTTGCTTATGCGCGTGGCGATAGGGACGAAGCCGAGAAGGCGATCGACCGTGCACTCGAGATCAATCCGCTTTCTGGTGAGGCCCTGTCACTAAAGGGCTTATTGGCAACTGATCGCGGAGACACCGCCAAGGCGTTGGAGGCCTATGATGCGGCGATGGCTGCAGAACCAGGCCTGCTGGCAACGCGGTTAAATCGCGCCAATCTTGAGGTAATTGCTCACCCCACTCCTGCGATCGGCCCGGCGGGTAGCTTGGCCGCGAGCACGAAGCGAATGGTGTCCAATACCGAAGCGCGATTGGCTTTCGCGGTGCTGACGACGGAGCGGAAGGC
>CAITOL010000017.1 GCA_903893975.1 uncultured Rhodospirillales bacterium | reverse complement strand
TGGTGGTGACCGCCTTGACCGCGATCGGCAGGTCCTTTGGGCCAATCAGCACCAACGCGACCACCCCGATGAGGGCGATCTCGCTCATATTAAAGTCAAACATGGCGTGGCCCGCTAAGGTTCGGCGCGGTCGGGGCGTGGTCGGTCATGTGGCGGTTGGTTTCTCCTGCGGCGGGCTTGCTAGCAGGAAACCGGGTCGGGGGGAAACTCATCCGTTGCGGCGGCATCCGGCGCGGGTTCGGCGGCGGGCTGCTGCGGGCGGTGGACGGCCATGGGTTCCACCAGCAGGTCGCCGCGTGGCGGCAGTTCGCGCAGGTCGTTGAGGCCGAATTGGGCGAGGAATTGCGCCGTGGTGCCCCAGAGCGTGGGCCGGCCGGGCGATTCCTTGCGGCCCTTGGGGGTGACGAGGTCGGCTTCCAGCAGGCTGTCGAGCGTGGTTTGGCCGAGGGCGGCGCCGCGAATTTCTTCGATTTCTGTGCGGGTGATCGGCTGGTGGTAGGCGATGATGGCCAGCGTTTCCATCGCCACGCGCGGCAGGCGGCGCGGGACCTGGACGACTCGCCGCAATTTGGGCGCGAGGTCGGCAGCGGTGCGGAACTGCCAGCCGGCAGCGACGCCGGCGAGTTCGACGCCGCGCCCGGCATAGCGGGTGCGCAACGCGTCGATCACTGCTTCTACATCGCAGGATTTGTCTAGCAATGCGGTGAGCTGGCGCGGTGAGGTCGGGGCGGTGGCGGCGAAGATCAGGGCTTCGGCCAGGCGGACCTGTTCTTCAAAGTCGAACGGTGCGGCGCTGGGGGCGTCATCCGGGGCGGGGGCGTCATCAGGCATCGTTGGCGACCTGTGCGGTGTCGGGCGTTTCGGTGTGGCTGCGCAGCAGGATGGGGCCGAAGGCTGCGTCCTGGCGCAAGCGTAGCGCGCCGTCGCGGGCCATTTCCAGGCTGGCGATCAGGGTGCTGGCCAGGGCCGCGCGGCGTTCGGTGGGGGAGGCCATGTTGTCGGGCAGGAAGGCTTCCAGGCTGGACCAGTCCGGGATGCTGCCGAGCAGGCGGGCGAGGCGGGTGAGCGCGTCTTTCACCGTCCAGACGGTGAGCGGTTGCGGGCGGTAGCGCTGGCGGGTGCCGCCGCGGCGGATGGCGCCGAGATAGGCGCGGAGCAGGCCGGGGACATCCAGCGCGAGGCGGGAGCGGTCGGTTTCCACCATGTCTTCCGGCTGGCCGCGCGCCCAGAGATCTTGCCCGAGTTGCAGGCGCTGGCCGAGCCAGACGCTGGCGGCGCGCATGGCTTGCAGGTCGCGCAGGCGGGCGGCGAGGACTTCGGCGGCGGCCTCACCCTCATCAGCGGCCTGGGTGCCGCTGGGCAGCAGCAGGCGGGATTTGAGCCAGGTGAGCCAGGCGGCCATGACCAGCCAGTCTGCCGCCAGTTCCAGCCGGACGCGGCGGGCGCCTTCGATGACGGCGAGGAACTGATCGACGAGGGCGAGGATGGAGATGCGGGCGAGGTCTACCTTCTGGGCGCGGGCCAGTTCCAGCAGCAGGTCGAGCGGCCCCTCAAACCCTTCGAGGTGGAGGTGCAGCAGGTCTTGCGGCGGCTGGGTTTCAGACATCGATGCCTTCCGCGGCACTGTCACCATTGCCGGAGAGCAGCAGGATGGTGCGGATGGCCCAGGGCAGGACGCGGCCGAGCGTGTCGCCCACCGGGTCGAAGGCGATGCCGTAATGGCCGAGGAATTGCGGCAGCAGGAAGACCATGACCAGCACAACGGCGATGCCGGCGCGTTCCATGCGGGCCCAGGCGAGGGCGAGGCGGAGGGGGAGCAGGCCGACGGCGATGCGGCCGCCATCGAGCGGGGGGATGGGCAGCAGGTTGAACAGGCCGAGCACGAGGTTGGACATGATGAAGTAGCCGACGAAGCCGGCGAGCAGGTCGGCGCTGGCGTGGTCGATCAGCGGCACCAGGTGCAGCGACAGGGCGGCGAGCCAGGCGAGGACGAAGTTGCAGGCCGGGCCGGCGGCGGCGACCCAGGCCATGCCGAGGCGCGGGTTGGCGAAGCGGCTGGCGGCGACGGGGACGGGTTTGGCCCAGCCGAACATGAAGGCGACATGGCCGATTGTGAGCAGCTGGCTGATGGCGAGGAAGCCGGGCAGCAGAATGGTGCCGACGCGATCGACATGCGCCAGCGGGTTGAGCGACAGGCGGCCGAGGCGGCGGGCGGTGTCGTCCCCCAAAGCCAGGGCGGCGTAGCCATGCGCGGTTTCGTGCAGGGTGATGGCCAGCACGGCGGCGAGGATGGCTTCGAGGATATCCGTCACTGCATCAGGTCTTTCCGTTCGGCGGCCAGGGTTGCGGCATCGAGCGCCAGGCGTTTGGTTTGGGCAAGCGCGCGGGCGGCGGCCAGCCGGGCGGTGGCGGCTGGGGTGAGGGGGGGGACGGCGGCCAGCACCTGAGATGTGCCTTCGAGGTCGCCGGGGCAATAGAGCGCCACGTCGCACCCGGCCTGCAAGGCGGCGGTGGCGCGGTCGGCGGGGGCGCCGGTGAGGGCGTGCATGGCGAGGTCGTCGGAGACCAGCACGCCCTGATAGCCGATGCGGCCGCGGATGATGCTGGCAATGATGGTGGGGGAGAGGGTGGCGGGGAGGGCGGCGTCCCAGGTTGGGTAGCGGATATGCGCGGTCATCATCCACGGCAGGTCGCGGTTGGCGGTGAAGGGGGCCAGGTCGGCGTCGAGGTCGTTATCCTGCACGATGGGCAAAGCGAGGTGGCTATCGAGTGTGGCGCGGCCGTGGCCGGGGGCGTGTTTGCCGACCGGCTGCACGCCGGCGGCCAGCAGGCCGGCGGCGACGGCGCGGGCGAGGAGGGCGATGTCGGCCGGGGCGTCGCTGAAAGCGCGGTCGCCGATGACGCCGTGGCCGTGGGGCATGCGGCGGTCCAGCACCGGGGCGCAGGCGACGGTGAAGCCGGCGGCGGCGCAGTCTAGCCCGATGAGCGCGCCGGTAAGCCAGGCGGCGCGCAGGCCGTGGCTGGGGTTGCGGGCGTAGAGCGCGCCGATGTCGGCGGCGGGCGGGTGGGCGTGCCAGTGCGGCGGGCGCAGGCGGGCGACGCGGCCGCCTTCCTGATCGACCAGCAGGGCGGCATCTGCGGGGAGCACGGCGGCGAGATCGGCCATCAGGGCGGCGAGCTGGTCGGGGGTGAGGATGTTGCGCGCGAACAGGATGATGCCGGCCGGTTGGTGGGCCCGCAGCTGCTGTGCCTCGGTCTGGGTGAGTTCGGGGCCGGAAATCCCGACGATGGCGGCCTTGATCATGGGGAAGCACTATCCGATCGGCGCCAGTTGGCGCAACCTTGGGGCAACGAACCGGAGGGACATGATGCTGCCGCTGCACGGGATAAAGGTCGTCGAAATCGCTGAAAACATCGCCGGGCCGTATGCCGGGCAGATTTTGGCGCTGCTGGGGGCGGAGGTGCTGAAGATTGAGCGGCCGGAGGGGGATAACGGGCGCGGCTGGGGGCCGCCGTTCCATGGCGGGATGGCGACGACGTTTCATGCCTGCAATATGAACAAGCAATCCGTGGTGCTGGACCTGAAGAACTCGGCGGATCTGGCCTGGGTGCAAAGCCGGATCGTGGGGAGCGACGTGGTGGTGCAGAATATGCGGCCGGGGGCGCTGGAGGCGCTGGGGCTGGGGGCGGCGCCGCTGCGGGCGGCCAATCCAAGGCTGATTTATGTTTCGTTGTGGGCGTTGGGCGCGGTGGGCCCGCAGCGGCTCGCGCCGGGGTATGAGCCGATGGTGCAGGCGCTTTCCGGCATGTTCAGCCTGAACGGGGACCCGGCCGGGGCGCCGGCGCGGGTGGGGATGCAGGTGCTGGACCTCGGCACCGGGGTGTGGGCGGCGCTGGGGGCGATTGCGGCGCTGCATCGGCGGCAGGTGACCGGGGAGGGGGCGACGGTGGATAGCTCCCTGCTCGAGACCGCGATGGGCTGGATGGGGCCGCATTGGGCGGCGTATGCGGAAAGTGGCAATCTGCCGAAGCGGGACCGGAGTGGGAACCCGCGGGTGGTGGTGTTTCAGGCGCTGCCGACGGCGGACCGGGAGTTGGTGGTGGCGGCGGCGAATGACCGGCTATACGCCAAGCTGGTGGCCGAGTTGGGGCATCCGGAATGGGCGACGGATAAAAGGTTTCTGACCAATGCGGACCGGGCGGCGAACAAGGATCTGATTATCGGCTGGATTAGCGAGGTGATGCGCGGCAAACCATCCGCCCATTGGCAGGAACGGCTGGATACGCTGGGGATTCCGTGCGCGCCGATTAATGATCTGTCGGACCTGGCGGGCAATCCGCAGGTGCAGGCGTTGGGGATGCTGGCGCCGCCGCCGGGGCTGGCGCTGCCGTTGATGGGCTTGCCGCTGTCGTTCGATGGCACGCGCCCGCCGGTGGTGAGCGCGGCGCCGGCGCTGGGGGCGGATACGGCGCGGGTTCGGGGGGCATGATCTGGATCAATTTCTGGACGGCGGCTTGAGCATAGCCTGAGCGGGTTCGCGAAGGAGGATATTATGGACAAGCCGCTCGACATCCGTTTCCGCAACATGGACCCGTCGGAAGCGCTTGAGGAGAAAATACGCGGCCGCGTTGCGAAACTCGAACAACTTTACCCGCGGATATCCTCCTGCCGCGTGGTGGTTGAGAAGCAGCACCGGAGCCATCAGAAGGGGAATATGTTCGACATCCATATTGTGCTGCATACGCCGGGCCGGGAGATTGCGGTGTCTCGCGATCATGGCACCAACCCGGCGCATGAGGATGTGTATGTGGCGGTGCGGGACGCATTCGACGCCGCGAAACGGCAGATGGAGCATATGTTCCATGGCCAGCGGGGTGAAGCGGCGGCCTGACGCTTGAGAGGTTTGGGCCGGTTGGCCGCGCCGTCTGCCGGGAGGTGGGCGGCGCGGCTTTTTGTTTGGGGGCAGGGGAATCGGGTGAAATTTTCATGCTGCGATCAAGCTGACCAGGAAATCATCATCCCATGCTGCAACCTTGCGCCTCAGGCGCAAGGAGTCCTTGGTGGATGCGGTTCGCAGCAGATTGTGAGCCATATGCTTGACGG